>DBMG01000131.1:0-1675 GCA_002304785.1 Candidatus Accumulibacter sp. UBA704 | reverse complement strand
TGGCGGTGAATCTCCGGATTGGCGGGGTTCTTGAACTGCTGCAGCAGCAGATAGCGCGGATCGGAGGCGGCCAGTTCCTCGGCCCTCTTGATCGCCCCGCCCATGCCTTCCGGGCCGGGGGTGAGGATCAGTTCGGCGCCGTAGCCGCGCAGCAGGGCGCGGCGTTCCTTGCTCATCGTCTCGGGCATGGTCAGCACCAGCTTGTAGCCGCGCGCGGCGGCGACCATGGCCAGGGCGATGCCGGTATTGCCGCTGGTCGGCTCGACCAGGATGGTGTCGGGCTTGATCAGCCCGGCCTTTTCGGCGGCGCTGATCATCGCCTCGCCGATCCGATCCTTGACGCTGTGCGCCGGGTTGAAGTACTCGAGCTTGGCGGCGATGGTGGCGACGGCGCCTTCGGCGATGCGGTTGATGCGCACAAGCGGGGTGTTGCCGATGAGATCGGCGACGCTGTTGGCGATGTTCATGGCGTTTCTCCTGTCTGGTTTCCGGGAGTCGGCCGGAGAACTTGTCATTGCATTGTCATTTTCGGACAGCAATCGACAAAAGTCGTTCAGGCCGACGATGCTGGCAATCTACCAGTGCGTGGACAGCCTTTGAACGACTTAATTTCTATATCTATATCGCCATAACGAATATGGGGAGGGCGTGGGTGTTCTTTTGGTTATATCGAGGCGGGGTTGGTTCGCAGATGCCGGCGTTCCAGTTTGGCAATCGAGGTCACGCCGAGCTGTCCGAGGGTGCGATCGAGTTCCGATCCGAGAATGCCCAGAGCCTTGTCAATGCCGGGTCTCCCGGAAGCGGCGGCACCGTAGAGCAGGGCGCGGCCTGCCATGACGGCATCAGCGCCGAGCGCCAGGGCCTTGGCGATGTCCGTGCCGCGCCGGAAGCCGCTGTCGATGAAGATTTCCAGGTCGGGGCACGCGTCGCGGATTTCGGCCAACGCTTCCATCGGTGAGATGGTGCCATCCAGTTGGCGTCCGCCGTGGTTGGTCAGGACGACGGCGTCGGCGCCGAGGGCGGTTGCCTGCCGGGCGTCGGAGGCATGGAGGATGCCTTTGACGACCAGCTTGCCGCGCCAGTGTTCGCGCAGAAAACGCAGGTCGTTCCAGTTGATGCCGTCATCGAGACGGGTGACGATGAACGCGGCGCCACGCCCGCTGGCCCGGTCCTCCTCCGAAAAATAGCCCGCCAGATTGCCGAAGCCGGGAACGCCGCGTCCGCGCCCGATGACGTCGAGCGCCCACCCGGGATGGCAGGCGGTGTTGAGCATCGACTTCAGGGTCAATTTCATCGGTGCGCGGAAGTGGCGGCGTTCGCTTTCGCGGTTGCCGAAATGCGCGCAGTCGGTGGTGAATACCAGAGCCTCACACCCGGCTGCCTCGGCACGTTTGAGCAGGTCGCGCGTGATATTACGGTCCTTGAGCATGTAAAGCTGAAACCAGAAGCGACAGCCGGCGGCTTCCCGGGCAATATCCTCGATGGACGCGCTGGACATCGTGCTCAGGGTAAACGGAATGCCCGCGTCGCGTGCGGCCTGTGCCAGCAGGATGTCGGCGTGGTGGCACAGCATGCCGTTGAACCCCGTCGGCGCGACGATCAACGGCATCCCGGACGGTGCGCCAAGGATGCTTGTCCCCAGTGAGCGCTGCGAGGCGTCGACCAGCGTATCCGG
>DBMG01000021.1:5327-6108 GCA_002304785.1 Candidatus Accumulibacter sp. UBA704 | reverse complement strand
CCGGCTTTCTTGCACACGCGCACAATGGCTTCGTTCGTATCGAAATAGACCTGCCAGTAATTGTCCGTATGGGTATACGGGCGCACGGCAATCTGCGGGCCTTCCAACTTGATATCGAGCAGGTTGACCTCGGGCGGCATCTCCCCGGAAACATTGGGAATCTCGGCCACGGCCGCCTTGATCAGGGTGATCGCTTCGAGCGGATCGACGCCTAGAGCTAGCTGGGCGGTACGGTCCACGCGCCGCAAGGGCAGGGCCGAGTAATTCTGGATGCTCTCCCCGAACACCTTGCTGTTGCCGACAATGGTCAGGACGTTATCCGGCGTCACGATGGACGTTCCGAACAAGCCCAGTTCTTGTACTGTGCCGACGATGCCTCCGATATTGACGAAGTCGCCCACCTTGAAAGGCCGTAGGATGAGAATGAACGCGCCGGCCGCGAAATTACCGAGCATCCCGCTCCATGCCGCACCAATGGCCACGCCGGCACCAGCCAGCAGGGCCGCGAACGAGGTCGTCTGGATGCCGAAATAGCCGAGGATGCCGAGGACCAGGGCGATATTCAGCGTGATGGCGACGATTGAGCCAAGATATTTGATCAGTGTGGGATCGACGTGACTGCGGCTCATCGCCGCTTGCATCAGACCGATCACCTTGCCGATCAGCCAGCGCCCCACGACCCAAAAAGCTATCGCGGCGAGAATCTTGATCGCCAATTCGCTAACCGTCGTACTCAGGAAGTTTTGCAGTGATTGCACGTCCATGAGAGCTCCCTTCTGGG
>DBMG01000021.1:0-5247 GCA_002304785.1 Candidatus Accumulibacter sp. UBA704 | reverse complement strand
TTTGCCACGCCGACGACGCCATCGCCTTCTTGTCGCACGGAAAAGCAAGTAAAATCCTCGTTTGTCGCGTTTTTCACGTTTATTTTCGAAGCCTTACATGCCAACATTTCAGGAAGTCATTCTGCGTCTCCAGAGTTTCTGGGACAAACAGGGGTGCGCGCTGCTCCAGCCTTACGACATCGAGGTCGGCGCCGGCACCTTCCATACCGCCACGTTCCTGCGCGCCATCGGACCGGAACCGTGGAACGCTGCCTACGTCCAGCCGTCGCGCCGCCCCAAGGACGGGCGCTATGGCGAAAACCCCAACCGCCTGCAGCACTACTACCAGTATCAGGTTGTCCTGAAACCGTCGCCCGACAACATCCAGGANNNGAGGACGACTGGGAATCGCCGACGCTCGGCGCCTGGGGTCTGGGCTGGGAAGTGTGGCTTGACGGCATGGAAGTCACGCAGTTCACCTATTTTCAGGAAGTCGGCTCGCTGACCTGCAAGCCGGTGCTCGGTGAAATCACCTACGGCCTCGAACGGCTGGCCATGTACCTGCAAGGCGTCGAGAACGTCTATGATCTGGTGTGGACCGAAGCCAACGGCCAGCGCCTGACCTACGGCGACGTCTATCACCAGAACGAGGTCGAGCAGTCGAAGTACAACTTCGAGCACTCCAACGTCGAAATCCTGTTCCGCCATTTCTCCGACCACGAGTCGGAAGCCAAGCGCCTGATGGGCATCAACCTCGCGCTACCGGCCTTCGAGCAGGTCATGAAGTGTTCGCACTGCTTCAACCTCCTCGACGCGCACGGCGCCATCTCGGTCACCGAACGCGCCGCCTACATCGGCCGCGTGCGCGCCTTGGCGCGCGAAGTCGCCCAGTCCTACTACAACTCCCGCGAGGCGCTCGGTTTCCCGATGTGCAAGGGCGGCAAAGGGGAGGCCAACTGACATGAACGCCACATTGCTCATAGAATTGCTGACGGAAGAACTGCCGCCGAAGGCGCTCTCCCGTCTCGGCGAAGTCTTCGCCAGCCAGATCCACATCGGCCTGTCCGACCGCAATCTCGTCTCGGCCAGCGGCGCCTACGAATGGTTCGCCACGCCGCGCCGCCTGGCCATCCAGGTGCCGCATGTACTGGCCGTCGCACCGGACGCTACCGCCTTCGAGAAGATCATGCCGGTTGCTGTTGCCCTCGACGCCAACGGCGAGCCGACACCCGCGCTGAAAAAGAAGCTGGAAGCCAAGGGCATCCCGCTCGACGCCATCGCGCAGTTCGAGAAGCGCCTCGACGGCAAGTCGGAGACCTTCTTCTACAAGGCCACCGTCAAGGGAGCAATACTCGACGACGTGCTCGCCGGCATCGTCGCGGATGCTCTGAAGAAATTGCCAATTCCGAAGGTCATGCGTTGGGGCGACTCCGACCACCAGTTTGTGCGCCCGGTTCACGGCCTCGTCATGCTGCATGGCGACCGCGTCGTTCCGGGCGAGGTGCTGGGCCTCACCAGCCGCACCTTTACCCGCGGCCACCGCTTCCTGTCCAGCGGTGACATCGTGCTGAATCAGGCTGACTGCTACGCCGAAACAATGAAATCGCAAGGCAAGGTCATTGCCAGCTTTGCCGAGCGCCGCGCCGCGATCGCTGTGCAACTCGAGGCCAAGGCCAAGGAGCTGAACGCCACGATGAACCCTTCAGAGGGATTGCTCGACGAAGTCACCGCTCTGGTCGAATGGCCGGTCGTGTATATCGGCGAATTCGAAGCCGAGTACCTCGACGTGCCGCAAGAATGCCTGATTCTGACCATGCAGCAGAACCAGAAGTATTTCCCGCTGTTCGACGCATCGAAAAAGCTGCTGAACAGGTTCCTGATCGTCTCCAACATGCAGGTGGACGATCCGAAGCACATCATCGGCGGCAACGCCCGGGTCGTCCGGCCGCGCTTGTCCGACGCTCGCTTCTTCTACAACCAGGACCTGAAGAATGGCTTCGTCACGCGCACCATGAAGCTCGGTTCAGTCGTTTATCACAACAAACTCGGGTCGCTCGGCGATCGCGCCAACCGTCTCGGCCTCATTGCCTCGTTCGTGGCTGAAAAGCTCGGCGCCAATCCCATGCTCGCGCGCAACGCCGGCCTCATCTGCAAGGTCGACCTGCTGACCGACATGGTCGGCGAGTTCCCCGAACTGCAGGGCATCATGGGCCGTTATTATGCGCAGCATGAAGGCGCCAAGCCCGAAGTCGTGGAAGCCATGGAGCAACACTACCGTCCCCGTTTCGCCGGTGACGTGCTACCCGAAGGCAACATCTCCTGCTCGGTGGCCCTGGCGGACAAGATGGAAGCCCTGGTCGGGTTCTTCGGCATCGGTCAGATCCCCACCGGGGACAAGGATCCCTTCGGCTTGCGTCGTGCCGCGCTCGGCGTATTGCGTATCCTCATGGAAAAACCACTGCCGCTCGACCTGGGCGAGTTGATCGCCGAAACGGCCAAGGCCTTCCCGCAGGGCACACTCGCGGCCAGCGGATTTCAGGCACAGCTGCTCGACTTCATGCTCGACCGCCTGCGTGGCCTGCTCAAGGACGCCGGCCACGCCCAGGACGTCATCGAGGCTGTCCTCGCCCAGCACCCGACGCGCATCGACCTGGTACCACCCAAGCTGGCTGCAGTGCGCGACTTTCTGCACCTGCCCGAAGCCCTGGCGCTGGCCGCCGCCAACAAGCGCATCGGCAACATCCTGAAGAAGGCCGAGGGCTCGCTGCCCGAACCCGACGTGGCGCTCCTGCAGGAAACGGCGGAGAAGGCCCTGTTCGAGCGTGTCGTGCTGATCGCGCCGGTGGTGCGTTCGCACGTCGCCAACGAGGACTACGCCGACGCGCTGAAGGTGCTCGCTGCGGTGCGTACCGAGGTTGACCGGTTCTTCGACGAAGTGATGGTCAACGTAGACGAACCGCTGATCCGCGCCAATCGCCTCGGCCTGCTGAAATCCTTGTTCGATCAACTTAACGCAGTAGCCGACATTTCGAAACTGGGCGTATGAAAATCGTCATCCTCGACCGCGACGGCGTCATCAATTTCGATTCCGACCACTTCATCAAGTCGCCGGCCGAATGGAAACCCATTCCTGGCAGCCTGGAAGCGATTGCCCGACTTACCCAAGCCGGTTATCGCGTGGTGGTGGCCTCCAACCAGTCCGGGATCGATCGCGGGCTTTTCGACATGGATACGCTGAACAGCATCCATGACAAGATGCACCGCGCCGTCAAGGCCGTGGGCGGACGAATCGATGCGATCTTCTATTGTCCGCACTCGGCCGACTCGAATTGCAATTGTCGCAAGCCCAAGCCCGGCATGTTCGATCGGATCGCCGGCTGCTTCAACATCGACCTGACCCACGCCTACGCCGTCGGCGACTCGCTGCGCGATCTGCAGGCGGCGGCGACCGCAGGCGCCAAGCCCGTGCTGGTCCTCTCCGGCAAGGGCAAGGCCACCCAGGCCGACGGCGGGATACCCGAAGGCACGCTGGTATTTGACGATCTGGCGGCGGTTGTCGAGTACATCCTGAAGTCATGATCGCCCTGATCCGCTCCACCCTGTTCCTGTTCCTAGCCGTTCTGATCACTGCCCCCGCCGGTTTGCTCGTCACGCTCTCGGCAGTGCTGCCGATGCGCTTCCGCTTCGGCATCATCGCTGTCTGGCGGACAGGTTTCATGGCCCTTTGCGATCATGTGCTGGGTTTGCGCTACCAGGTCATCGGCCGCGAGAACATCCCGGCAACACCATCGGTCGTCCTTTCAAAGCATCAATCGGCATGGGAAACCATCGGCCTGCAGGCCATTTTCCCGCCACTCGTCTTTGTCCTGAAGCGGTCCCTGCTGCTGATCCCGTTTCTCGGATGGGCATTCGCCGCAGTCAAGATGATCTCGATCGACCGCACCGCCGGAAAGAACGCACTGAGACAGGTCGAAAAGCAAGGACGCGAACGCCTCAAGGCCGGCTACTGGGTAGTCATTTTCCCGGAGGGAACCCGCATTTCTCCCGGCGAAAGCCGCCGCTTCAAGACCGGGGGCGCCCATCTGGCCGTCAAGGCGGGGGTTCCGGCGGTCCCGGTCGCCCACAACGCCGGCGAGTTCTGGGCAAAAAATGCCTTCGTCAAAAAGGCAGGGCTGATCACCGTCAGCATCGGACCGGCGATTGACACCAAAGGCAAATCGGCCGAGGAAGTAACGGCGCAGGCCGAGCAATGGATCGAGACCGAGATGCGCCGGCTCTCGCCGCACCGTTACACAGCAACCACCAATGCCCTGGCAAGCTGAACTTCCGTTCGCCTTCGAAAAAACCGCAGAAGGCGAAACCCCACGAACGATCGCCCTGGGCGACCGTATCGTTCCCTATACACTGCGCCGCGCACGGCGACGTACCATTGGCCTCACCATCGATCATCGCGGATTGCGGGTCGGTGCGCCGCACCGCGCCCCGCTCGCCGAAGTCGAGACGTTGATCCGCAAACACGGCGACTGGGTTACGCAGAAACTCGACGAATGGCGCGAGCGGCGGCGCCCCGCGCCATTGCGTCTCGGCGACGGGACACGCCTGCCGTATCTCGGCAGCTCGCTGGAAATCCGCTTTGCCAGCGGCAACAACCAGGTCAGCTGGACGGAAGGCGAACCGACGATACTGACGCTCCGCCTGCGCTCGCCGGACCACGGCGAGGCGGTGCTTGGGAAGGCCTTGAAAAAAAGGGCGCTGGAACTATTTGCCCCGCGACTCGCCCATCACGCCGGGCGTTTCGGCATTGCCACGCCGCCGCTTGCGCTATCCTCCGCGCGCACGCGCTGGGGCAGTTGCAGCCTGAAAACAGGCATTCGCCTGAACTGGCGCCTGATCCATTGTGCCTCGCACATCATCGATTACGTGATCGTGCATGAACTCGCCCATCTGCGCGAAATGAATCACGGAGCCCGCTTCTGGGCCATTGTCGGTCATTACTACCCCGATTACCGAAACGCTCGCGAGTCGCTGAGAACACTTTCCGGAACACTGCCGGCACTCGCGTAACCCCGCCAACGACTGAGAGGAACACGCCATGCGCATCGAACAGGATCTCAAACTCGACTTCAAGGACGTACTCATCCGCCCAAAGCGTTCGACCCTGACCTCGCGCTCGGAAGTCGACATCTCCCGCGATTTCGTCTTCCTGCACTCCCAGCGCACCTACCACGGCATCCCGATCATCGCCGCCAACATGGACGCCACCGGGAC
>DBMG01000112.1 GCA_002304785.1 Candidatus Accumulibacter sp. UBA704 | reverse complement strand
GGCACCGAATAGTCCGCCAAGGGAGTGACGAAAACCGGCGCCGATTCATGCAGGAATCCGTAGTTCCTGGCCACCCATTCCAATCCGTCCGGGAGCCCTGAAGCGAACGGGCTGAGCAGCATCGCCACGAGCAGTGCCGTCACGAAAGGTATCGCCACTTTTCCTCGCGTATTTCCGGCGACGGAGGCTTCGGAAACCAGGGTACACCCCGCCAAGGTAATCGCCACTTCTCCTAGGCCTATCAGGGAGTGTGTCCCTAGCATCGCCGGAACGACTTCGAAAAATGCAATCTGCCCATCCACCGTCAATTCGACAGCCACGGCAAACGCCGCCAGGACAACTGACATCCAGGCACTAACCGCCGTTGCAACCAGTCTCCCCGCATTTCCGGGCAACTTCCCGGACAAAATGAGGCGCAGCACACCTCCGACACCGGCGCCAATGAATGCCATATTCAGGAGATTGGCGCCCAGAACGGAGACTCCACCGTCCGAGAAGACCAGGCTTTGAATGGCCGCCACCACGGCCATGGCCAACACTCCGAATGGCGTACCCAGCACACTGGATGCCAGCACGCCCCCGAGCAAGTGCCCCGATGTCCCGTGCATTATCGGAAAGTTCATCAACTGCCCGGCAAAAATGAGGGCCGCGATGGCGCCAAACCTCGATGCCGAGGGTTTTTCCTGGACCTTTCCGGCAAAATGGCAGGCAACCACGACGCCAACGACCCCGATGACAGCCGTAACGGGACAGATGCTGCCCTGCAGCATGGATTCGGGAATGTGCATGATTTCTCCTTCGACGGGGCCCATCGGAACGCACAAGGCGATGCTTTAAAGGTATTCCCGATCGTGAAGAAGTCAAGAAAGCGCTTCAGAAGCCGACACGTCACCAAAGGGCCGATTTTTACTCGCCAGTCATCCGAAATAACGACTCATCCGTTACCAAGTTGCAACAATTCCCTGCCCACATGAAAGGGTATACTTGTCGGCTATTTTTCGCCGCACCATCGGCGGATATCCATTTGATCCAGAAGGAACATGACCCCGAGCACAGCCAAGACATCCGTCGCCAGCGGCGCGTTGCCATCGCACTCCCAGATTCCCCTGCCCGCTGCCTGGCAGCCGGTCGTGGAAGCCCATCTCAAAACCGAAGAAAAAGTGCTGGCTTGGCTCGAAATCGATCTCAACGCCAGGTTGCGCTTTGCCAAAGGGCTGGTCGTACTGACCAGCCTGCGCCTACTGGCCAGGACCGAGGACGACGCCGAGTGGCAAAGCCACGCATTGCGCCCCGGCCTGACGCTCACTCGGCGCGACCACGCGGGCGTCGGCAGCCTCGAGCTTTTCGACGCCGACAGCCGCCTGGCGCAATGGCGCTACACGCTCGGCCAGGACATCGCCGCCGGGCGCCTGATCGAGCACGTCAACCGGCAGGTCGAATTTCACGCCACCGGCGTCCTGCCGCCTTCCCCGCATCAGGCCCTGTGCCCGAAATGTGAGACACCGCTGCTCGCCGGACAGGATGACTGCCCGGTGTGCAGCAAGGAAGATCTGACGCCGCCCTCGACGTGGACTTTGTTCCGCCTGTGGCGCTTCGCCCGTCCCTACCGCTGGCAACTCCTCGCCGGCTTCCTCCTGTCGCTGGCCACGACTGCAGCGACGCTGGTGCCGCCGTACCTGACCATGCCGCTGATGGACAATGTGCTGATCCCGTACCAGAACGGCAAACCGATCGACACCGCTCTGGTCACGCTCTATCTCTCGGGACTGCTTGGCGCCGCGGTTCTGGCCTGGTTCCTCGGCTGGGCACGCACGTATATCCTGGCGTTGGTCTCGGAACGCATCGGGCGCGATCTGCGCACGACGACCTACGAGCATCTGCTAAAGCTGTCGCAGGAATACTTCGGCGGCAAACGCACCGGTGACCTGATGGCGCGCATCGGCTCGGAAACCGACCGCATCAATATCTTCATTTCGCTGCACTTCCTCGACTTCGCCACCGATGTGCTGATGATCGCCATGACCACGGCCATCCTGGTCTCGATCAACCCCTGGCTGGCGCTCGTTACTTTGCTGCCGCTGCCGATCATCGCCGTGCTGATCCACACGGTGCGCGAAAAGCTGCGCACTGGCTTCGAGCGTGTCGACCGCATCTGGGCGGAAGTCACCAATGTGCTCGCCGACACCATTCCCGGCATCCGCGTGGTCAAGGCGTTCGCCCAGGAACAGCGCGAGGCGGCGCGTTTCCGCGCGGCCAACCAGCACAACCTGGAAGTTAACGACAAGGTCAACAAGGTGTGGTCGCTGTTCGGCCCGACGGTCACCCTGCTCACCGAGGTCGGCCTGCTGATCATCTGGGCCTTCGGCATCTGGCAGATTTCGCGCAACGACATTTCGGTCGGCGTACTGACGGCTTTCCTGGCCTATATCGGGCGCTTTTACACGCGCCTCGACTCGATGAGCCGCATCGTCTCCGTCACGCAAAAGGCCGCCGCCGGGGCCAAGCGCATCTTCGAGGTACTCGACCACGTCTCCAGCGTGCCGGAACCGGTCAATCCGGTGCATCTGCCGGCCGTCACCGGGCGCATTGAATTGGCCAATGTCGGTTTCCGCTATGGCACGCGCAGCGTCACACGCGACATCAGCCTGAAAATCGAACCAGGCGAAATGATCGGGCTGGTCGGCCACAGCGGTTCCGGCAAGAGCACCATGGTCAACCTGATCTGCCGCTTCTACGACGTTTCCGAGGGCGCCATCCTGATCGACGGCGTCGACATCCGCTCGATTCCCGTCGCCGAGTATCGCCGGCACATCGGCCTGGTGCTGCAGGAGCCGTTCCTGTTCTTCGGCACGATCGCCGAGAACATCGCCTACGGCAAGCCCGACGCAACACGCGCCGAGATCGTTGCCGCCGCCCGCGCCGCCCACGCCCACGAATTCATCCTGCGCCTGCCGCACGGCTACGATTCGCTGGTTGGCGAACGCGGTCAGGCACTGTCGGGCGGCGAGCGCCAGCGCATCTCGATCGCCCGCGCGCTGCTCATCGATCCGAAGATCCTGATCCTCGACGAAGCCACCTCGTCCGTCGACACGACGACCGAAAAGGAAATCCAGAAGGCGCTCGACAACCTGGTGCGCGGCCGCACCACCATTGCCATAGCGCACCGCCTGTCGACGTTGCGCGAAGCCAACCGGCTGGTCGTCCTGGACCGCGGCAGCGTCGTCGAAATCGGCACGCACGCCGACCTCATGGCGCGTGAGGGACACTACTATCGCTTGTATCAGGCCCAGGCCCGCAACGTCGATACCGAAGGCGGCTCCGAACTGAACGGCAATGGTGCGGAAGACGATGGCAAAGGGGAACGCGATTGAGCACGACAACGAATTATCAACTGCACCGAGA
>DBMG01000190.1 GCA_002304785.1 Candidatus Accumulibacter sp. UBA704 | reverse complement strand
AGCCCGCGCAGTTTCCGGAGATCAAGACCTTCCTTCGGCGGCGCCTTCAATCCTTCCGCGGAGTGGCAGGAAAAACACTCGGCGTTGGCCGCGCGCTGCTTCTCCTGCTGTTCGGGGGTGAGCGGGCGTTCCTGGGCCGACAACAACGCCGGGAGCACACTCGCCAGAACCAGGATACACAGCCCTCGTATTGTTCTTTGTATGTTGTGCCTCATCCCACCCCCATCGACGTAGGCGGCCCCCTTGCGGAGAATTCGGGAAGCCTCATGCCGGAACATGGGCATCCTAGGCGAGCTTACGGGCAATTGTCACGAAATTGTTTGACTCGAATCACCCCCCGGACCGGCTCCATGGCGGCCCGGGGGGAAACCGTTCGTTCCATCATCGTGCCGCCGCCGGCCTTGCGCTACGGCAATTTGACAGCGTTGATGTCGACCTTGGTGCCCTTCGTGACGCCGAGGCCCAACCTCTTGTTGAACGAAACATGGTGTCCGCGCGTCGTGATGTTGTCGTCATGCACAGCGAAGCCGACGTTGTAGACGCCGCCCTCCTTGAGGGCCTTATCGTCGGGGTTGGTCAGTCCGAGCGGACGGATCATTACCACCGTCCACACGCCGTCCTTCCAACTGGCGATCGCGTTGTTATCGGCAGCGGACCCCTTGGCGTCGGCACGGCTTACAACGTAGTCGGGAATCATGTCGCCTTCCTTCCAACCCGCGTTCGGATCGAACGGCACGGCGTTCTGCTCGCGGATCAGGAAGTGGTCGCCCTTGCGCAGGTCACCGACGGTGATTGACTTGTAACCAACCTTCTTCTCGTCCCACATGAACTTCGGCGCATGCGTCTTGGCGTCGGAGTTGCCGTTGAAGGGGTTGACGCCGGCATCGCTGTTGCGCCATTCGAGCACGTAGCCATCATCTGCCATTCCGACCGGATAGCTGCGGTGCGCACGCCACTGGAACAGTTCGACAAACCCGCCGTCCGCCTTGATCTTGTTTATCTCCTCGACCGTCTTGCCGGTTTTCCAGTCGGCTGAATCGGTGCGCGTCGACGGCAGGTATTTGCGCACATCGCTGCGCTTGATTGCCTTCATCAGCGCGTTCGCCTCGATTTCGCTCTTGGTGAACTGCTTGGGCATGTCGCGCTGACCATCGTGGCAGGTCAGCCAGCAGCCCTGCTTGTCGAAGCCAGGAACCTTGCCGTCGTCGAGCATCACTGACATGCGGTCTTCATAAAGCCCCTGCATCTGCCGATCCTGGACGATCTTGTCCAGTTTCGGGAAGCCCCAGACCTTCCACTCCTTTCCGTCGAAGCGCAGGTACTGGTGCTCGGTTCCGGGGTACGCGTTCAACGTATGCCACTGGAAACGCAGGTAGACGTTCTTGCTGTCGTAGGCTGCCTGCACCTTGAGATCCTTGTAGCCGTCCTTGCCCTTGACCGGCATCGGTTCAAGCGGGCCGCCCTTAACCAGCTTTTCACCGATTTCCTTTTCCGCATCCTTTTCGTCGTGGCAAGACGTACACGCATCACCCCTCTTGACCTTGCTGGCACCTTCGTGATCCTTGCCGGTCAGCCACTCATAGGACGACTGTCCCGGATAGAACAACGGTACGTTGACCATGGGAACTTTCGCCCAGTTGATCTTGGCCGGATCGGCCGCCACGGCGGGAACGCTGCCGAACGCGCCGATAATGCCGAGCGCGGCTATCTGGGAAAAAAGCATTGTTCTCTTCATGTCTGACCTCATCCTGTTGTAGTGTTGTCGTCGGAGTTCTCTCCGGCTCGTGGTGATGAGTGTAAAGAAAGGCTCACGCCCTTCCCATCAGCACGGGATTAATTTCGCTATAGGAAAATTCCTACACGAAGAACGGATCAGAACGCAGCAGGATTAACCAGACAGTGCGCGACGGCATAGCGAACCAGTTCGGCGCTGTTAGTCAGATTCATCTTCTGCAGGATGTGGGTCTTGTGGGTGCTGATGGTCTTGACGCTCAGAGACAGTTCGGCGCCGATCTCGGTCAGGCTCCGCCCCATGACCAGCATGTTGAAGATCTGGTATTCCCTGTCCGAAAGCAGGTTATGCGGCTGGGGTTTGTCGGTCGGACGTATCCCGCGCACCATGAGTTCCACCACCTTGTCGCTGATGTGCACACCCCCCTTGGCCACCCGGCGGATGGCGGCAACCAGCAATTCACTGTCACTTTCCTTGGTGATGTAGCCCTGCGCCCCGGCCTTCAGCGCACGCACGGCGTACTGTTCCTCCTGGTGCATGCTGAGAACCAGAATGGGCAGTTCCGGGCGCTCTTCCTTGGCCATCCGGATGAGGTCCAGTCCATTGCGGCCGGGCATCGAAATGTCGAGGACCAGCACGTCCCAATCCTGCTCGCGCACTTTCTGCAAGACGTCGAGCCCGTTGGCCGCTTCGCCGGCAACGACGAGATCGTCCGTATCCGCCAGTATCTGCCTCAATCCGTCACGGATGATGGCATGGTCGTCAGCAAGCAGCACCCTCAGTTTTTCCATGGTCGACCTCAGTGTATGGGACAGGCAGGGATGGCGACTTCGATCGTGGTTCCCTGCCCGGGCGCCGAAACCACCGAAAATCTGCCGCCGAGATTGCGGGCACGCTCGCGCATTCCCGCCAAGCCGATATCCTTGCTGTTTCCGTGTCTTGGCGCAAACCCCCTGCCGTCATCACGGACATCGAGTATCCACTCGTTTTCAGCAAATCTCAGCTGCACGGCAACGTGCGCCGCTTCGGCGTGTCGGGCGACATTGGTCAGCGATTCCTGCAGGATGCGAAACAGCGCAGAGGCCACCGCATCTCCGGGCGCCGGATCGACATCCGGCAAGGACAGATCGACATGCAGGCCGGTTCGTTCCCGAAACTGGTCGACATACCAGGCCGCGGCCGCGCCGAAGCCCAGATCGTCGAGCACCAGCGGCCGCAGTTCCGAGGAAATGCGGCGTACCGTGGCAATCGTCCGGTCGATTTGACCCTTGACCGAAGCGACCTTGTCGATCAGCACGTTCTGCCCGGATTGCAGACGCCCTCCCAGCCAGGAGACTTCCATGCGGATCCCGGTCAGCAACTGCCCGAGTTCGTCGTGCAATTCGCGGGCAATCCTCGCCCGTTCCTCTTCGCGGTAGTTCTGCAGACTGGCGGAAAGCGACTGAATCTGCCGATTGGTTTCGCGCAGTGCGATTTCCGCTCGCCTGCGCTCGGTCAGGTCGCGNNAAGATTGCCGTGAGCCGCCTTTCACCGCGCAACGCGGACGTCGACAGGCTCAATTCGAGGGGCGCCTCCTGGCCTGACCTTTCCAACTCGACGACGCAAAGCGGATCGGCCCCGTTGGCGGAAATCCAGCCCTCATCCAGTCGATTCCGGAGTTCCCGGAACTGCTTCGGTCTGAAGCAGTGCGACAGCGCTGCGTCGAGTGAGCGTCCGATGACATCATCGCCCTTCACATCGAAGATTCGTTCTGCCGCGCGATTAAACAGCACGATCCGATTCGTCTGGTCGATCGTCACAATGGCATCCTTGGCCGAGTGAACCATATCGCGCAACTGTTCGTCGCTTTCCTTCAGTGCGGCTTCCAGAACGCCCTTGCGCACCAGATTCCTGCCCAGCAGGAAGGCCGTCCCCAGCACCACGAAGAGCATCACCGCCGCACCGCCGACGACCGGCCGCATGATGCGTCGCCACGGCGTGAGCGCCTCGTGCTCGTCGACCGCGACCCGGATCGCCAACGGGAACTCTCCGGCACGCCGGTAGGCGACCAGACGCAGCCCGTCGGCAAACTTCTCTTCGGTTTCGACGATGCTTTCAAGCGGCAGGGTACGTACATCCTTGCGGTACCCTTTTGCGCCCGGCGCTTCGCCGAATCCCAGTTCGTCGTGCGGCTTTCCCGCCATCAGGAAGCCATCGAGATCCAGCAACTGGATGCGGCTGACGAAATCCAGCTTGACGCTCTCGTAGAGCGTTTCGAAATGCTCGAGATTGATCGCAGCGACAACCACACCGCGGAAACGGCCGTCCGGGTAGTTCAGACGGGTACTGACGTAGAACGTCCATTTACCATCGACGCGCGCAATCTCCGGCGCGCTGATGAACAGCACGTCCTTTCCAGCGTTCACCACCTGGCGGAAAAACGACTGGGAACCGACGTCCAGGCGCCGGATGAAATCCGGGCGGGACGAATTGACGCCACGACCGAATTC
>DBMG01000174.1 GCA_002304785.1 Candidatus Accumulibacter sp. UBA704 | reverse complement strand
CACCGCCGGCGGCAAGCTCGATGCCACGGCGGGCGGCGATATCGGCCAGGCCAACGGCAGCATCATTACGGTCGGCGGCGAGACGACGCTGGACGCCGGCAAGGACATTACGCTCGACGGCGCCAACGATTTCAAGGGAAGCGTCAACGCCAAGGGCGACAACGTCACGCTCAAGGACGTCAATAGCCTGACCCTGGGTGCCATCACCGCCGGCGGTAAGCTTGATGCCACGGCCGGTGGCGGTATCGTCCAGGCCAACGGCAGCGCCATCACGGTCGGCGGCGAGACGACGCTGAGCGCTACCACGGACATTTCGCTGGCTGGCGCCAATGATTTCAAGGGAAGCGTCAACGCCGAAGGCCGGGACATCACGCTCAAGGACGTCAATAACCTGACCCTGGGCACCATCACTGCCGGCGGCAAGCTCGATGCCACGGCGGGAGGCGACCTCGATCAGGCCAACAGCACTGTCATCGCGGTGAGCGGCGAGACGACGCTCCATGCCGGAGGCAACATTTCCCTGGCTGGCGCGAACAACGACTTCAAGGGAACCGTCAATGCCGAAGGCCGTGACATCACGCTCAGAGACGTTAATAACCTGGCCTTGGGCGTCATCAACGCCACCGGCAAGCTTGATGCTACGGCCGGCGGTGACATCGCCCAGGCCAACGGCAACGTCATCACGGTTGGCGGCGAGACGACGCTGAGCGCCGGTAAGGACATCACGCTCGACGGCGCCAACGATTTCAAGGGAAGCGTCAACGCCAAGGGCGACAACGTCACGCTCGAGGACGTCAATGACCTGACCCTGGGCGTCATCAACGCCACGGGCAAGCTCGATGTCACCACGGGCGGCGATATCGGCCAGGCCAACGGCAGCATCATTACGGTCGGCGGTGAGACGACGCTGAGTGCCGGCAAGGACATCACGCTCGACGGCGCCAACGATTTCAAGGGGGCCGTCAACGCCAATGGCGACAACGTCACGCTCAAGGACGCCAATAACCTGGCCGTGGGTGTCATCAATACCACGGGCAAGCTCGATATCACAACGGGCGGCGATATCACCCAGGCCAACGGCAACGTCATCACGGTCGGCGGCGAGACGACGCTGAGCGCCGGCAAGGACATCACGCTCGCCGGTGCCAACGATTTCAAGGGGGCCGTCAACGCCAAGGGCGACAACGTCACGCTCAAGGACGTCAATAACCTGACCCTGGGCGTCATCAACGCCACGGGCAAGCTCGACGTTACCGCCAGCGGCGATCTCGTACTCGACGGCGCGATCCAGGCCAAGAGTCTCGTTCTGGCAAGCACCAACGGCAGCCTTCGTCAGGACGGCGGCAGCCTCACGGTGAGCGCCGGCCCGAGCGACCTCAAGGCTGCCAACGACATCATCTTGGGCGAGGCCAATGATTTCAAGGGACGCGTCACCGCCGATGGGGCAAATATCACCCTCAACGACATCAACGACTTGACGGTGAGCGCCAAGGCGAGAGGTGGATTAACGATCACCGCCAACGGTGCCCTCAGCCTCGATACCACCACCGTAGGCGGCGATCTGCGCGCCGACAGCGGCAGCGGCGATATTACGCAGAGCGGCCCGTTGCGCGTCGATGGCTTCAGCGCGTTCCTGGCCGGTCCTGGCGGCGTCGAATTGACCCATCCGGATAACAGTTTGCGCAAGGGCGTGACCGTACAAGCCGCGCGCCACGTCGTTGCGGGTGATGCGAAGGCGAGCGCTGACACCGCCGAACGCAAGATTCAAGGCGGTCTGCCGGCAAATGCCTTGCCCGGCACCGCGTTTTCCGGCGCCACTCTGCCGCAGCCGCTTGTCATTGTCGCGGGAGCAACTCCGGGGGCAGCCGCCGCAGATTCCGGCGGCTCAGCGGCCACCAGTGCGTCGGGAGGCGCCGGCAATGGCGTGACGATTGATTTGCGCAAGGCGCCGACAGCAGGTGAACCCATCATGGCCGTCGTTTCCCTGCCGAAGGGCACCGCAACGGCCGGAACGGGTTTCAGCTTTGAACTGCCGGAATCGATCCGCGCGATGGCCAACGATCGCGCCGATGCTCAGGCCAGCATGCCGGACGGGAGCGCATTGCCGGCGTGGCTCAGGTTCGATGCAAGAAATCTGCGATTCGACGCTGCTGCCGTTCCCGATGGCGCGTTTCCTCTACAGGTGCTTGTCAGACTCGGCGGGCAACGCGCTGTCGTCGTAATCTCCGAGCGCACGCAATGATCGTCGCCATTCCCTTGACCTGATTCGCTTCCTCAGTTGTCTCTTCTATGCAAATGCCGGGCGGATAAGGCGGCACGCCATCGCGGCGGGCCGCCGGGGTTCTCGTTTCTTGTCGAGGAGGTCGCTGCTGCTTTCTGACATCGCACGTCGTAGTGTGTGTTGTCAATGTCGTATTGAGGTAAAGCATGCTGGAACGGCGCAGCGGTCCGTGACCAGTTTTTGATCAATGCCCTTTTTGCCTTGATCCGGTTAGGGAAATTTCCCTGGCGAAGGAGTTTTTCCACAGAAGCTGGGGATAAGTCGCCGGGCGGCGACGCGACGGGGGCGCAGGTGCCGCCATCGTTAGGCACCACCATGGTGCTTGGCGACCGCCGGCATGGCGGCGGGTACCGCGTTGGCTCGGCTGGTTTGGATATAATAAAAAATCGACATGGGCACGGCCCGCGCGGCTTGCCGCAGCGGGCCGAGTTTCTTTTTTGCAGTCTTGGCTTTTTTGGATCGTCTCCCGGACCGACCGACGTGCAGCTCTTCGCTCTCGGCATCAATCATCACACCGCCCCCCTCGCCGTGCGCGAGCAGGTGGCCTTCGATCCCTTGCAGATGGGGCAGGCCCTGCGCGACCTGCTGCGGGCGAAGCCGGTGCGCGAAGCGGCGATCCTGTCGACCTGCAATCGCACCGAACTGTATTGCGCCGCCGAAAGCCCCGCCGCCGCTGCCGAGTGGCTGGCCGAATACCATCGTCTGGCGCCGCAGAACATTCAGCCCTACCTCTATCAGCATCCGCAGAAGGACGCCGTGCGCCACATGTTCCGCGTCGCCTCGGGGCTGGACTCGATGGTGCTCGGCGAACCGCAGATTCTCGGCCAGATGAAGCAGGCCGCGCGCGTCGCGGAAGAGGCCGGCACGCTCGGCACCCTGCTCGGCAAGCTGTTCCAGCGCACTTTCGCGGTGGCCAAGGAGGTGCGCTCGACCACCGCCATCGGCGCCAACATCGTTTCCATGGCGGCGGCGGCGGTGCATCTGTCGGCCCGCATCTTCGACCAGGTGTCGGCGCAGCGCGTGCTGTTCATCGGCGCCGGGGAGATGATCGAACTGTGCGCCGCCCACTTCGCCGGCCAGCAGCCCAAGCGCATCACCATCGCCAACCGCACCGTGGAGCGCGGCGCCCAACTCGCCGCCCGTTTCGGCGGCGACGCGATGCGCCTGGAGGATCTCGGCGAGCACCTCGCCGAATACGACATCGTCGTTTCCTGTACCGCCAGCGCCTTGCCCATCATCGGGCTGGGCATGGTCGAGCGGGCGCTCAAGGCGCGCCGCCATCGGCCCATGGTGATGGTCGATCTCGCTGTGCCGCGCGACATCGAAGCCGAAGTCGGCAAGCTCGACGACGTGTTCCTCTATACGTTGGACGATCTGGGCCAGATCGTCGAATCCGGGCTCGAATCGCGCCAAGCGGCGGTGATCGAGGCCGAGCACATCATCGACGATCGCGTCGCCAATTTCCTCAACTGGGTCGAGTCGCGCGAGACCGTGCCGACCATCCGCGCCCTGCGCGACAGCGCCGAGCGCATGCGCCGCCACGAACTGGAGCACGCGCTGAAGTTACTGGCGCGCGGCGCCGAGCCGGCCAAGGTGCTCGAATCGCTTTCTCTCGGCTTGACCAACAAGCTGCTGCACGCGCCGACGGCCGCGCTCAATCAGGCCGAGGGCGACGAGCGCGGCGAGGTTGCCGCCGTCATTTCGCGCATCTACCGTCTGCACGGCGATTAGCCGGGCTTCGCCGCCGTCCCTATCTTTCCGCCCGCGCGCCGCATCGCGCGCATTTGCGTGCCACCATGAAAGACAGCATCCGCGACAAACTTGAACGGCTCGGCGAACGTCTGGCCGAACTCGACGGCCTGCTCGGCGCCGAAAACGCCACCCGCGACATGGACGGCTATCGCAAGCTGAGCCGCGAGCATGCCGAGATTGGGCCGGTGGTCGACTTGTTCGCCCAATGGCGTGCCGCCAGCGCCGACTTTGCCACCGCCACCGAGCTGCTGGCCGATCCCGAGATGAAGGAACTGGCGCAGGCCGAGCAGGCCGCCGCGACGGCGACGCTGGCGCGGCTGGAGGCGGAGTTGCAGCGCGCACTGCTGCCGCGCGATCCCAACGACGACAAGAACCTGTTTCTCGAAATTCGCGCCGGCACCGGCGGCGACGAATCGGCGCTGTTCGCCGGCGATCTCTTTCGCATGTATTCGCGCTATGCCGAGCGGCAGCGCTGGAAGGTGGAGATTGTCTCGCGCAACGAATCCGAGCTGGGCGGCTTCCGCGAAATCATCGCCCGCATCGAAGGGCAGGGCGCCTATTCCAAACTCAAGTTCGAGTCCGGCGGCCATCGCGTGCAGCGCGTGCCGGCCACCGAATCGCAGGGCCGCATCCACACCTCGGCCTGCACCGTCGCGGTGATGCCCGAGGCCGACGCGCTCGGCGAGGTCGACATCAATCCGGCCGATCTGCGTATCGACACCTTTCGCGCCTCCGGCGCCGGCGGCCAGCACATCAACAAGACCGATTCGGCAGTGCGCATCACGCACATGCCGTCGGGGATCGTTGTGCAATGCCAGAACGACCGCTCGCAGCACCGCAACCGGGCCGAGGCAATGGCCATGCTGAAATCGCGTCTTTATGAGCAGGAAATCCGCAAGCGCCAGGCCGAACAGCAGAAGCTTGAAGACGCCAAGACAGACATCGGCTGGGGGCACCAGATCCGCTCCTACGTACTAGACCAGTCACGCATCAAGGATTTGCGCACCAATGTCGAGGTCGGCAATACTCAGAGCGTGCTCGACGGAGACCTCGACCAGTTCATCGAAGCCAGCCTGAAACAGGGTGTTTGACCCATTGCCGCAACACCCCACTGAATTCAATCAATACGAGACTCGACATGTCCGATCAGACCAATATCGCTAACGAACAAGACGAAAACCACATCATTGCCGAGCGTCGAGCCAAACTGGCCGAATGGCGGGCGACCGGCGCGGCGTACCCGAACGATTTTTCCCGCGAGAACATCTCCGGAAAAATCATCGAACTCTACGACGCGAAGTCGGGCGAGGAACTCGAAGCGACTCCGGTTGAGGTCAAGATTGCCGGGCGCATCATGCTCAAGCGCGTCATGGGCAAGGCGTCGTTCATTACCATCTCGGACGTCGGCGGCCGCATCCAGCTTTATGTAGCGCGCGACAAGGTTGGCGAGGAAACCTACGCCGCCTTCAAGCGCTGGGACATCGGGGACATTATTGGTGCCGTCGGTACTCTTTTCCGCACCAAGACCAACGAACTGACGGTCCAATGCGTCGAAATCCGTTTGCTCTCGAAGTCGTTGCGTCCATTGCCCGAGAAGTTCCACGGCCTGACGGACCAGGAACAGAAGTATCGCATGCGCCACCTCGATCTCATCATGAACGAGCAGTCGCGCTTCACCTTCATGGCGCGCAGCCGCATGGTGCAATCGATCCGCAACTACATGTGCAGCCACGGCTTCCTCGAAGTCGAAACGCCGATGATGCACCCCATCCCAGGCGGTGCCTCGGCGCGTCCGTTCAAGACGCATCACAACGCTCTGGACATGGAACTCTTCCTGCGCATCGCGCCGGAGCTGTACCTGAAGAAACTGGTCGTCGGCGGGTTCGAGAAAGTGTTTGAGATGAATCGCAACTTCCGCAACGAAGGCATGAGTCCACGGCATAACCCCGAGTTCACCATGATGGAGTTCTATGAGGCGTACTCCGAATACCGCAAGCTGATGGACTTCACCGAGGGTCTGCTGCGCCATGCCGCGCGCGAAGCCCTCGGCGCCGAGGTTTTTGAATACCAGGGCCGCGCACTCGACCTCTCCAAGCCGTTCGACCGGCTGACGATGGTCCAGGCCATCATGAAATACCGTCCTCAATACACGCTCGAACAACTCACCGATGCCGAATGGCTCCGTCAGAAGCTGGCGGCGATGAAGGTCGAGTTGAAACCCGGAATGGGCCTGGGGACGTTGCAACTCCTGATGTTCGAGGAAACGACCGAAGCCGATTTGTGGGATCCGACCTTCATCATCGACTACCCGGCTGAAATCAGCCCACTGGCCAGATGCAGCGACGGGAACCCGGAAATCACCGAGCGTTTCGAGTTGTTCATCGTCGGCCGCGAAATCGCCAACGGCTTCTCCGAACTGAACGATCCGGAAGACCAGGCCGAGCGCTTCCAGCAGCAGGCCCAGGCCAAGGACGCCGGCGACGAAGAGGCGATGTACTACGATGCGGACTACATCCGCGCGCTCGAGTACGGACTGCCCCCGACCGGCGGCTGCGGCATCGGCATCGACCGCCTGGTCATGCTGCTGACTGACTCTCCGAATATTCGCGACGTCATCCTGTTCCCGCAGATGCGCTCGGAATAAGGGTTGCCAATCCGACTGCAAGGCGCCCTCCGGGGCGCTTTTTTTTATCGGTGTTCGGGGCAGCGCGTTATTTGGATATGAATTCTTCGTCTAAACGCCACAATCTCCGGTGCTAACATGCCAGTCTTGAACTCAATAACAATGGAGTGCCCATGAAGCTGGAAACCCTCGCCGTCCACGGCGGCTACAGTCCCGAACCGACCACCAAGGCTGTCGCGGTTCCGATCTATCAGACAACCTCCTACTCCTTCGACAGCACCCAGCATGGCGCCGACCTGTTCGACCTGAAAGTCGCCGGCAACATCTACACACGCATAATGAATCCGACGCAGGATGTGTTGGAGAAGCGCGTGACGGCAATCGAAGGTGGTGTTGGTGCGCTGGCTCTCGCATCTGGCCAGGCGGCCATCACCTATGCCATCATGACCATCGCCGAAGCCGGCGACAACATTGTTTCGGCGTCGACGCTTTATGGCGGCACCTACAACCTGTTCGCCCATACCCTGCCGCAATACGGCATCGAAGGGCGATTTGCCGATTATCGCGATCCCGGATCGTTTGAAAAACTGATCGACGGAAAAACAAAAGCGATCTACTGCGAATCAGTCGGCAACCCGCTCGGGAACATCACCGATTTCGAGAAACTCGCTGAAATCGCCCATCGCAACGGTGTTCCGCTGATCGTCGACAACACGGTCCCGTCCCCTTACCTGTGCCGTCCGTTCGAGCACGGCGCCGATATCGTCGTGCATTCCCTGACCAAATATATCGGCGGCCATGGCAACTCGATCGGCGGCATCATCGTCGATAGCGGCAAGTTTCCATGGGCTCAGCACAAGGACCGCTTCAAGCGGCTGAATGAGCCGGATGTGTCGTACCACGGCGTGGTGTATACGGAAGCACTCGGCGCTGCCGCCTTTATTGGTCGAGCACGCGTTGTGCCGCTACGCAACATGGGTGCAGCCATTTCGCCGTTCAACGTTTTCCTGATTCTGCAGGGCCTGGAAACCCTGCCACTACGCATGGACCGCATCTGCGAGAACACCGAAAAAATTGCACGGTTTCTCCAGTCCCACGCCAAGGTCTCATGGGTTAACTACGCGGGGCTGCCGGATCACAAGGACCATCAGCTGGTGCAGAAATACATGGGCGGCAAGGCTTCGGGCATTCTCACTTTCGGAGTAAAGGGAGGACTGGAGGCTGGTGGCCGCTTCCAGGACGCACTCAAGTTGTTCACCCGCCTGGTTAACATCGGTGATGCCAAGTCGCTGGCCTGCCATCCCGCCTCTACCACGCACCGGCAACTGTCGCCAGCCGAACTCGTGAAAGCGGGCGTTTCCGAGGACATGATTCGGCTATCGGTCGGAATTGAGCATATCGACGATTTGATCGAGGATCTCGACCAGGCACTGGCGGCCGCCTAAAGAAAGCCAAATTGCACACTGGCAAGCGGGATGGGTGGAAACCCAACCCGCTCGAAAGCGATTCTCCGCCTTCTATCGGATATTCGTTTTCGAGCGGCCATTGGTAAGTTAGGTTATTACTTTGGTAATAACCACCTCCACGGCCTGACGACAATGAGCGAAGCCAATTCATCCCTACCGCACTTACTGGCTGACGACGACGAAATCCGACGCTACGGCGGATTGTTGGACAGCCTCGGAATCGGGTTGGAGGTGTTCGCGGCAGATGCTTCAATTCGTCATCGAAACGCGATAGGCAACGAGTTGTGCGGAGATCCGGGCCAAAACATGGGCCAAATCTGGTGCGAAATGGATGGCCAGCGGGTGGCCAGAGACAATCACCCGCTGACTCAGGTTATGCAAACATCCCGGCCTGTTTTCGACCGCATGCTGATTTTGATACGGAGCGGAAGACCGCGCATCTCGGTCAGAGTCAATGCCTTGCCGGTATTTTCCGATAAAGGACGAATGGATCGTATCCTGCTGATACTCGCCAGACAGCCGGAAGACAGGTCGGAACAGTTCTCGATCCATGACCCACTGACCGGCGTGTTCAGCCAGAATCATGCGATATTCCTTCTGGACAACGAGATACACCGGGCGCGGCGCTACGGAACGCCGTTTTCCCTCGCGGTGATCGCTGTCGATCAACAACGAGCATTTTACCGATCGAACGGCAGCGCTCTTGCCGACGAATTATTCGCCAGTGTCGGCAAGCTTCTCGGTAAAAGCATGCGCGAGATAGATATTGCGGGACGCATCGGAATCGCCGAATTTCTCATTATTCTGCCGAATGTTGCACTCAAAGACGCGATGATCGGACTCGAGCGATTGCGTTTGCTCGTCGAGACTCAAGAATTCCTGCCTGATGCCGTCAAGGCAACCATCAGCGGTGGAGTAACCGAATATACGGGAGAAAATTCGGCACCTCTGATCGAGCAATGCAGGTCGCTGCTAGAAAATGCAAAGGACAGCGGAGGAAATCGTTTTTGTGTCGATCTCGGGGTTATTTGACACAATCCAGGTCAAAACCAGCCGTGTTGATTAGATCGTGCTAGCTAACGGCCAGCTGATTTTGTATTATCTTCGTCATATGAGGTTAGTAATAGTAGTCGCGGAATCGGTAGGTACTAAAAACTCTATCAGGGAGGGCTCTGCTGTTAGATGACTGCATGAGGAGCATCTGCGATCATCGTTGCGATTGCTGCTCGTTATGGTTGCTAGGCGGCCGGGCCGGATACAATGCGCCAAGAAGAATCTGATATTCGCCATCGCTTGCTTGTCGCGCGTTTACCGGCAATGCCGCAGATACTGCTGAAGCTGATAGAACAATGTCAGACCGAAGAAGTAGGCATGTCCGCCCTGGCGGAATTGGTATCAAAAGATCCCGGCATGGCCGGGAAAATTCTATCTATAGCCAACAGTTCCGCTTATCACCGGAGCAATCGGAAATTCGGACTCGAACACTCGTTGATGACCCTTGGCGTCGAGATGATCAAGACGCTGGTGATCAGCGAGTCGGTTTTTCAGGTATTCAATAACTTCTCCCACTCCAACAGCACTGATTTGCGTGCTTTCTGGAAGCATTCCTTGTCTTCGGCAGTTTTGGCGCGAGAAATTGCCGAACTGATCAGCTACCCGCATGTCGAGGAAGCCTATCTGGCTGGCCTGATGCATGATGTCGGCCGGCTGGCCCTTCTGGCGACCGCCCCCAAGGAATACAGTACTAATTTTCTGGCTAAGGATGACGAGATTCTTTGCGAGATCGAAGAGCGAACGCTAAAGATCACCCATCAGGAGGCGGGGGCATGGTTGATCGAGCGATGGAATCTCGATTCGTTTCTCTCGGACAGCGTTCTCTACCATCACGAATCGCCAACTCGGCTTGGCAATACCCACCCGCTGATCCGGATCGTTCTTCTGGCTCATTTGCTAAGCGATAACGATGTGGAAGATCCCTCCGTCAAAGCTGCAGCTTCCTTGTGCGGCATAGATGCGGAAGACCTGACAAGAATGGCGACTGGGGCCAGCTCGCAGGTGTACAAGTCGGCCGAGTATCTCGGGATTGACCTTTCCGGTGTCGATGATCTGAAGATCCAGACGGCCACCGAAGGTGCTGTGGCCGTTGACAATTCCGCGCATAAGCAGTTGTCGGAAGAAGTCCTTAATCTGGTTCTTACCTCAGAAGCCGGACGTTCGTTTTCTCCGCAACAAGGAGAAGCGGCATTGCTCGAGTCGATGGCGAGATCGGCGCGGATCCTGTTCGATTTCGAGGATACAACGGTTCTGCTGATGAACGGCGCCGGCAAACACCTCGTTGGCGTTCCGATCGGAGAAAACAAGCAGCGCTTAAAGGAATTCACCGTAAGCCTAACCAGTGGAGGAGTCGTCTCCGAGGCGGCCTTGCAACGCCGCCTGGCGTTCATTGTCGGTGATGGCAATCCGTTGGGGGTAGCCGAGGAGCAACTACTCCGCATCCTCAAGTGCGATGCGTTCGTGTGTATCCCCCTGTCGTCGCGGAGTCGCTGCCTTGGCATACTGATCGCTGGCGTTGCCAAATGGCAGGTTGAAGGCATGCGAAAGAAGGAGAGATTCCTCAAATCGTTTGGCGAACAAGCTGCAATCGCTCTGGAAACGGCCTTCGGAGAAAGAGGAGAAGCATCGCGACGGGTCGCCACTGTCGTTGAAGAGTACCGCGAAGCGTCCCGGAAAATCGCTCACGAAGTCAATAACCCGCTATCGATCATCAAGAATTACCTGAGCGTTCTCGATAGCAAACTGGAACGGCAAGAACCCGTACTCGGAGAAATCTCTATACTCAATGAAGAGATTGACCGGGTAGGAGTCATCGTTCAGGGGCTCACCGATCTGAAGCCCGCTGTCCGCGAGAACGCAGCGGAAGTCAATCGTGTCATGCGTGATGTCGCCCGTCTGTTCCGTGATACCGAGTTTGCCCCGGATGCGGTGAAGATCTTGGTCCATACGCAAGACCTGCCAATGGAAACCGAGACCAACCCCGACACGCTGAAACAGATACTGGTCAATCTGGTCAAGAACGCAATGGAAGCCATGCGTTCGGGCGGCGAAATACAGATTGTCAACAACGGCCACGTCAACAAGGATGGCTCTCTGTTCGTGGAACTCTGCGTCACCGACAACGGGCCCGGGATACCACCTGACATTTTGCGGAATCTTTTCCAGCCGGTGCAGAGCACGAAAGGCGATGGACACCAGGGACTCGGCCTCAGCATTGTTCACGGGTTGGTCAAGAAGAATCAGGGCATGATCACTTGCCGAAGTGGCAGCAAGGGAACGCATTTTGAAATGTTGCTGCCTGTTCGCAAACGTATAAACCAATAGCGATCAGACAGGGGCTAGCGTGAGGAAACCATGAGCGTGATTTCTGCCAACGATTCAGCTGCCCTGGTATTTGCGCTGGGCAACAAGGAGCCCCAGAAGACCTTTGCGGTTGGAGCCAACAGCCCTCGCCTGCTTTTGGTCGATGACGAGCCGATGCTGCTGAACAGCTTGTGCGAACTGCTCAAGGGCCGCGGATATCATCTGGTGACGGCGTCGACGGGTACGGAAGCTATCTACCATCTCGGCAGGATGAAGTTCGACCTGGCTCTGCTCGACTTGCGACTGCCGGACTATAGCGGTCATGAAATCATGGATTTCATAAACTCCGCCGAAATTGACACAAAAGTGATCGTGCTGAGCGGCGACACCGGAATCGAAGCGGCAATTGGTGCGCTGAAACGAGGCGCTTACGATTACCTGCGCAAACCTCACACCAGAGAAGAGTTGCTGACAACCGTCGACAACGCCCTGCATCAGAAACGCCTGGAAAACGAAAACCATAACATCGCCTGGCAATTGGAGTGCTCGGAAAAGCTTTACCGTTACCTGGTGGATAGCTCGCCGGACATCATCTACACGTTGAACGACGAAGGGCGATTCACCTTCATCAATGATCGTGCGCAACAATTGCTTGGTTTTGCTCCCTCTGAATTGATCGGAAAGCATTATTCCGAGCTGGTTCACGACGAGGATCTCGAACGTGCACGCTATGTATTCAACGAAAGGCGAGTCGGCCAGCGTGCATCAAGAAATGTGGAACTGCGTCTCAAGAGCCAGTCTGCCAACGAGCAGGAACTGACCTTTGAAAACACGCTGATGACCATCTCGTTCAATTCGATGGGCATGTATGCCGTCGGCAAGGAACCGACGCAGCGGGAATTCTTCGGCACTTACGGGGTAGCGCGCGACATAACGGATCGCAAACGCGCCGAGGCCATGATCTCCTACCAGGCTTATCACGACATCCTGACGGACTTGCCAAACCGCATGCTTTTCAAGGATCGGCTCGGACTGGCGGTCATCCAGGCCAAACGCAATCAAAGCGGTCTGGCGGTCATGTTCATCGACCTTGACCGCTTCAAACTGGTCAACGACACGCTTGGACACGTGAAAGGTGACGAACTTCTGCAACAGGTGGCCACCCGGTTGAAGAACTGCCTGCGCCGTGGCGACACCCTGGCGCGGCTGGGGGGCGACGAGTTCACCGTCGTCCTGCCCGAGTTGCGCGACAAGAAGGACGCTGAAATCATTGCCGAGAAGTTTCTCGAGACGTTCCGCAAGCCTTTCGTGCTCGAAGACAACGAGTTTCACATATCGGCGAGCATAGGAATCGCAGTTTATCCCGAGGACGGTGAATCGATCGACGAACTATTGCGCCATGCGGATATGGCGATGTATCACGTGAAAGCGCAAGGAAAGAACGGGCATTCTTTCTACGAATGCGCCATGTTCGATGCATCCTACCGGGAAATAACCCTGGAAAAGAGCATCCGCCGGGCTTTGGAGCGCAACGAACTGACCATGTATTACCAGCCGCAGATCGACGTGACGACAGGCAGGATTTCCGGTGCCGAAGCGTTGATTCGCTGGAACCACCCCGAGCGTGGCGTACTTACCCCCGGTGAGTTCCTGCCATTTGCCGAAGACAATGGCCTGATGATTCCGATCAGCGACTGGATGCTTGAGGCAGTTTGTCGGGACATCCGCGAACGGAATCTGGCAGGAATGCCCCCCATCCGCATCTCGATGAATGTCTCACCCCATTATCTGGACCGGGGCGATTTCTCGGAGAAGATGCGGGATGCCCTCGTTCGTTTCGATATCCCGCCGCATCAAATCGAAGTCGAGATCACCGAAAACGTATGCATCCGTAATCCGCAACACGTCAATGAACAGCTCACCAGCCTCTGCGAGCTTGGTGTTAGCGTGGCAATCGACGATTTTGGTACGGGTTATTCATCCCTTTCCTACCTCCATCGTTTCCCCATCCACACCGTCAAGATCGATCAGTCCTTCGTCAAGGAAATCCAGCGCGAAAACGGCCATTTCCCGGTTGTTCTCGCAATCATCTCGATTGCCCGCGGACTCGGGCTCAACCTGGTTGCGGAAGGCGTCGAAACCGACGTTCAGGCCCGTTATCTCGAACAGTCTGGATGTACGACAATGCAGGGTTACTACTATTACCAGCCGCTTCCGGCCAGAACGCTATTCGACATTCTCGATCACAAGCGCACAGCCTGCGTCTGAATTGCCGACCGTTGTTCCCGGTCGGACAATCCGATTAGTGGATTACTCCCACTCGATCGTGGCTGGCGGTTTTCCGGAGATGTCGTAAACGACACGGTTGATTCCACGAACTTCGTTAATGATCCGGTTGGAGACCTTGCCCAGCAGGCTGTGTGGCAATTCTGCCCAGTGCGCGGTCATGAAATCCTGAGTCTGGACAGCACGCAAGGCCACGACATACTCGTAGGTGCGGCCGTCTCCCATGAC
>DBMG01000005.1 GCA_002304785.1 Candidatus Accumulibacter sp. UBA704 | reverse complement strand
GGTAACTACGAGGAATACTTGGCGAGCCAGGGCATCGAGTAGCCCGGGCTTGCTGCTTCGCTGCCCTCAGGCAGCGAACGGCAGGACAAAGTGGAAGGCAGCGCCGCCTGCGGTCTTGCTGTCGGCCCAGAGCTTTCCGCCATGGGCCTCGATGAGCGCCCGGCTGATCGCGAGACCAAGCCCGACGCCATCGGGCTTGGTCGTGAAGAATGAGTCGAAAACGCGGTGCGCCGTTGCGGCGTCGAGTCCCGGGCCCGTATCTTGTACGGTCACCTGCGCCATGTGGCCTTCGGGGATGGCATGCGCCTTGATGGTAATGGTCGGGTCGGCAACCCCGGCGCCGCGCATGGCTTCGACTCCGTTGTGCAGGAGATTGACCAGGACTTTCTGCAATTGCAGGCGATTGGCCAGAACAGCCGGCAGGCCCGGTTCGATCTCAACCACTGCGCGAAACTTGCCGCTGTCGCTTTCTTCGACAATGGCAAGTGCGTCGCGCACCACGCTCGTGAGCTCAACCGCTTCAGTCGGCGCTTCGCCCTTGTGCAGGAAATCGAGCAGTTCATGCAGTGTTCGCCCGGCGCGTTGCGCTTGTTCTTCGGCGCCTTTGAGTGCTCGCGCCAGTCTCTCGGGGCTCTTGGTGCCGCCCTGCAGGATGCGTAGCGCTGCCTCGCTGTAAGCGGCAACCGCAACCAGCGGTTGGTTCAGTTCGTGGGCAATCGCCGCCGCGGTCTGCGCCGCCACCTGCTGATTGACGAGGCTTTCCATTGCCTTGCGGCGCACCTTGATTTCTTCTTCCAGCCGCCGCTGGCGTGTGACGTCCTTCAGCGTGCCGACAATCCGTACGGGGCGGTCTCCCTCAAAGAAAACCTGCCCGTTGGCAGCGACCTTGCGCGTGTGGCCATCGATACGGCTGTGGATACGGACTTCACTGTGATATTCGCCGCTTCCGTGTGGGTCAAAGGCCTTGTCGAGAGAAACCTGGATTACGGCAAGATCGTCGGGCGGGATCCCTTCGATGAGCATGGCCGCGGAAATCGGCTCATCGGGCCTGATGCCGCCAAGTTCCCGTGCGCGCGCATCCCACTCGCCTTTGCCGTTGACGATGTCCCAGTCGAAGATGCCGAGGCCTGCCGCGTTCTTTGCCAGTCGCAGGCGCTCTTCGCTCAGCCGCAGTTCCCTCATCGTCCGCATCAGTTCCGTGACATCTTCCTTGACGGCGAGGTAATGGGTGACCTTCCCATCGGGCTGGCGTACCGGAGAAATGGTGGCCGCTTCGAGGTATTCCGTGCCGTCCTTGCGCCGGTTGACGAATTCGCCGCGCCAGGTTTTTCCTTCCACCAGCGTGTTCCAGAGGTTTGTGTAGGTCTCCGGCGGCGTGTTCCCTGACTTGAGGACCCGCGGGTTCTGCCCCAGAGCCTCGGCCGCGGAATAACCGGAAGTCAGACTGAACGCCGGATTGACATACTCGATGCGCCCGTCCAGGTCGGTAATGACGATGCTGACCGGGCTTTGCTCCACCGCCAACGACAATTTGCGCAATGCCTCGTCCGCACGTCTGCGCTCGGTAATGTCGTGGCCGATCCCGAGCACGCCGATCAGGTGCCCGTGGGCATCGAACATCGGCGTCTTGGTGGTTTCCAGCAGTTCCCTGTGGCCGTCGTCGGCAAAAGTGATCCATTCCTCGTTGGCGCTCGGGACGCCTTTCGCCATGGCGACGCGGTCGCGTTTTCGGAAAAAATCGGCTAGTTCCCGGTCGACGAAATCGTAGTCAGTCTTGCCCACGATGTCCTTTTCGGAAGCGCCGAAGAAACGTTCGAAGCGGTGGTTGCACGCCAGATAGACCCCTTCGGCGTTTTTCAGCCAGATCAGGTCGGGCAGCGTCTGAATCAGGGTCTGTAACCGGGCCTCGCTTTCGACGACCTTCTCCTCGGCCCACTTGCGCTCAGAGATGTCGCGCACGAAGGCGAAGAACTCACCTGCTGCGTCGTTGCTCCGGTATGTGGTGCTCACCTCGACATACCAGACCGATCCGTCCTTGCGGCGATGCATGGTTTCGAACTGCTCGCTGGTCGTGTCCTCGAGGCGCTGAATGCGCTCGCTCACTTCCGCTGCGCTCTCCGCCGCTTCCAGGCTGGAGATGTGCAGGCCAAGCAGTTCTTCGCGGGTATAACCCGACAACTGGCAGTAGGCGGGATTGACGTCGATCAGATGCCCCCGCGTGTCCAGACGGAGAAAGCCGTCCTTCGTGGTCTCCAGAATGCTGCGCAGAACGTCGTGGCTATCGCGTAGCGCTTCTTCTGCCCGCTTGCGCTCGCTGATGTCGAGGATGACGCCGATCAGCCCCGCCACCTTGCCGTCCGAATTCGTGAAGGTGGCTTTGTAGAAGATGACGTCGTGGCAACTTCCATCGGCGTAGACGACGGAGGCTTCGTAGGTCTGAACGCCGGGATTGTTCAGCAGCTCCTTGTCGGCCCGGGCGTATTTTTCGGCCAGGTCCCTGTCGGCGACGTCGTACACCGTCTTGCCGATGAATTGCTCGCGCGACAGTCCCACGTATTGCTCGAACGCCTTGTTTCCTCCCGTGTAGATACCTTCGGCATCCTTGTAAAAAACCGGGGAGGGGATGGCCTGGAGCAGCATTTGCAGGCGCGATTCGCTTTCGACGAGCCTGGCTTCGGCCTTCTTGAGCTCGGTGATGTCGCTGAATTCCACGACGCGGACGGCACGGTCCTTGTAAGTGAAATTCCGGCTGTGGACGCAGAGAGGGTAGATCTTTCCATCCTTGCAGAGACCCTCGACCTCGTAAACAAGCTCCTGGCCGCTTTGACTATTGCGTCTGGCCAAGGCTCGCCAACCCGGTGCGATGAGTTTTTCGAACCCGTCTGCGCCGACAAAGTCCTCGCGGGTGTAGCCGGTCAGATCGAGCAAGCCCTGATTGCAATCCAGAACCGTTCCGTGATCGTGGATCAGAATTCCGCTGAAAGCGGCGTCGTGAAGCGCCCTGAACCGCTCCTCGCTTTCCCGCAAAGCCGCTTTTCGTTCTCCGAGCGTTTTCAGCAAGCGGTTAAAGCCTCCGATGAGCTGGCCGATTTCGTCGGGCTGGGCAACAGGCAAGGGTTGCAGCGGCTCGCCGGTTTCCGGCAGCGAAGCCAGAGTCTTGGCGGTGACCACCAGCGGGGAAAGCTGGCGTCTCAACGTCCACCAGCAGACCGATCCCGCCAGCAGGGTCAACAGCAACGTGGCGTAGTGCATTCGCCGCTGCATGCTCCCGATTGGCGCGAAGGCTTCGGCGGTTGGCAACGAAACCATCACCTGCCAATTGGATACCGGAACGCCCTTGGCCGAGACCAACGTTTCGATTCCGTCCGGACCGACCAGCACAGCGGATCCTTCGCGGCCCTCGATCAGGCGGTCGATGGCCGGGTCGACCCCGAAGGCAGGGAGCGCTTCCATGACGCGGCGCTTGTCGGTTGCCGTTACGATCAGCCGATGTTGCGGCGCGCTGATCATATAGCCACCGGTCTTGCCGTAACGGTTCTCGGTGATTTCATCCAGGAAATTGGGAACATTGAGGCTGATCGATCCGCCCAGGGCGCCAATTACCTCTCCCCGGCTGTCGCGAACGGGTGCGGCCATGACAATGATCGGCGCCCGCGTGACCTTTCCGATAACCGGCCGGCCGATCGTCGCCTTGCCTTCCCTGAGCGCAGCAAACACGTAATCCCGGTCCATGATGTTCAGCCCGAGCCGGCCGGTTGAAATGGGAAAATCCGCCACTACCGTGCCATCGACGGAGACTGCAAACATGCCGCTGACGAACATGCCATGCAGGGCCGGATGTTGCTCGATGAATGCCTGCATGGCGGCCGGCCCCTGGCGCATCGTTTCCGCAGACCCAGTGGCCAAGGCTTCCAGCGCCGCAAGTCGCTCAGACAAATCGCGGTTGACCTGGGTTGCGAGAAGGGAAACCGTCGAATACTGCTGTTCGCTCAGCAGGCGTTCCATGTCTCCGCGCAACACCCGGGTGGCGTAGTACGACAGCGACCACAGGCTCAACAGGAAAATGGCCAGCGTGACGAGGGTGATCCGGGTCTTCAGAGAATGACGCGCGGTAACCGCCAAAGCCGTGCCGGGTTCGACCGGGCCGGACGCCTTCTCGCCGGACGTAGTGATGCTTTCCATCCGTCCGATACTACTCCGGTCCTTTTCTGCGCGGCAACCGGTATCGCGCCTCAACGCCGCTTAAAGCAGCCGCATCTTTCGCGCTGCCTCGCGCAGCTCCCCTCGAAAATCGGGATGCGCGATGCCGATCAGCGCCTCGGCGCGTTGCTTCGCGCTCTTGCCGCGCAACTGGGCGACGCCATATTCGCTGACCACGTAATTCACATCGTTCTTGCCGGTGGTGACGTGCGTGCCAGACGCGAGCGTCGGTACGATTCTGGAGAGGGTGTTTCCCTTCGCCGTTGACGGCAGGACGATGATCGATTTGCCGCCTTTGGAGCGGTTGGCGGCCCGGACGAAGTCCGTCTGGCCACCGGTGCCCGAATAGGGCGTGGAGCCCAGGCTTTCAGACCCGCACTGCCCGATCAGGTCGACTTGCAGCGTCGCATTAATGGCGATTAGATTGTCGTTCAGGCCCGCGAGCGCCGGATCGTTGGTGAAATCGACAGGATGCATCTCCAGCGCCGGGTTGTGATGCATGAACCGATAGAGCTTCCTGGAGCCAAGGGCGAACGTCGCAAGCATCTTCGCCGGATGATAATTCTTGCGGCGATTCGTCACGACGCCGGCTTCGACGAGGGACATGATGCCGTCGCCGAACATCTCGGTATGGATGCCCAGATCGCGCTTCTGCGTGAGCTGCATCACGACGGCATCCGGAATACCGCCGTAACCGATCTGCAGGGTCGCACCGTCGGGAACGAGGTCGCCGACGTATCGGCCGATCGCTTCCTGCACCGGCTCGATTTTCGGAAGCCCCACCTCGAAGAGCGGCTCTTCGCTCTCAATCAACGCGGTGACCTGCGAGATATGAACGTGGCAATTGCCGTGGGCGAACGGCACGTTGGGATTGACCTCGAGCACCACGGCCCGCGCCTTGGCGACGGCCGCCATCGTGTAGTCGGTGCCCAGGCTCAGGGAGAAATAACCGTGCTCGTCCATCTCGGATGCCATCGAGAACACCATATCGGCGCGGTTGTATCCGCGTTCGATCAGGAGCGGCACTTCGGAGAAATACGTCGGGACGTAATCGATCCAGCCCTCCTGCCCGCCCGGCCGGGAGGCGGCGCCGAAGAAATACGAGAGGTGCCGGACATGCTCGACCGTCTCGGGATCTAAATACGCGAACTTGCGCAGCGGCAGGGTTTGCGCGATCTGCACCCCGCGAAAGGTCCGCCGTTGCGCGGAGAGTTCCGCAAGCAGAGCGGGCGGCTCGCCGACACCGGTCGGAACGATGATCACGTCGTCGTCGCGAACGTGACGGATCGCCTCGCCGGCGACGGTTCGCTTTTCTTGATAGAGCGCTATCGCGGACATTCCCTTTTTTCTCTCTCTCAGGTTGAAGAACTCACGACGGCCAGCACCTGCGCCACACTATCCCCCAGCCCATGGAACGTGTGGGGCAGCGACGAGTCGAGGTAGGCGCTGTCGCCCTTTTCCAGCCGATAGCTGCGCCCGTCGTAGAACAGTTCGATCGTCCCGTCGACGATGTAGACGAATTCCTGTCCGTCATGGGTGATCGGCACGCCTTGTTTGGCATTGGGGTCGAAGCTCAGCAGGAACGGCTCCATCAGATGCCCGGCGGTGCCGGGTCGGGTCAGCGAACTGTAGGCGTAGCTTTGTTCCGTATCGCCCTGCTCGCCGGCCAGGGACTCACCGGAGCGGCAGATGGTCAGCGAATCCGAGACCGTGCCGCCACCGTGCAACAGCCCGGCCATCTTCGATCCGAGCACGCGCGACAACTGGATGACCGTGCCAATCGAAGGCACCGCCGATCCGTCCTCGTAGGCCAGCAGGCGATCCTCGGCGATCCCGGTCAGCTTGGTCACCTGTGCCAGCGTCATGTCTTGCGCCTCGCGCAGCTTCTTGATCCGCTCACCGACGTATTTGCGCATGAAGTGCTCCTCCCGTGGAACCTTGCATCAGGCGCTGCGACGGGCGGGCACGATGCGTCCGCTCAACGCGCGCAGATTCTGCCAATGGCGATCGATGTCCGGCCGCAGCCCCGCTGCCGTAATGCCGGACTTCTGGAAACGTAGCTGAAGCGACAGATACATGTCCAGCGCCTCGTCGGAGAAATCCGGCTCGATGTTCACGACGTAGCGCTTGCCGTCAAAAACTTCCAGCACCGGGAAGAGACCGGAACGCACGGCCAGCCTCACCAACTCCATGCCCAGCGCCGGTTCCGACTTCCAGCCGGTGGGGCAGGGCGAGAGCACGTGCAGGAATCGGAATCCCTGAAGATCGAGTGCCCGGCGCAGCTTGCGTACGGCGTCCTCGGCGTGCGCCAGGGAGATCGAGGCGGCGTACGGAATGCGATGCGCGGCCATGATCGCCAGGATGTCCTTTTTCTGCTCCGGCTTGCCGCGGGAGAGATTGGTCGTCAGGGCGCCGGCGGGCGTCGCCGACGAGCGCTGCCCGCCGGTGTTGCCGTAGATTTCGTTGTCGTAGCAGATGTAGAGCACATCCTCGTTGCGGTCCGCTGCCGCCGACAGGGTGGCAAAGCCGATGTCGTAGGTGCCGCCGTCACCGGCGAGGCAGACGACGCGCGTGTCCTCGCCGTTCATCCGCGCCACGCTGGCGATCCCGCTGGCCGCCGCTGCTGCGGAGGCGAAGGTCGTCAGCAAGGTCGGTGCGCCGTAGGTACTTTGCGGAAAGACGCCGGCAGATACCGCGGCGCAGCATGCCGGAATCACGAGGTGCACCGGTTGATCGGCCACGGCATGACGCATCATCTGCATCAGGGACGAAAAACCGCATCCGCCGCAATTGGTATTGCCGACTCGCAGCAACGGTTCGTGGCGGTCCAGCGCCGTCTGGGCCATGCCGCCAAGGACTGGCTCGTTCATCACGCGGCCTCCATCATCGCCGGCAATCCTGCCGACGTGCGCGGCAGCAGATCGGACAGCATGTTCTCGATATGCTCCGGCCGAACGTCGCCGCCGCCCAAGCCCGCCAGGTAGCTCTGCACCACCGTGCCCGGATCGGCCAGCGCGTTGACTTCGCCCCACAAGACCCCGCCGAATCCCAGGCTGACGTCGCGGTCGACCACCGCGATGCGCTGCTTGCCGGCGAACCATGCCCGGATCGCTTCCATGGGCAGCGGGCGGAACAGGCGCACGCGCAGCGACCCCACTTTCTGTCCCTGTTCGCGCAGCCGATCGACCACCCGTTCGGCGGTGGCGCCGATCGTTCCCATCGAGACGATCAGCGTTTCGGCGTCCTCGGCGCGATAGGCCACGACAGCGTCCGGCAGGCGACGGTCGAACACCCGTTCGAACTCGTCCCGGATGCCGGCGTAGACGTCAACGGCGCCGTTCATGGCGGCCAGGTGCTGGTGCCGGTGCACTTCGACCTGGTGCGGCAATTCGACCTGCCCGAGCGCATGGGGCGTGTCTCCGAGCCGATGCGGAATCGCGGTGAGCGGCAGGAATTCGTCAACCTGCGCTTGCTCCGGAACGTCGATCTGCGCCGTGGTGTGCGAAAGGATGAAACCTTCCATGCAGACCATCACCGGCATCATTACAGCCTGGTCTTCTGCCAGACGGAAGGCGCAAAGCACCGTATCGAACAACTCCTGATTGTCCGCGCAGTAGAACTGGATCAAGCCTTGGTCGCGCAGCAACAGGGAATCGCCATGGTCGGCCCAGATATTCCAGGGCGGGCCGAGCGTGCGGTTGGCCACCGCCATCACCACCGGCAAGCGCAGCAGTGCTGCGGCAATGCAGTTCTCCGCCATATAAGCGAGGCCGTTGGACGAGGTGGTCGTGAAGGTGCGCGCTCCGGCCGAGGCGGCGCCGATGCACACGGCCATGGCGCTGTGCTCGCTTTCCACCTTTACCACACGTCCCTTCTCGATCTCCTGCAGACAGAGGTATTCCATGCATTCGGTCGACGGCGTGATCGGATAGACGCCGCTGCAGAACCCGCGTCCCGCCCGGTTGGCCCGCGCTGCCAGTGTCGCGGCCAGGGCGGCGCCGTGATTGGCGCTCAGCAGTTTCAGAGACATTGCCTCACCTCGAGCTTGGTCTTTTCGTGCATTTCCATGGCGCTGCGCGGGCATTCGGCGACGCACATGCCACAGCCCTTGCAATAGCTGGTGTCGATCCGGTAACCGCTTTCGCTGCGGGTGATGACGCCCTCCGGGCAGTAGATCAGGCAGGTATCACAATGCGTGCATTGCCCGCACGAGAAGCAGCGCCCGGCCTCTTCCGGCCCGGCGAGCCCGTGATTGCATTCCTCGAAGCTGTCGCGGCGCACCGACGGCGGGAGTTCCTTGTCACGATGCGGCGGCACTACGTCGAAATGGGAAAAACGGATTTGCCCGGGGGCCACTGCGCTTCCTGCGTCCGGTTGTGTTTCCGGGGCATTGTCCAAGCGACCCAACACGGCCAATGCGATCCTGCGGCCGCTGCCGATGGCGTGTGTCACCGTGCCCTCGCCGGTCGCGCAATCTCCGGCGAACCAGACGTCGAGTGCTTGAGACCCCTCCCAGGCGCGACTGTCCCTGACTTGCCATGTGCCAGGCAGCCACTCCATTCCGGCGCTCTGGCCCAAGGCGAGGAAGACCGTGTCGCATTCCAGGTTCGACGTGCGCTGTGTCACCATCGGGCGCCGTCTCCCACTTTCGTCGGGTGCGCCCGGTTCGACTTCCGCCAAAACGAGCGCCGATACGGTGCCGTTGCCCGAAAACGCCACCGGTTGCCGATTCAACACCAAGCGCACGCCTTCGAATTCGGCGCTGTCGATTTCTTCGGCAATGGCCGGCATGTCCTCGCGGCCGCGGCGATAGACGAGCTTGACCGAACTCGCGCCGCAACGCAGCGCGGTGCGCGCGCAGTCGATTGCCGTATTGCCGCCGCCGACGACCACGACACGACCGCGCAGCTCGACCTTGCCCAGCTTGGCCCTATCCAGGAAATCGAGCCCCTGTTCCAAGCCGGCCAGACCGGTTCCCTCGGCCTCGAGACGGAGGGCCGGACCGAGTCCTGCGCACACGATCAGCGCGTCGTATTCCTCTTGCATTCGGAGCAGGTCGGTATGCCCGATGCGAACATTGAAGCGTGTCTCCACCCCGAGATCCAGAATGCGCTGCAGATCGCGCTGCAACGCTTCCGGCGGCAAGCGATAGGCAGGAATACCGTTGCGCAGTACGCCTCCCAATGCCGGCCCGGCTTCGAAAATCGTCACCGCATGGCCGTGCAGAACCAGTTGATACGCTGCGCTCAACCCCGCCGGGCCGCCGCCGACGACGGCGAAGCGCCGGGGCCGTGCCACCGCTTGCTTTCCTAATGCCTGCGTCGAATGATCCGCAACCCAGCGTTCCAGGCTCCGGATGTTCACCGCTCCGTCGAAGGCGTCGCGGTTGCATGCCTGCATGCACGGCGCCGGACAGACGCGTCCGCAGACCGAAGGCAGCGGCTGCGTGCGCAGCAGTACTTTTGCCGCCGCGTCCGCTCCGTCGTCCTGCAACGCCTGGACGAACCCGCGCACATCGTTCCCTGCCGGGCAGGCCAGATTGCACGGGGCAGCGTGATTGCGATAGCGGGGCGCCTGGGTACTCCACGAACCGGTCTTGAGCGTCGCCGGGGAATCCGCGCGGTGCTCGGTCAAGGGGGTGACCGGCGCAGAATCGGGTTGCCACGCCGTCGCCGGCGCGACCGCGTGTGCATCGGCCGGATCGCAAGTCCGTATCTGTACTTGCTCGTATGCGTGCTCGGCGGCCGCTAGGTCGCCGCCCAGGCCGAGCGACGCAAACGCCGCTTCCAATGCGCCCAACGATACGCCGAGCAAGCGCGCATAGGCGCCGAGAATGGTGGTGTTGATGATGACCACCGAGCTGCTGCCGATGCCGTGCTCACGGGCGATCGCCGTGGCATCCACCACGCCGAGCCGATAGTTGGCATATTGCCCTCCGTAGGCATCGAGGGGTGAACGGGTGTTGAGCAGCAACAATGCGCCGGGCGCCGTGCCGGACAACACCTGCGGACCCATCAGCGCCTCGTCCAGCACGATCAGGTGGTCCGGCCGGTATACCTTATTGCGATTAGCAATGGTCTGGCGGTCGACGCGCGTGAATGCCTGGATCGGCGCCCCCGAGCGTTCGCTGCCATAGTCGCCGAAGGTCTGAACGTGGAACCCCATCCGGGTATAAAGCGAGGCGATCAGCTTTGCGCAGGTCACCCCGCCCTGACCCCCTCGGCCATGCACCCGCACTTCCAGCGGCAACGACAGGTCTGCGAGACTCGTCGGAACCGGCTCAAGCGATGTGTCGTTCTTCATATGGCCGCATTCTCAGGTGGCGATCTGTGACAGGGGAGCATCCTCTTCGGTTTTCCGCTTCGTCGACTCGTGTAACATGAGCAATGTCGCCAGTTTGCGGACTTGTAGCGCAGTGGATTCTAGGCAATGACGAATGCGAGTTCAATTTCGATTTTTTTGGCAAACCTGTTAGAAATTTAGACATGTCGACACGCCTGCCGTCGCTCAATGCCCTGCGCGTGTTCGTCGCGGTCGCTAATCATGGAGGCGTGTCGCGTGCCTCCGAGGCGATCAACCTGACGCACAGCGCCATCAGCCATCAGATTCGCCTCCTTCAGGAAGAACTGGGCGTCACGCTGTTCAACAAAGCAGGTCGCGGTCTCAGCCTGACTGGCGAAGGCAGGCGCTTTGCCGAGCGTGTCGAAGCGGCGTTCGCCGAGATCGAGAACGCGGCCCAGGAGATCAGCGGCAATTCGCACAAACGCCTGCGCATCAGCACCATTTCCTCGTTTGCCGCATGCTGGCTGTTGCCGCGGCTGGGAGACTTCATCGCATCCTGTCCGGATATCGACGTAGACGTGCAATCGACCAACAAGCCGACCGATCTGGCAAGCGGCGATGCCGACGTGTCGATCGGTTTCGGCACCGGCCCCTATCCCGGCCTGTTCAGCGAACTTCTGTTGCGCGATTGGCTGTTTCCCGTCTGTTCGCCCGATTTCGCCAGCCAATACCGACTGCACGACGGTGTCTGGTGCGACGATGTGCCGCTGATGCATTCATCCTACGAACCGTGGTCGCTCTGGTTCGCCGCGGCCGGAATAAAGGCCAGGGAACCCGAACACGGAATCATGTTCGACAATTCGGCGCTGATCCTGCAGGCCGCCGTCAAGGGGCAGGGGCTGGGGCTGGTCCGTCACTCGCTGGCGCACGACGATCTCGTCTCCGGACGCCTGGTGCGTCCCTTCAGCGCCTACGCCGAGTCGCCGATGTCGTATTTCTTCCTGTGCCGGATGGAAAAGCTGAATACCGGGCCCGTCGTCCGTTTTCGGCAATGGATCGAACAGCAGTTTGCCAGTTTCCCTACCCGCGTCGTCTGCCCGGAGTGAGATCGGGGTTCAAGACTCGGGGTCAGCGCTGGCAGTGCGGACAGTGGAAGGTGGTGCGGCCCGCCTGACGCGATGCGCGAATGGGGGTTTGGCAGATGCGGCAAGGTTGGCCTTCGCGCCCGTAGACAAAGCACGTTACCTGGAAGCTGCCAGCTCCGCCGTCGCTGTGCACATAGTCGCGTACGCTGCTGCCCCCCGCGGCTATCGATTCCTGCAGCGTCGCCCGGATTTCGCCGGCCAGCTTCCGGTAACGCAGGCGGCCGATCCGGCCGGCGGCGCGCATCGGCGAGATGCCGGCGCGGAACAGGGCTTCCGAAGCATAGATGTTGCCGATGCCGACCACCAGATGGCTGTCCATCAGCAGGGGCTTGATCGGGGTGCTGCGCTTGCGCGTGGCCAGGTAGAGCCAGTCGCCGTCGAATTGCGGCGACAGAGGTTCGATGCCGAGCACGGCGATCAGCGGGTGCGATTCGATGCTGCCGCCTTCGTGCCACAGCACGGTGCCGAAGCGGCGCGGGTCGCGCAGGCGCAGCGTGGTGTCGGCAAAAACCAGATCAACATGGTCGTGCTTTTGTGCCGGCGTTCCGTTCGCCACCAGGCGCAGGCTACCCGACATGCCCAGGTGGACGATCAGCCAGCCGCCGTCCCCGGCGCTTTCGCAGTCGAAAAGAAGGTATTTCCCGCGCCGGTGAATGGCGTCCACATGCAGGCCGGCCAGTCTGGCAGGCATATCGGCAGGGATGTCATGGCGCAACCTGGGGGTACGGAATACGGCCCCGGCGATCCGATTTCCGGGCAGATGGGGCAGCAGTCCGAGACGGCTGACTTCGACTTCGGGGAGTTCCGGCATTTGCTGCAGCTAACAAAAGTTCATAACATGGGAAAACCATTATGGCTTAATTAACTCTAATTGGTTCCGAGTTGGCCGAGTATCATTCCATTCCATGAAATCCATTCGACGTACTTTTTGCATGACTGCGGCCGCTTTAGCCGTCGCCCTGACGCTTCCGGCACAGGCCGAGGACGTGAACCTGTCCGCCAGGAAAGCGCCCGCAGCACGCCAGGCCAACCCTCCTTCTCCGGCGCCGAGTGTTGCCCCGACGGCGGAAACGCAAGCCGAGCTTTCCGCCGGACAGACGGTATTCCAGGTGCTCCTGGCGGAAATTGCTTTGCAGCGCGGCGATCTCGAACTGGCCAGCCAGGCGTACGCCAATCTCTCGCTGCGCACGCGGGACCCTCAGGTGATGGAGCGCACCATTGAGGTGGCCGGCTACGCCCGCCGCTTCGATCTCGCCCGGGAAACGGCGCGGCTCTGGCTCGACGTGGATCCGGCGTCGAAACGCGCGCAGAGAATGCTGGTCAGCATGCTGATCCTGAGCAATCAGCTCGAAGAGTTGCCACCGCACCTGATCGCCATGCTGGAAAGCGACCGGGGAGCCCTGGCGGAGAACCTGCTGGGGCTGAACCGCATGTTCGCCCGCAGTACCGACCGGCTGGCGGTTTTCCGGCTGATTGACAAGGTTTGCCAGCCGTTCTTCGGAATTGCGGAGGCCCATTATGCCGTTGCCGTAGCGGCGAGTTCGGCGGGACAGGGCGAACGGGCGAAGCACGAAATCCAGCGGGCGCTTGAATTGCGCCCTGATTGGGAGATGGCGGCATTCTTTCAGGCGCAGCTCCTGCTGCGCGAATCGCCGGCGGAGGCCATCGTTTTCCTCGAAGGCTTCCTGCAGCGCAATCCGAATGCGCGTGAAGCCGAATTGCTGCTGGCGCGTGCGCTGGTCGGCGAGCGCCGCTACGCCGATGCCAAGCGGCACTTCGATCAGCTTCTGCAGGCGTATCCGGACAGCCCGGAAGTTGTCTATGCGGTAGCCATCCTGGCGCTGCAGCAGGACGACAAGACACTGGCCGAGACCCAGCTCAAGCATTTCGTCTCGCTTAAGGGGACGGAAAAGAGCCCGGCCTATTACTATCTTGGCCAGATTGCCGAAGAGGGCCGTCGGACTGACGAAGCGCTGGCCTACTACGCGCAGGTCGTTTCCGGTGAGCACTATTTGCCCGCACAGATGCGCCGTGCGCGCATCCTGGCGCAGCAGGGACAACTCGACAGGGGGCGGGATGTGCTGCGCAATGCAAGGACTGAGGATGCCGAGCAGCGCGTCCAGCTTTACGTTGCCGAAGCAGCGCTGCTGCGCGAAGCCAAACGTCCCGAAGAGGCCTTCGATCTCCTGGAGAGCCGGTTGGCCGAACAGCCGGAACAGCCCGACCTGATGTATGAAACTGCGCTGATGGCGGAGCGGCTGAACAAGCTCGAACTGATGGAAGTCCGCCTGCGCCGGCTGATCGAACTGCGCCCGGACAACCCGCAGGCGTATAACGCACTGGGCTATGCATATGCCGATCGCAACGAGCGTCTGGTCGAAGCGCGACAGCTCATCGAGAAAGCGCTCGCGCTTGCTCCTGACGATGGCTTCATTCTCGACAGCATGGGTTGGGTGCTCTTCCGGCAGGGCGATCTGCCTGGCGCGCTTGCCTACCTCGAGCGATCCTACGCCAAACGCGAGGATCCCGAGATCGCGGCGCATCTCGGTGAGGTGCTTTGGGTCATGGGGCGGCAGGACGACGCCCGGCGCCTGTTGCTGGACGCCCAGAAAAACCATCCGACGAATGAAGTTCTGGCCGAAACGATCCGGAAACTGGTTCCCTGATCGGCATGCGCATGAGACAGACGGGTTGGCGGGGCATGTCCCGCATGGTGATCCTTGTTTTCTCGCTGCTGCTGGCGGGGTGTGCGGCGACGCTTCAGCGCCCCGATGCGGAGCGGTTGTCGGGCGACAGGCTCGATGCCTTTTCCCTCGAGGGGCGTTTTTCATTGCGCCAGGAAGAGCGCAACCATTCGGGTCGATTGAGCTGGAAGCACTCCGGCAATAGCGACGAACTGCTGCTGGCCTCGCCCTTCGGGCAGGGAGTCGCCGAGATCGTGGTCAATGCCGATAGGGCAACGCTGACCACCAATGACGGCAAGGTTTATTCCGCCACCGACGCCGCGACGCTGACCGAGCAGATCCTGGGTTATCGTCTGCCGCTCTCCCTGCTTGCCGATTGGGTGCGTGGTCGCCACGCCGATGCCGAAGTCGTTGAGCGCGATGCGCACGGACGTGCGCTGCGGCTGCGCCATGAGGACTGGCGCATCGAATACGGTTACGACGGCGACGACCCGCAGGCGCCTCCCGGCCGCCTGTTTGCCGAGCGGGCCGGGGCGTTCGAACTGCGCTTGCGTATCGACGAGTGGTCATCCCTGCAAACACCTGAAAGCCAATAGTGATCGACCGAAACCAATGGACGTGGGATAGCGCCTATCCTGCGCCGGCCAAACTGAACCTTTTCCTGCACGTCGTCGGCCGCCGCGCCGATGGTTACCACCTGTTGCAGACGCTGTTCCGCTTCGTCGGCTACGGCGACACGCTGTGCTTCTCGCCGCGCGACGATGGCGAGGTGGCGCTGGCTCGGCCGCTGCCGGGCGTGCCGCCAGAAAGCGACCTGACCGTGCGCGCCGCCCGCCTGCTGCAGGCGGAGACCGGTTGCCGCAGAGGCGTGCAGATTGCCATCGACAAGCGCTTGCCGATGGGCGGCGGCCTCGGCGGCGGCAGTTCGGATGCGGCGACGGTGCTGCTCGCGCTCAACCACCTCTGGCAGACCGGCGTGCCGCGCCGGCGCCTGCAGGAAATCGGCCTCACGCTCGGCGCCGACGTGCCGGTCTTCGTCTGCGGCGAGAACGCCTTTGCCGAAGGCGTCGGCGAGGCGCTGCAGCCGGTGGGGTTGCCGCCGGCCTGGTACGTGGTCGTCGAACCGCCGGTGCAGGTGCCGACCGTAGCCATCTTCAAGAATCCGGAGCTAAAGCGCGACACATCGCCGATGCACGCTGCCGAATGGCGCCCCGGCGTTGGCGGCAACGACCTGCAGCCCGTGGCCGTGCGCCTGTTTCCCGAGATCGCGCGTTGTCTGGATTGGCTGGCGCAGTTCGGCGAGGCGCGTATGACCGGCTCGGGCGCCTGCGTCTTCGCCGAATTCGCCGAGGAGCGCGAGGCGCGGGGCGTACTCGCCCGCCTGCCTGCCGACATGCGCGGCTGGGTAGCGCCGGGGTTGGATGCGCATCCGCTGCGCGGGTTGGGTGACTGAATCGGAAACGGCGACCTACCGTCCGTGCTCCCGCTTGGCCAGGAATCGGTCGAGCTGGTTGCCGAACGCTTGTCGATCCGCCGAAGACAACGTCGCCGGACCGCCCGTCTCCACGCCGCTGCTGCGCAGCCCTTCCATGAAATTGCGCATGGTCAGGCGCTCCTGGATATTGTGTGCATTCAGCAGTTCCCCGCGAGGATCGATGACGACGGCCCCCTTGGCGATCACCTGCGCGGCAAGCGGCACGTCGGCGGTGATCACCAGATCGCCGGCCTCCGATTCCTGTACGATGCGCCGGTCGGCGACGTCGAATCCGGACGGCACCTGCAGCGCCTGGATCCACGGCGACGGCGGCACGCGCAGCATCTGGTTGGCGATGAGCGTCAGCGGCACCTGGGCGCGATTGGCCGCCCGGTAAAGTATTTCCTTGATGACCGCCGGACACGCGTCGGCATCGACCCAGATTTTCATGAACGGACTCTCCCGGTTGATCTGCTCAACCTTATTCGAACTCTCGGACAAAACCCCATGCGCCCCCGCTACGTCATTCCGGAGGAAGAAGTCGAGATTACCGCCATCCGCGCCCAGGGGGCCGGCGGGCAGAACGTCAACAAAGTCGCCAACGCCGTGCATCTGCGCTTCGACATCGCCGCCTCGTCGTTGCCGGAGGACATTCGCGGGCGGCTCCTCGAGTCGGGCGATCATCGCATCAGCAAGGACGGCATTGTAATCATCAAAGCCCAGGAATTCCGCAGCCTTGAAAAGAACCGGGCGGAAGCGCTGCGTCGGCTGCAAAGCCTGATCGACCGGGTGGCCGTGCCGCCGCGAACCCGCCGGCCGACCAGGCCAACCAAGACGAGCGTTGCGAAACGACTGGAAGGCAAGGCGCGGCGCGCGTCGGTGAAGGCGGGGCGGCGGATGGGGTCGTCGGAGAATTAGCGGTGATGAGTCTGGGTGGCGGTGCCACAATCACTCCTCCCTCTTCAATGGGAAGTCCGCGAGGGGGCTGGGGTGTTCAACGCGCAGGCTCGGCGTGCAGATGCACCGCCAACCACATCGCCCCCTCGGAAGTCCTCTCCACGGTATGCGGCTTGCCGGCGGGCAGGAACAGGTAATCCCCCGCCTTCAGCGCAACCGACTTACCATCGACCCGCAGCACCGCCTCGCCCTGCACGAGCAGTACCCATTCGTCCTGCGGCTGAACGTACTCCTGCGGTGTGATGACGGCCGAACTGACGATCCGCTCGATGAGGAGATTCCTGTGGCGGAGGAGTTCGTCGAAGCGCTCGCCTTCGGGAGGCGGATTGGCTTTGGTGAAAAGGTTGGCGGGGTGCATGGGGGGAGTCAGACGATTATTGCCGGAGCTTCAGTGGCGCTTCCGGCGGCTTTTTCGATGACCACTCTTGGCGGATTGTACGCATTCAACATCCACTCTGAAAGCCGACCTTGCGATTCGCTAGGTATTTGACCGGGACTTGCTTCTGGGGTTTATTGAACCCAAACACGCCGGCTACCTGAACCAGTCGGTCGAGGTATGCGCGCGCCAGTCAGTTCTTTCGCCCGCTTGCCGCCGCAGAAGCGGTGCAGATGTTACGCCACGCGGCGGATACGCCGGTGCGGCGAATGCGCAGTGGCATGGCGGAAGAGATCCTTGGGGTCGTCGGTTTCCGGCACCAATTCCACGTCGCGGCCAATATTCAGCCGGAGCGCGTGCGCGTGGATCAGGCGCAGGGCGGAGAAGTCTTCGAGTGCGAAGCCAACCGAGTCGAAGACGGTGATCTGCGCGTCATCCTGGCGGCCCTCGGCGTGGCCGCCGAGGACGCGCCACAGCTCCACAACGGGGAAGTCGGCCGGCATCTGCTGGATGTCGCCCTCGACGCGCGTTTGCGGCTCGTATTCAACGAACACCCGCGCGGCACGCAGCACCTCGGGGTGCAGCTCGGTTTTGCCGGGGCAGTCGCCGCCGACGCCGTTGATGTGCACGCCAGGTTCGAGCATGTCCGGGGTGATGATCGCGGCGCGGGTCTTGTCGGCCGTGACAGTAGTGACGATGTCGGCGCCGCGCACCGCTTCCGCGGTGGAATTGCAGCGAATGATCCTGAGATCGGTGTAGTCGGCGAGGTTGCGTTCGAGCTTGTCCGAGGCCTTGGAGTCGACGTCGAAGATGGCGATTTCGTCGATGCCCAGCCAGCGGTGGAAGGCCAGCGCCTGGAACTCGCTCTGCGCGCCGTTGCCGATTAGTGCCATGCGCTTCGCCTCGTGCCGGGCCAGCGCGCGAGCCGCCACCAGCGAGGTCGCGCAGGTGCGCAGGGCGGTGGCCAGTGTGAGTTCCGAGAGCACCACGGGGTAGCCGGTGCTCACATCGGCCAGCACGCCGAAGGCCATCACCGTGAACAGGTTCTTGCCGGTGTTGGCGGGGTGCCCGTTGACGTACTTGAAGGCGTATCGATCGGCGTCAGAGACGGGCATCAGCTCGATCACTCCGATGTCCGAGTGGCTGGCGAGGCGCGCCGACTTCTCGAACTGCGGCCAGCGCACGAAGTCGCTTTCGATGGCGTCGGCCAGTTGGCCGATGAAGTCAGTGACGCCGAGGGTCTGGATCAGCGCCGACATGGCGGGAACGTCGACAAATCGTGTCATGGCGGTTCTCCTGGATGAGCCTTGCCTGACGACCATTGTTCCAGTGTTTGCGGCCAAACAAAAGGACGCAAAGTGGTCAAAAATGAGAAGTAGTAGAGCATAATGAAACAATTCAATTAGCAAAATGACAGGAGTGCGCCATGGACGACACCGATCGAAAGCTGATAGGCCTGCTTCGTGACAATGCCCGCATGTCGGTCGTCGCGCTGTCCGCCAAGTTGCGCGTCTCGCGCGCAACCGTGCAGAACCGCCTGGCCAGGCTGGAGAAGGACGGGATCATCCTCGGCTACACGGTGCGCTTGAAACCGGCTGCCGAAGCGCCGCGCATCCGCGCGCTGATGTCCATCGCCGTCGAAGGCAACCGCGGACGGGAAATCCTTAACGCCCTGCGTGGGCATCCCAGCGTTTTCGCTTTGCACAGCACCAATGGCCGCTGGGACATCATCGCCGAGCTGCGGGCGGATACGCTGGAATCGTTCGACGAGGTACTGAGCGCCATTCGCCTGATCGACGGTATCGCCACCACCGAGACCAGCATCCTGTTATCCACCTACAAGGCGTGATTGGGCTGGAAAGCTGGATAGCCACAGCGGGATTGGGCAATAACGGAATACCGCAATAGCCCTTCTCTCGAATAAACTGTCACGATACGCGACAGTCTTGCCCGGTTGAAAAAGGCAGGGCCGTTGCAGCCGGGGGAGAGGACCGTCCGGTCTGATGGGTTGGGATGGATGCCTCAAAAAAACAACGACTGGACTGGAAAATCATGGCCATAAAAATCATTCAGGGAACACCGTCGGCGTACAGCTATCCGCTGCTGATCAAGCAACTCCTGCATACACCGCTGGCCGTCGCGCCGGAGCAGGAGATCACTTATCAGGGGAAGATCCGCTACACCTACCGCACACTGCGGGAGCGCATCGGGCGTTTGGCGAGCGGACTGGCGGGTCTCGGGGTCGAGGCGGGGCAGACGGTTGCGGTGATGGACTGGGACAGTCACCGCTACCTGGAGGCTTTCTTCGCCGTGCCGATGATGGGCGCGATCCTGCAGACGGTGAATGTCCGCCTGAACGCCGAACAGATCCTGTATACGCTGAATCACGCCGGGGCCGACGTGCTGCTGGTGAATCGCGAGTTCTTTCCGCTGCTGGCCCCGATTGCCGCGCGGCTGGAGACGGTCCGCCGCTTTGTGCTGATCGACGACGAACACGGTGCGGTGGAGGGGCCGGTGAAATTCTCGGCCGAATACGAAGCCCTGCTGGCCGGCGCCGATCCGGCGTTCGCCTTCGAGGATTTCGATGAGAACGCGCAAGCCACGGTGTTTTACACCACGGGCACCACCGGGTTGCCGAAGGGAGTCCGTTTCAGCCATCGGCAACTGGTCCTGCACACCCTCGGCGTCGCCACGTCCATCGGTACGGCGGCGGCAGGCGCGTCGATGCGCGCCGGCGACGTCTATATGCCGATCACCCCGATGTTCCACGTGCACGCCTGGGGTTTCCCCTATGTTGCCACCCTGCTCGGCCTGAAGCAGGTCTATCCGGGGCGCTACCTGCCGGGAAGCTTGTTGAAACTCATCGTCAGCGAAGGGGTGACCTACTCGCACTGCGTACCGTCGATCATGCAGATGCTGCTCAGCCATCCCGGTTCTGAGTCGTTCGATCTGAAAGGCTGGAAGGTACTGATCGGAGGTTCGGCGATGTCGGAAACCCTGGCGCTCAACGCGCTCAAGCGCGGTGTGGAAGTGGTGACGGGGTATGGAATGTCCGAGACCTGCCCGGTGGTGACCATTGCCCATCTCAACGAGGCCGACGCGCAGGCGCCGATCGAGGAGCAGGTACGCCTGCGCTGCAAGACCGGCCTGCCGCTGCCGCTGGTCGACCTGCGCATCGTCACGTCCGAGATGGAGGATGTGACGCACGACGGCGCGTCGACGGGCGAGGTCGTACTGCGCACGCCGTGGTTGACACAGGCGTACCTCGATGCCCCGCAGGCGTCGGAAGAGCTGTGGGCTGGCGGCTACCTGCACACGCAGGATATCGGCCATATCGACGCTCGCGGCTTCCTGAAGATTACCGACCGTATCAAGGACGTGATCAAGACGGCCGGCGAGTGGATCTCGTCGCTGCAACTCGAAGACATCCTGAGCAGCCACGAGGCCGTGCAGGAATCGGCGGTGATCGGCGTTCCCGATGAAAAGTGGGGTGAGCGGCCCGTCGCGCTGGTGGTGCTGAAGCCTGGTTACGAGGGCACGGTCAGTGAGCACGATATCCGCAGCTTTGCCGTGCATCTCATCGAGACGACCAACGTGTCCCGCCACGGCATCCTGCTGCAGGTGCGCTTCGTCAAGGAGCTGCTCAAGACCAGCGTCGGCAAGCTCAACAAGCGCGCCATGCGGGAGGCCAATCTGAAACAGGCCACATGACGGCCAGCGGGCAGCTTGTGTTGGAGTGGCTTCCCGGCGTTCCTTGCCCGCGGAACCCGTGCTGATCGCAAGATCTGTTTTTTTTCGGAAAAGCCCTGTATAATCCGCGCCTCGCTCGTTTCGATGCATCAAGCGGGCGCTGCTGGGGAGTCGCCAAGTTGGTCAAGGCACCGGATTTTGATTCCGGCATTCGAAGGTTCGAATCCTTCTTCCCCAGCCATCCGATTTCCTCAAATTCGGGCGGGTAGCGTGTCTTACCTGCCCGTATTGCTTTCAAGCAGTGCCTCGGGATTCACGCTATGGCCTACGACAGCCTGATGGTCTTCACCGGCAACGCCAACCCCAAACTGGCCGCCGACGTTGTCAGACGCCTCAATATATCGCTAGGTCGGGCCAAGGTCGGGCGCTTCTCCGACGGCGAGATTTCCGTCGAGATCCAGGAACATGTGCGCGGCCAGGATGTGTTCATCCTGCAATCCACCTGTGCGCCGACCAACGAGAACCTGATGGAGCTGCTGATCATGGTCGACGCCCTGAAGCGCGCGTCGGCCGGTCGTATCACCGCAGCTATTCCCTATTTCGGCTATTCGCGCCAGGACCGCCGTGTGCGCTCCGCGCGGGTGCCTATCGCCGCGAAACTGGTGGCCGACCTGCTGGCCGCTGCCGGCGTGCAGCGTGTGCTGACCATGGATCTGCACGCTGAACAGATTCAGGGCTTCTTCAACATTCCGGTCGACAATATCTATTCGCTGCCGATCATGCTGGCGGACGTCTGGAAGAAAGATTTCGACGGACTGATGGTCGTTTCGCCGGACGTCGGCGGCGTGGTCCGCGCCCGTGCGCTGGCCAAGCGCCTCGAATGCGACCTGGCCATCATCGACAAGCGCCGCCCCAAGGCCAACGTCTCGGAAGTCATGAACATCATCGGCGACGTCCGGGGGCGCACCTGCGTGCTAATGGACGACATGGTCGACACCGCCGGTACCCTGTGCAAGGCCGCCGGCGCGCTGAAAGATCACGGCGCCAAGAAGGTGCTGGCCTACTGCGTACACCCGGTGCTTTCCGGCGCGGCGGTCAGCCGCATCAACGATTCGGCGCTCGACGAACTGGTGGTTACCGACACCATCCCGCTCAACGAGGAAGCGCAGAAGTGCTCGAGAATCCGGCAACTGTCGGTGGCTGACGTGCTGGCCGAGACCATCCGCCGGATCAGCAACGAGGATTCCGTTTCATCGCTGTTCATCGAATAGTTTTTTCCATCTCCCGTCTGGTCGCGGGCGGGTTTAATCTCAACCAGGAGTCATCATGAAATTTGAACTGAACGCGCAAGCGCGCACATTGCAGGGGTCCGGAGCGAGCCGCCGCCTGCGTCGCGCCAACAAGGTGCCGGGCATCATCTACGGCGGATCGGCCGCTCCGGAAATGATCGAAATTCCTCACAACGATCTGCTCCTCGCCCTGCGCAAGGAAGCCTTCCATTCGTCCGTGATCTCGATCAAGCTCGACGGAAAGGTACAGACCGTGCTGCTGCGTGACTCGCAAATGCATGCCTATAAGCCGCTGGTTCTGCACGTCGATTTCCAGCGTGTCGATGCCACTCACGCCGTTCACCAGAAAGTGCCGCTGCACTTCGTCAATGCCGATCTGGCTCCGGGGGTCAAGATCGGTGGCGGCACCGTATCGCATGCCATGACCGAAGTCGATGTCAGCTGTCTGCCGCAGGATCTGCCGGCTTTCATCGAGGTTGACCTGAAGGAACTGCAGGCTGGCCAGACGCTGCACGTCTCGCAACTCGTCTATCCGAAGGGCGTGAAGCCCGTCATGCACGGCAGCGACGACCCGGTGGTCGTGGCCATCACCGCCAAGAGGGCGGTTGCAGAAGAAAGCGCCGAGGACGAAGCCGCTCCTGCCGCCTGACAAGGACCTGTCCTTGCGTGACAAGCCGTCGTCGGTTTTGGCCTGCGACGGCTTTCCTGTTTCTTGCACCCATTTTCTTACGTCCTTTTTTCTGAGTGATTGCGCATGGCCGTTCCGCGCCTGATCGTCGGTCTCGGTAACCCCGGCGCCGGATACGAAGACAACCGGCATAACCTCGGTTTCTGGTTTGTCGATGCGCTGGCCCGCGATCTGAAAGTGACATTGACGCCGCAGGGCAAATTCCATGGCCACGTGGCCCGGGTAGGCGACCTTTGGCTGCTCAAGCCGACGACGTTCATGAACCGCTCCGGCCAGTCGGTCGTCGCGCTGGCCTATTTCTACAAGATCATGCCCGACGAAATCCTTGTCGTGCATGATGAGCTCGATCTGCAGCCAGGCAGCATCCGCCTGAAAAAAGGCGGCGGCAACGGGGGGCACAACGGGCTCAAGGACATCCAGGCGCATCTTTCAGTGCCCGACTTCTGGCGCTTGCGGGTCGGTATCGGCCATCCGGGCGATCGCAATGAAGTCGTTAATTACGTATTGAAGGCGCCGCGCAAGGAAGAGCAGGAACTGATCGACAAGGCCCTCGACCGCTGCCTGCAGGTCTGGCCGAAACTGGCCGCCGGCGATTACGAAGCTGCGCAGCGCGTGCTGCATATCAAAGCCGTTTAACAAAGAACCGAACAGGAATCACACCATGAGCCTCAAATGCGGAATCGTCGGCCTGCCCAACGTCGGCAAGTCCACCCTCTTCAACGCGCTGACCAAGGCCGGCGTGGCGGCGGAAAACTATCCCTTCTGCACCATCGATCCGTCGGTTGGCGTCGTCGAAGTGCCCGACAAGCGTCTGGCCGCGCTGGCGGCCATCGTCAAGCCGCAGCGCGTGGTGCCGGCGGTAACGGAATTCGTGGACATCGCCGGATTGGTCGCCGGCGCGTCCAAGGGCGAAGGCCTGGGCAACCAGTTCCTCGCCAACATTCGTGAGACGGATGCCATCCTGCACGTGGTGCGCTGCTTTGCCGACGACAACGTGATTCACGTGTCGGGCAGCGTCGATCCGATCCGCGACATCGAGATCATCGATACGGAACTCGCGCTGGCCGACATGGCCACGGTCGAAAAGGCGCTGCTGCGCTACCGCCGTCCGGCCAGTGCCGGCGACAAGGAGGCCAAGCTGCTGGTGGCCGTGCTCGAGAAGTGCTTTGCCCAGCTCGACAAAGGCAAGCCGGTGCGTGCGCTCGATCTGTCGAAAGAAGAATGGGCCAACCTCAAGCCCTTCTGCCTCATCACCGCCAAGCCCGTCCTTTACGCGGCCAACGTTGCGGAAGGGGGCTTCGAGAACAATCCGCATCTCGATGCCGTGCGCGAGCACGCCAAGGCCGAAAAGGCCGAAGTGGTGGCGGTCTGCGCCGCCATCGAAGCAGAGATTGCCGATCTGGACGACGAAGAAAAGCAGCTTTTCCTGGCCGATCTCGGGCTCGAGGAGCCGGGGCTCGATCGCTTGGTGCATGCCGGTTATCACCTGCTCGGGCTGCAGACCTACTTTACGGCGGGCGTCAAGGAAGTTCGTGCCTGGACGATCCACAAGGGCGATACGGCACCGCAGGCAGCCGGGGTGATCCACACCGATTTCGAGCGCGGCTTCATCCGCGCCCAGACGATCGCCTTCGAGGATTTCATTGCCTACGGCGGTGAGCATGGCGCCAAGGAAGCGGGCAAGATGCGCGCCGAAGGCAAGGAATACGTGGTCAAGGACGGCGACGTTCTCAACTTCCTGTTCAACGTCTGACCGCACTCGGCCATCGCCATGGCTGACGGAGGAAGTTCATCTCGGCCATCCGCTTATCGTGGCCGTTTTGCCCCGTCGCCGACGGGGCCGCTGCACTTCGGCTCGCTGGTGGCTGCCGCCGGAAGTTACCTCGACGCCCGTGCCAATGGCGGCGAATGGCTGGTGCGCATCGAGGATGTCGATGCGCCGAGGACCGTTCCCGGTGCCGCCGACGGGATTCTGAAAACTCTCGAGGGATTCGGTTTCGAGTGGGATGGCGAGGTGGTTTTCCAGAGCCGGCGCATTGATCTCTATCACGCCGCTCTGGTGCGCCTGCAGCTCGCGGGGCATGTGTATCCCTGCTCCTGTTCGCGCAGCGAGATTGCCGCCGCGACGTCGCGGCATTCGGTCGATGGCGGACTGGTCTATCCGGGAACCTGCCGCGCGGGTCTAAAGGAGGGAGCGGTAGCGCGGGCCTGGCGATTGCGTGTCCCGGACCGGGAATTCGTCCTCCGCGACCGTATCCAGGGGGAATCCCGCCAGAACCTGGAGCGCGACGTGGGAGACTTTGTGCTGTTGCGCGCCGATGGGCAGTATGCCTACCAGTTGGCGGTGGTCGT
>DBMG01000061.1 GCA_002304785.1 Candidatus Accumulibacter sp. UBA704 | reverse complement strand
TCCGGCGGCATCGACGTGTTGTTTTCCTTGTCGATACTCTGGCCCGCCAGGTCGAGCAGGTACTGGGCACGGGCAAGCGGATTCTTCAGGGTTTGGTACGCTTCGTTCACACGCGTGGCCCACTGCAGCGACACGCGCCGTTCGGACTCCGTTGCATGCGCAAAGCGGTCGGGGTGAACCCGCGCCTGGATCTCCCTGAAGCGCTTGTCCAACGACAGAGGGTCGATTCTGAACGCCGGCGTCAATCCGAACAGTGCAAAGTGATCGGAATTGAAATTGATTTCGTCTCGAGCTGAAACCACGTCACCGCCCTTTCAGCGTAATGGTGCCGGAATCTGTTGTTGTAGTGGATATTTCAAACGCTGAAACTTTCGCCGCAGCCGCAGGCATCCTTGACGTTCGGATTGTTGAACTTGAATCCTTCACTCAATCCCTCGCGGGTGTAGTCCAACTCTGTTCCATCAAGGTAAGGCAGGCTTTTTGCGTCGACCAGCACTTTCACGCCATGCGATTCGAACTCAACATCATCCGGCTCGGCCACATCGGCGAACTCCAGCTTGTAAGCCACGCCCGAGCATCCGCTGGTGCGCACGCCGAGCCGCAGACCGATGCCTTTCCCACGCTTCTGCATGTACTTGGCAACATGTTTCGCCGCGTTTTCGGAAAGCGTAACCGCCATTTCAAGATCTCCTTCGTAATGCAACCCGTAACTATCGCAGTTTATTCGCCTTGCTTCTTTTTGTAATCCGCCACCGCTGCCTTGATTGCATCCTCGGCGAGGATCGAACAGTGGATCTTGACCGGCGGCAACGCCAATTCTTCGGCAATCTGGGTATTCTTGATCTCCAGCGCCTGATCGAGCGTCTTGCCCTTGACCCATTCGGTCACCAAGGAGGACGAAGCGATGGCCGAACCGCACCCGTAGGTCTTGAACTTGGCATCCTCGATAATGCCATCCTTGCCGACCTTGATCTGCAGCTTCATAACGTCGCCGCACGCCGGTGCCCCAACCATGCCGGTCGCCACGCCGTCTTCTTCCTTGCCGAAAGAGCCCACGTTGCGCGGGTTCTCGTAGTGATCCAGTACTTTTTCGCTGTATGCCATGATGTAACTCCAGTCAGTCCGGGCAGGTCAGGATCTTCCTGACTCACCCTTAAGTCGAATTAGTGAGCCGCCCACTGAACCGTGTTCAGATCGACGCCTTCCTGCACCATTTCCCACAAAGGAGAAAGCTCGCGCAGCTTGCCGATCTTTTCGTGCAGCAGCTTGATCGCGAAGTCGATCTCCTCTTCCGTGTTGAAGCGTCCAATCGTGAAACGGATCGAACTGTGCGCCAACTCATCGTCGCGACCGAGCGCGCGCAACACATACGACGGTTCAAGCGACGCCGAGGTGCAAGCCGAGCCCGATGAGACCGCCAGATCCTTGATGGCCATCAGCATTGACTCGCCTTCGACGTAGGCGAAGCTGACGTTCAGGTTGTGCGGCACGCGATGTTCCAGGTCACCGTTGACGTACACGTGCTCGATGTCCGAGACCCCCTTGAGCAGCCTGTCGCGCAGGGCGCCGATACGCTTGTTCTCTTCGGCCATTTCCTCGCGCGCGATGCGGAAGGCTTCGCCCATGCCAACGATCTGGTGCGTCGGCAAAGTCCCGGAACGGAATCCCCGTTCATGGCCGCCGCCGTGCATCTGCGCTTCCAGACGAACGCGCGGCTTGCGCCTGATGTACAGGGCTCCGATGCCTTTCGGCCCATAGGTCTTGTGCGCGGAGAAACTCATCAGATCGACCTTCAAATTGGACAGATCGATGGCAACCTTGCCGGTTGCCTGTGCCGCATCGACATGAAAGATGATGCCCTTGTCGCGGCAGATCTCGCCGATCTCGGCAATCGGCTGGATGACTCCGATTTCGTTATTGACGAACATGACCGAAACCAGGATGGTATCGGGCCTCAGCGCGGCCTTGAACACATCAAGGTCGAGCAAGCCGTTATCCTGCACGTCCAGGTAAGTCACTTCGAACCCTTGGCGCTCAAGCTCGCGGCAGGTATCCAGAACGGCCTTGTGCTCCGTCTTGACCGTGATCAGATGCTTGCCCTTGCCCGAATAGAAGTTCGCAGCGCCCTTGATGGCCAGGTTGTTCGATTCGGTCGCCCCGGAGGTCCATACGATCTCCTTCGAATCGGCATTGACCAACCTTGCGACTTCCTCTCGCGCTTCCTCGACGGCCGCCTCGGCCTCCCAACCAAACGAGTGGGAACGCGAGGCCGGATTGCCGAACTTCTCAACCAGATAGGGAATCATTTTCTCCGCCACACGCGGATCTACCGGTGTGGTCGCCGAATAATCGAGATAGATCGGCAGTTTCAACATTTATTCGCTCCGTTTCCAAGATTCATCTTTTAGACCGCCATGGCCGTCAAACGCTTCAATTTCAATGCCGTGCTCCGCAAGGACACCAGAAAATCGTCGATCTGAGCGACGGTGCTGTCCGCCCCCAGGCTGACACGCACGGCACCGCGCGCCGCTTCGGCTGCAACACCCATTGCCCGTAGGACGTGCGAGGGCTCAGGATCGGCGCTGGAACATGCCGCGCCGCTGGCCACCGCAAAACCGGCCCTGTCCAGATGCGCTACCAGCGTTTCCCCGTCGAGGTTCGGCAATGAAAAATAACTGGTATTGGGCAAGCGCTCGGTATCTGCGCCAAAAAGCCGCGCTCCCAGACTGACCAGCCCTTGCTCCAAACGGTTCCTCAGTTCGGCAAGGTGGCGTGTGGAATCGGCAAGTCGCTGCGCGGCCAACTCGGCTGCCACGCCGAATCCGACGATTGCTGCAACATTTTCTGTTCCGGAGCGCAAGCCGCGCTCGTGCCCTCCTCCGGCGATCAGCGGTTCAATTTCGACCCGCTTGTCCAGCACCAGCGCGCCTGCTCCCTTGGGTCCGCCGATCTTGTGCGCGGAAAGGGAAAGGGCATGCACCCCGCTCGCATTCAGCGAACGGAAATTGACCGCAATCTTGCCCAACGCCTGCACGCCGTCCGTGTGAAAGAGAGTTCCCGACGCCTGCGCCATCGTTGCCAGTTCGGGAACGTTTTGCAGAACCCCGGTCTCATTATTGGCCAGCATCACCGAAACCAGTCTCGGCTCACAAGACAAGACAGCGCGAAAAGCCTGCGTATCGACCTGTCCATTGGCATCGACGAACAACTTGTGCAGTTTCCAGCCGCGCCGGACCAACTGTTCGGCTGGCTTGATCACACATGGATGTTCAATTGCACTGACCGCAAGCGAACCCGGTTTGAGAAAAGCCGCTACACCCTTGATGAACAGGTTGTTCGCTTCGGAACCGCCACTGGTGAAAACAACTTCCGTCGCATGCGCGCCCACGGCCGCCGCGACTTGGTTGCGTGCCTCGTCGATGGCCCTTCGCGCCGCCCGCCCATATTCGTGCCGACTGGACGCATTGCCGAACTGCTGCGACAGCCAAGGCAGCATGGCATCGAGCACCACCGGATCGATCGGTGTCGTGGCGTTGTGATCGAAATAAACCGAAGCGGCCATCCTGGTCCCGGCGTCAGGCCAATGCCGACAAGGATCTGCTGCGCGCACCGGAACCGCATCGACGTGCGTCCCTGAGCAACGCGACATCGCCGCCCACTTTCGTCAGCTGCTGGGCGACAAGGTCAGCCAAGGCAACCGACTCGAGGTATTCGTACATCTTGAAATTCAACGTCATCCACAGGTCGTGGGTCATGCAACGCTCTTCTTCCCTGCAATTTTCCCGGCCGCCACACTGCGTCGCATCCAGTGCCTCGTCCACCGCGCGGACGACGTCGGCAACCGAAATATCCGCCATCGGTCGGGCCAGGCAATAACCGCCCCCCGGGCCGCGAACGCTTTCCACTAGATTGTGCCGACGCAGTTTTCCGAATAGCTGTTCGAGATACGAGAGCGAAATCTTCTGCCGATCGCTGATTCCAGCCAGCGTCACCGGGCCGTCGCTCCCGTGCAGGGCCAGATCGATCATCGCCGTCACGGCAAAACGTCCTTTGGTGGTCAGTCGCATGGTGCCTCCTTTAATACCCGATTAGTTTTGTCAACTATGAGGAAAGTTCCCGTGCTTAGTCAACAATTTTGCTCAAGTATTTCGGATCGAATTTGTCAGCGGTCGCCAATTCATCCTCCAGACTGACGCCGCTGGCCTCCAGTTTCTTGAGCAGCGTGTCAAGACGTCGGTCGGTTTCCACTGCATGATCAAGCAGTCCGTGAATGGCCTTGGCCAGCGGATCGTCCTGATTAGTAGAAAGGGCATACGCGGAAAACCCCATCTGCCCGGCCTTTTCTTCCCGCTTCTGCGCCTGCTCGCTGTCGATGATGCGCGCCGGGTTGCCGACGGCAGTTGTTCCCGGAGGAACATTCTTCACCACGACAGCGTTTGAACCGACCTTGGAATTGGCCCCGATGGTGATCGGACCCAGTACTTTCGCGCCGGCACCGATGACCACGCCGTCTTCGAGCGTCGGGTGACGGCGCCCCTTGTTCCACGACGTCCCACCGAGCGTCACGCCATGATAGAGCGTCACATCATCCCCGATCACCGCGGTTTCGCCGATCACCACGCCCATCCCGTGGTCGATGAAGAAACGGCGCCCTATGGTCGCGCCGGGGTGGATCTCGATGCCGGTCAGGAATCGCGCCACATGCGAGACAAAACGTCCCAGCCAGCGAAACTGACGGATCCAGAACCAGTGCGCGAGACGATGCATCATCGCCGCATGAACGCCCGGATAACAGGTCAGCACTTCCCACGACGTACGGGCGGCAGGATCGCGCGCAAATACGGAGCGAATGTCTTCTCGCAGGTGGCTGAACATGAAAGGAGTTCTCCATAACGGTTGAAGGGTAATTCTAAAATACCCGACTGTTTTAATCAAGATTTTCCGGGGATATTCTTCTCGACGGCGTCGAGTATGCCGCGCAGGATGTTGATTTCGTCGCGTTCCAGAGTCACCCGGCCGAACAGCCGACGCAATTTGGACATCAGCCGCCTGGGCTGGTTCGGATCGAGAAATCCCGTGTTCACCATGATCCGCTCGAGATGCACGTAAAAGCGTTCGATGTCGTCGTTGGTCGCCGCCGGAGAAGCAAACGGAACGGTCCTGCTGACTTCCGTCGGCCGGCCACCGTGTGCCGCCAATCTCAGTTCGTAACAAAGCACCTGCACCGCCGCCCCGAGATTGAGCGAAGAGTATTCCGGGTCGGCGGGAATGAAGACTGTCCGCTGGCAACGCTGCACGTCGGCATTCGACAATCCCGCGGTTTCGTTCCCGAAAACCAACGCCACGTCCCCTTCGCCAGCCTTATCCAGGATCAGTGGGGCGGTATCGCGCGCCTGCGAGCGTTCAGGCCCGAGATTGCGGTGCCGAGCGGATAGCGCTACGGAAAACACCGTACCTGCGAGCGCCTCGTCGAGCGTCTTGCAGACGACTGCCATGTCAAGCACATCATCCGCGCCGGCCGCCCGGGCGACCGCCTCATCGTCCGGGTATTTCTTCGGGTTGATCAGAAACAACCGCGACAACCCCATTGTTTTCATGGCCCGGGCGGCTGCCCCGATATTCCCGGGATGACTGGTGTTGGACAGGACGATGCGCACTTTTGCCAACCGGTTGCGCGGATCAGCCGCCGAAGCCGGGGAAGACGAAGAAGGCTGGTTCATATTAAAATACGCGATTCCACAAACGAAACGGGCGAACCGGAATTCTCCGTCCGCCCGTCGGACTCTTTAAAAGACACGCCATGCATCCAGCTCTGAACATCATGGTCAAGGCCGCTCGTCGCGCCAGCCAGATCATCAACCGCGCCGCGCAGGACATCGAGCACCTCAAGATCACGCCCAAGAAATTCAACAACGATTTCGTCACCGAAGTCGACAAGGCCGCGGAAGCCGCCATCATCGAGATTCTGCGCGAGGCGTATCCTGACTATGGGATTCTAGCAGAAGAGTCCGGCGTTTCCGGCGCAAGCGAAAGCGGCAAGGACTACCAGTGGATCATTGATCCGCTCGACGGAACCACCAATTTCATTCACGGCTATCCGCAATACGCCGTGTCCATCGCTCTCACTTACAAGGGCCAGCCCAATCAGGCGGTGGTATACGACGTTGTGCGCAACGAAATGTTTACCGCCAGCAAGGGCGGCGGCGCCTATCTGAACGAACGCCGCATCCGGGTCACCAAATGTGACAGGATGGAACAAGCCCTGCTGGGTACGGGCTTTCCGTTCCGCAATTTCGAACATGCCAGGGCTTATCTGGGCGCATTCAAGGATTTTGCCGAACGTACCTCGGGAATCCGGCGCGCTGGTTCGGCCGCGCTCGATCTAGCTTACGTGGCCTGCGGACGTTTCGACGGCTTCTGGGAATTCGGTGTCCTGCCCTGGGACATTGCCGCCGGCTGCCTGCTGATCACGGAAGCCGGAGGGCTGGTCAGCGATCTCTCGGGAGGCGAGAACCACCTGAAGACAGGCAATATCGTCGCCGGCACGCCGAAGATCTTCTCGCAAATGCTGCAGGTCATCGACAGCCACCGCACACCCGCCTTGCAGGCGTGAGGAACCGCCCGTCAGGGCGAGGCTTTCGGCTGCAGCAACTCGATCCTGAATTCGCTTTCATACGGTGGAACATTGCACTCGATTATGTCCGGCGGAGCGATATCGAGCCGCACGCCAACGACGTCGGTGCGTACCGGCAGACGGGTGACGCCCCGGTCGACCAGGGCGACGACGCGAATCTCCGCAGGCTGCTTGCGAGCCAGGTATTCCACCACCGTGAGCAGCGAGTGCCCTGTATAGAGCACGTCATCAACGACCAGCACCGTGTACCCCGCGAGATCGATCGCAGCATTGCGTTCATCCTCCAGCAGGCGTGTTTGCGGATGAAGCAACGTCAGGTCGTCTGCATATCGCTTGACGGACAGATCGAGGCGCACGGGCGGAGCAATACCAAACCGGCGCACCATGATTTGTGCCAGGCGGTCGGCCAACGGTGCTCCCCGGCGAAGAACCCCGACCATGGCGATTTTCTGGCGACCGGTCAGCAAGCCGGCGGCATCGCGGGCCATGCCGTCCACCACCACTTCGAACTGCGCGGTATCGTAAAGACAGGTTCGTCTTCCAAGTGGCCGGTCCATGTTGTTCCCTTCTAAAGGATTACGAAGGCGGGAAGTCCCGCTTTTTTATCCCCGCCTCTTTCATCATAGCCAAACACCTCCGCGCCTGGCCTTCCCGCCGGAAAACTGGAACTATAATCACGGCACCATTTAATTCAACCGGAAGGGCGTAGCCATGACCACTCAACCACAACAGGGCGACGCTCTCCTGATCGTCGATGCGCAGAAAGACTTCCTGCCGGGCGGTCGCCTTGCCGTTCCCGACGGCGATCAGGTCATCGCTCCACTCAACGACTGGATTTCCCGCTTCACCTCGGCCGGACTTCCCGTGTTCGCCACCCGCGACTGGCATCCGGCCGATCACTGTTCCTTCCAGCCGCACGGTGGACCTTGGCCGCCGCACTGTGTCGCCGGCACCGATGGGGCTGCATTTGCTGATGGCTTGAAGCTCCCCGCCGACGCCACCATCGTCAGCAAGGCCACCCGCAAGGATGCCGACGCCTATTCGGGTTTCGCCGGAACCGAGCTGCAGCAGCTTCTGCTGCAACGAGGTGTACTGCGGCTCTTTGTCGGCGGACTCGCCACTGATTATTGCGTGCTCAATTCCGTCCGTGACGCGCTTCGGCTGAATTACGGCGTCCAGTTATTGACGGCGGCCATCCGCGCCGTCAACGTGCAACCCGGAGACGGTGACCGGGCCGTAGCGGAAATGATCGCCGCCGGCGCCGTCGCCCTGGAGAACTGATCTTGAACAACGCAACTGAAAGCGCCCTGCTCACCGACCTGTATCAACTGACCATGCTGCAGGCGTATTTCGACAAGGGGTTGGACGACACGGCGGTCTTCGAGTTTTTCGTGCGCAAGCTGCCCGAGAACCGCAACTTCCTGCTTGCTGCGGGACTTGAGCAGGTTCTGGATTACCTCGAAAACCTGCATTTCAGTGCCGATGAACTTCACTGGCTGCGCAACTGCGGCCGTTTCCACGAACGCTTCGTCGACGCGCTGGCCGATCTGCGTTTCACCGGCGAGGTGTGGGCCATGCCCGAAGGAACCCCCTTCTACGCCAACGAACCGATCCTGCGCGTGGTGGCGCCGCTGCGGGAAGCGCAACTGGTCGAAACACGCATCATCAATCTGCTGCAATTCCAGACGCTGATCGCCACCAAGGCCGCCCGAGTGCGACTGGTCGCACCCGACAGCCTGCTCGTCGATTTCGGGCTGCGCCGCGCACATGGCGCGGAAGCGGGATTGTTGTCCGCACGCACCAGCTTCCTGGCCGGCTTCGACGGCACGTCGAACGTACAGGCCGGCATGCGCTGGAACATCCCGCTATTCGGCACCATGGCGCACTCGTTCATCCAGGCGCACGAAGACGAACTCGGGGCATTCGAAGACTTCTCGCACTCTCACCCCAAAGCCACCACCCTGCTCATCGACACCTACGACACCGAAGCGGCTGCCCGCGCCATCGTGCCGCTGGCCCGCAAGCTGAGCCACGAAGGCATCGAAATCCAGGCAGTGCGCATCGACAGCGGCGACCTCGGCTGCCATGCCTCCCGAGTCCGGGCCATCCTCGACGAAGGCGGCCTGCCCAACGTCCACATCTTCGCCAGCGGCAATCTCGATGAATACGCCGTGCAGGCGCTGTTGGCGGCGAAGGCGCCGATCGACGGCTTCGGCGTCGGTACGCGCATGAACACCTCCGACGACTGCCCGTATCTGGAATGCGCCTATAAACTCCAGGAGTACGCCGGCTCCGCGCGGCGCAAGCGTTCGGAAGGGAAAGCCAGCTGGCCGGGGCGCAAGCAAGTGTTCCGGCGCTTCGATGCCGAAGGAAGAATGAGCGGAGACACGCTCGCGCTGGAAGGCGATGAAGTCACCGGCACGCCGCTTCTCGAATGCGCGATGCGCGGAGGAAAACGCACCGTCGCTTCGCCGACATTGGCACAAGCACGCGACTACGCGCGGGCACAACTCGCCCGCATCGCGCCACCGTGGCGAGGCCTTGAAGCTGCGGTTCCCTATCCGGTGGAGATTTCCACGACGCTCCGCGAATTGGCGCAGCAGGTCGACCGCAAGAGTATGTGACGAAATCAGCCGCCCTTCTGCGCCCCGGTTTTGCCCTCTATAAAGGCATGGTGCTGCTCCGCTGCGAAATCCCGACGCGCCGCTGAAAGTACGGCCAGTTGCGCCGCCACCTTGGCGTTGATGGTTTCGACGGGAACGCCCGTCAGCAACTCGATGGCTTCATCGACGTTGTGCACGGCGTATACGAGGAATTTTCCGGCAGCGCAGGCGCTGACCACATCCTGTCGCAGCATCAAGTGCTTGACGTTGGAGACAGGAATCAACACCCCCTGCCCTCCCGTCAACCCACGCGCCTGGCAAATATCGAAAAAACCCTCGATCTTTTCATTGACGCCCCCGATGGCCTGCATGTCCCCGAACTGGTTGACCGAACCGGTAATCGCCAGCGACTGACGAATCGGGACATCGGACAGAACGGACAGCAAGGCGCAAAGTTCGGCCATGGATGCGCTATCGCCTTCGACCGGTCCGTACGACTGCTCGAAGACGAGGCTCGCCGCCAGGGAAAGCGGGATAGTGCGCGAGTAGCGTGCGCCGATGAACGAGGAGAGAATCATCACGCCCTTCGAGTGAATCGGCCCGCCCAGTTCGGCCTCGCGCTCAATATCGATCACGTCCCCTTCGCCAACGCGCGCCGTCGCCGTGATGCGTACCGGATGGGCAAACATGAAATCGTCGAGGGAAAGCACCGCCAGCCCGTTGACCTGCCCGACGCGGCCATCCGTCACCGAGATCAGCAATGTGTTGCGCAGGATTTCTTCCTGATACTTGCAGCGTATTCGGTCGACGCGGCGTATGCGCGCAGCCAGGGCTGTTTCCACATCCTCGCGCTGCACGGACTTTCGCCCGGCCTTGCCGGCCCAGTGGTCGGCTTCCTGCAACAGATCCATCATCTGCCGACGGTTGGCGGTCAGGCGCTCCGCGTCCTCGCACAGGCGGGCCGCGTGTTCGACGATGCGCGCCACCGCTTCCCGGTCGAACGGGCGCAGCCCGGATCCCCGAATCAGCGTCGCCAAGTATTCCGCGTACTGGCGAGAGGTGTCGTCGTCACGCGGCAATTCGTTCTCGAAATCAGCCGGGATCTTGAAGAGTTCGGCAAAATCCGGATCGAGCGCCTTAAGCAGATAGTAGATGCGCCGTTCGCCGATCAGCACCACCTTGACCTTCAATGGCATGGGCTCGGGTTCCAGCGAGATCGTGCTGACCAGGCCCCAGGCCTGCCCAAGCGATTCGATGCGTACCTGATTGGCCTGCAGCGAGCGCTTGAGTCCCTCCCAGGCATATGGCTGCATCAGCAGCTTGAGCGCATCGAGAACGATATAGCCGCCGTTGGCCCGGTGCAACGCCCCTGGCTTGATCAGGGTGAAATTGGTCAGCAGGGTTCCCATCTGGGCGATGTGATCGACGCGCCCGACCAGATTGGGATAGATCGGGTTGTCCTCATAAACCACCGGCGCAACGCTGACGCCGGCATTGTCGACCAGCAGATTGACCTGATAGCGGAGCGTCGACAGGCTGCCGCTGATCACACTGCTCGAGGTGTCCCCGTCCGATTTCGGCTGCTCGCGTAATTGCTCTCCCTCTTCGATGACGTCGTTCGTGACGTCGTCGAGAAACGCCAGGACCTCGGGCAGATCGGAATAGTTGTCGCGCAGCTCGTCGATCAGATGCCCGACAGCCAGGCTCAGGAACTCGCGGCTGGCTTCCTTTATCTGCGACTGCGTATCACGGCGCCAGCGCGGCAACTGGAGCATGAGTTGTCTCAACCGCTCGCTATGATCCTCGATCAATTTCCCGATACGCGCCTTTTCCTCTTCCGGAAGCTTGTCGAATTCCTCATGCGACATCGCTTCCTCACCGGAAACCGGCGCGAACACAAAACCGTGAGGCGTGCGCAACAACACCACGCCATCCCCGGAGGCCGCCTTGCCCAGTTCCTGCAGGGCTGTCTCCTCCTTCTCCTTGAAAGCGTTGTTGATGGCCTCGAGGCGCAGACGGTATTCGTCGCTTTCAAACGCCGACTGGATGGCCGTCGACAGTTCGGCCACGAATCGTTGCATGTCGCGCTTCAGTTGACCTCCCCGTCCGGCCGGGACGCGCAACAGACGCGGCTTGTTGGCTTCGGTGAAGTTGTTGATGTAGCACCAGTCGCTGGGCAGAGCCTCCCGGGCGGCGTTGGCCTCGAGTATCCGCCGTACTACCGAATGCCGGCCGCTACCCGATTCGCCGAGGACAAACAGGTTGTAGCCGGGACGCTGGATGTCGATGCCGAATTCGATGGCATCCACGGCACGCTCCTGTCCGATGATTTCTGTGGTCGCCGGCAGTTCATCCGTCGTGCGGAATACAAAGATATCTGGATCGCAGCGCCGATAGAGTTTCCCGGTGTCCAGTGCAACGGCATTTGACATGGAGAGTCCTTTCTTTCCTGTTCCGGGCAACCACGGCCGACGTCGCTGGAGCTGCGCTCATAGTTGAATACTAGTCCCTGCGCACAGCGGCGCCAAACCGAGGGCCTCCCGGAAGGCGTCAACAACTGCAACCACCCGTTGGCAATTCCGCTGATTTCCCGGTTTCAAGAGCAACGCGCGACGCCATGCTGCGCGAATGTTTTCAGGTACTACGACAGTCCCTGAGGCATCCGGACGCCAGGACTCAACGTAAACACCGGCCTTCGACGGGTCTCCCTCTATCCGCGCCAGGCTGACTGCCGGCTTGCCGAACGCTTCGGCAACGATGCGCCCATGCAGGCTCGACCCTACAAACCCGCGGCTTCGGGCCAACAGGGCGCAGATATCCCAGATGTTCGGAGAATCGAAGATGATGGCATTGGACTCACACGTTCCGCGCAGCAATCGGCCATAGACTTCCACGCTGTCATGCCATGGTGCCGCGCCGGCTCGAAAAAACACGATGCCGAGGCCGTGCCCCCGCTGAATCTGCCGTAGTTGCCCCCCGATGATTGCGAGCGTCGCGTCATCGCCGAAATCGGCGCTGAACTGCACGGCGAGGTAACCCGCAGGAAAACGTTCGCCGATTGTCCGCTGTCGCTTCGCCAACGCTCGTTCCTCGGCGAGGCCACCAAACAGGATAGCCGTCAGTTCGGCCGGATCGGGCGCCAGTCTCGTAGGTATTCCCGCCATTGCCAGCTGCCGATGCGTTTCCCGGTCGCGTACCCAGACGAAGTCAGCTTCACCGACGCGTGAGCAGACTTCCCTGCGCACCTCGTCCGGCTGCAAATTCAGCTCCATTCCGCCCACGCCGAGATAGCCGAAAAAGGCGGAACGGCCAAACAGTCCCCGGGACACGAGGTAGGCAATCGTCTGGTCCAGACCCAGGCAGCGCGTCGCCCACTCGCGGGCTCCATTTGAATCGCCTTTATCGCGGGTAATAGCGCGCTGCGCTTCCTCATCCGATTGCAGCATGACTGCAGCCTCGTACAGCGTGCAGGTCAGCAACTCCCCGCCCACGTGCAGGACGTTCGCCGGGCAATCGCCCCATTCCTTCGCCAGAGCAGTAATGGCGCGGACTCTCCCGCCGCCGTGCGCCGAAAGATCGCGGTCGGCCAGCCCGGCTAACACGACTGGAACGGGACTGACCAGAACCCTGGCAATTTCGCCGAGCAGCAGGTCGCCAAAATTGTGCCGGTCGACGGCTCCGAAAAGGATCAGCGGCCTGCCGGCACGTATCCTCTCGCCGAAATTACTGGCCGAGGCCATTCGCTATCGCCCGAGCAACGCCGTCGACGACTTCGCGCATGCGCCTCCAGTGCGACCCGCGCCAGAACACACCGTCGCACCGTCCGCAATGCCAGAACTCGTCGAATCCGGCAAGCGTTCCCGGAAGCAGGCGCCCGGCAACGTCCTGCTTGGGCGCACGATCGAGCCGTTCGTTGCATTCCAGGCACCGCGCCGGTTTTCCGCTGCCTAGCGCGAGTGCATAGCGCGCTCCCACATCCGCCAATTGCGCCAAGGGCGCCGTATCGCGCAGGTAGCATCCCTGTGACAACGTCCGGTGCATTAACAAAGCGCGATCGCGGGTCAAGACAACGCGAGCTTCCCCGGTGGCAATAGCAACCAGATCGGCATCATCCCAGGCGTTGTCCCAGAGGGTATCGAAACCGCAAAAACGCAGGTAACGCGCCAGGCGTCCCAGATGTGAATCGGCAGCAAATCGCGGCTCGACTGCGCAAGGCGGCGCCAGGCGGCGCAACGCGGGAAAAACCGCCACCCGGTCATTCGCCTCCAACCGCCGATCCATGCTTGCTGACTCGCCGTTGATCAGCAACAAGCCGACTTCCGTATGCGGCACGCCCAGGGCCTCGATGATGTGCTTGACGGTTTCATGCGTAGCCACCGCATGCTCGAAGCTGCGGCCACGCAACGCGCCGGGCAGAAAGTCGGCAAGCTCGGCGTAGAAACGCAGCTCTATCGCTATTCGGATCGCACCCATCACCGACCTCTCGGGCAGAGGAGACACAGACTCGGGGCAGAACCCCAATCAAAGCCCCTTCTGATACGTGCCTATCAATTGAGCTTCGCCAACGACATGTCCGAGCATGGCCTGTTCGAGTCGTTTCTTGTCGGGCATCTCCAGGTCAGGAAGAACGACATCAAGCGCGTAGAGCTTGTGGAAATAACGATGCCTCCCGATGGGCGGACACGGTCCGCCGTAACCAGCGCGTTTCCAGTCATTCAATCCTTCCCTGCATCCCGCGGGCAATGTCTGTACCGCTTCTGGCAAACCGTTGCCGTCGACCGGCAGGTTGTACAGCAGCCAGTGCACCCACGTCATGCGCGGTGCGGCCGGATCCGGCGCATCGGGATCGTCGACGATCAGGACCAGGCTTTTCGCGCCCGACGGAACATCTCCCCAGGCCAGCGATGGAGAAACGTTACGCCCTTCGCAGGTATGGAGCTTGGGTATCGATTCCCCGGACAGGAAGGCACTCGATGTGATGAACATGTGAACTCCTTTCTTCGCTCAATGACTGAAAAATCCGGTTTCCAGAATCATCTTAGGTCATCGGCGGGCACTCGGCCTTTTTTCGACCATGCGTGTCCAGGCTGGTAAGATGCCACCCTTGCCGCAGGCACTCCCGTCATCGAAACACGCCAACGAATGATGCAAAAAGACCCTTCAAATAACGACAACACGCTGGGAAAGCACACCCCGATGATGCAGCAGTATCTGGGGCTGAAATCGAAGTACCCCGGCTTGCTGCTCTTTTATCGAATGGGCGACTTCTACGAGTTGTTCTACGAAGACGCCGAAAAGGCCGCGCGACTGCTCGACATAACACTGACCACGCGTGGCCAGAGTGCGGGTGTGCCGATCAAGATGGCCGGCGTGCCCTATCACGCCGTCGAACAGTACCTGGCGCGCCTAGTCAAGCTCGGCGAATCGGTGGTGATCTGCGAACAGGTCGGCGACCCGGCGACCAGCAAGGGACCGGTCGAGCGCGCCGTGTCGCGCATCGTCACGCCCGGCACGCTGACCGACGCGGCCCTGCTCGATGACAAGCGCGACTCGCTGCTCTTGGCTTTATCAGGAACGCGACAACAGTTTGGGTTGGCTTGGCTGAATCTTGCCAGCGGGGAATTCCGTGTCTGCGAAATCGCGCCGGAGAAGCTGGCGGCAACGATCGAACGCATCCGCCCGGCCGAAATCATCGTGCCGGAAGGTCTTGAACTGCCGTTTGCACCGGAAGCCGCCCAGGTAACGATCACCCGTCAGCCCGACTGGCATTTCGACAGTGAAGCAGCGGCACGCGAACTGTGTGCCCATTTCAAGACGGCCTCGCTCTCGGGTTTTGGCGCCGACGGCCTGCGCTCGGCGATCGCCGCTGCCGGTGCGCTGCTGCGCTACGCCCAGGCCACCCAAACACGCTCCCTGCCGCACGTGCAGGCGCTGATCGTCGAGCGTGACGGCACCTTCCTGGGACTCGACACCGCCACCCGACGCAATCTGGAACTGACCGAAACACTGCGCGGCCAGCCAGCGCCAACGCTGTTCAGCCTGCTCGACACTTGCGTCACTTCGATGGGATCGCGCGCGCTGCGCCATGCGTTGCACCATCCGTTGCGCGACCCGGCGATCCCGGCCGCACGCCACGCCGCCATCGAATCGCTGATCGATGACAACGGGCAATGCTTGCGTACCGTCCGCCAAGCGTTGCGCGGCTTCGCCGACATCGAGCGCATCGCCGGCCGCGTCGCATTGTTCAGCGCCCGGCCGCGCGACCTCTCGAGCCTGCGCGACAGCCTGCACCGCCTAGCCGAACTGCGTGCCCCGCTGGCCGACGCGCCGGCCCCGTTGTTGCGCGACCTGCTGGCCGAACTGGCCACGCCGGACAGCGCACTCGACCTGCTGAGCCGCGCCATTCAGCCGGAACCGGCCTCGCTGTTGCGCGAGGGCGGCGTCATCGCCGACGGCTACGACGCGGATTTGGATGAATTGCGAGGCATCAACGACAACTGCGGTGCCTTCCTCGTCGAACTGGAGGCGCGCGAACGCGAGCGCACCGGCATCGCCAGCCTGAAGGTTGAGTACAACCGCGTGCACGGCTTCTACATCGAGATTACCAACGCCAACGCCGCCAAGGTGCCCGATGATTACCGACGCCGGCAGACGCTGAAGAACGCCGAGCGCTACATCACGCCGGAACTGAAGGCGTTCGAGGACAAGGCCTTGTCCGCGCAGGACCGCGCGCTGGCACGCGAAAAACTGCTATACGAGGCCGTCCTGTCGGCACTGCAGGTCGATCTCCCGCAACTGCAGCGCATCGCCCACGCCGTGGCGCATGTCGACCTGCTGGCCGCCTTGGCCGATGTCGCCCTGGCGCGCAACTACAGCCGCCCGGTGTTCTCCGACGAACCCGGCGTGCTCATCGAAGGCGGGCGGCATCCGGTCGTCGAAAACGAACTCGCTGGTGGCGAATCGTTCATCGCCAACGACACGCGCTTGGGCGACAACCGCCGCCTGTTGCTCATCACCGGCCCCAACATGGGCGGAAAATCGACGTACATGCGCCAAACGGCACTGATCGCGCTGATGGCGCACGTCGGCAGTTTCGTCCCGGCCAGCCACGTCGTGCTCGGCCCGCTCGACCAGATTTTCACCCGCATCGGCGCCGCCGACGACCTGGCTTCCGGCCGTTCCACGTTCATGGTCGAAATGACTGAGTCGGCCGCCATCCTGCACCACGCCACGGCCAACAGCTTGGTGCTGATGGACGAGGTCGGCCGTGGCACCTCGACGTTCGACGGGATGGCGCTGGCTTTCGCCATCTGCCGCCACCTCGTCGAGAAGAACCGCGCGCTGACGCTATTCGCCACCCACTACTTCGAACTCACGCTGCTGGCCAACGAATATCCGGAATTGGCGAATGTCCATCTCGATGCCGTGGAGCACGGCGAGAAAATCGTCTTCCTGCACGCCGTCGAGGAAGGCCCGGCCAACCAGAGCTACGGGATCCAGGTCGCGGCTCTGGCGGGGATTCCATCGTCGGTCGTTAAGGCCGCCAAGCGTCAGTTGCGCGAATTCGAACAGCGCGCATCGATCAACCCCTTGCAGCCGGACCTGTTCGCCGCGGTACCCGAAGCGCCGGAGCCGGAAGCGCATCCGGCACTCGAGCGCCTGGCCGCCATCGACCCGAACGAACTGACACCGAAACAGGCGCTCGACGCCCTATATGACTTGAAATCTCTGAGTCGATGAGAGTCTTCATCGCATTGCTGGGTTGGCTGCTGCTTGGCTCTGCTCACGCCGAAACTTGGCGCTTCGTGGCCATTGGCGACACGCCTTACAGCAACTATGAACGCCGCGAATTGCCGCGTATGCTCGAACAGATCGCCGCGGAATCGCCCGAACTCATCGTACACGCCGGAGACATCAAATTTGGCAGTGTCCGGTGCTCCGACGAACTGTTTCTGGACCGCAAGGAATTGTTCGATGCTTCCAGCGTGCCATTCGTCTTCGTTCCCGGCGACAACGAATGGATGGATTGCCGGAGCGTCAGTGCCGGGGGATATGATCCGGAAGAGAGGCTCGATGCCCTGCGTCGCGTGTTTTTTCAGGAGCCCTTTTCGCTAGGCAGGAAGCGGATCCCCGTCGAGCAACAATCCGCAGCGTATCCCGAGCATCTGCGGTATCGTTTCGGCCCGGTTCTTTTCGTCACCCTGAACGTTCCCGGCCCCGATAACAATGCGGGCATCGCCGCCCAACCGCGCGATGAGTTTCTCAAGCGCAACCGCGTCGTCATCGAATGGCTGAAACAGGGATTCACCCTCGCCCGCAGGGAAAAACTGCGGGGCATCGTGGTCGTCATGCAGGCCGATATGGGTTTCAAGTTCTTCGAAGCAGGTCTGGTGAACCGTTCCTTTACGGAACTGTTCAATACGCTGCGCAGCGAAACCCTCGCTTTTCCGGGACAAGTCCTGCTGGTGCACGGAGACACCCACTATCAGCGCGTCGATCAACCAATGCGCCATCCGCAAACGAGGCAGCGAGTGGAGAATTTCACCCGTCTGGAAACCTTTGGCTTTCCCTTCATGGGCTGGGTGAAAGTCTATATCGACGACACCAACCCATCGCTCTTCCGTTTCGAGACACGCCCTTACCAGCCCGAATAGTCTCCTCTGCGGCGATTCTCGATTGGGATATTTTTCCAGCAGATAACCAGTATTTCCGGCGCTGGATTTACAGCAATTCCGTTCGGCCCTTATAGTCTATTCAACTATCGAAGCCTCGATCAGCAGCCAGCAATTCCGGCGACGAATGAGTCGCTCGCGCGGCGACACGATAACAGGCAAACGATGGATTCCGGTTCCTGGCTTATCAAATCCAAAAATAGTAAATATTGATTCCATCGGATTTACAGAATATCACGGTGTCCGTATAGTGAATTCCAGAGGCATGAAGCACGCCTGAACGATCCTCTTGAAGCAGCATGTAGCACGGGCAACGGCACCCCCTTTAATTAGGGGGTGCCCGCTCCTTCAAACGACAAAAAAAATGCAGCCGGC
>DBMG01000184.1:11610-36551 GCA_002304785.1 Candidatus Accumulibacter sp. UBA704 | reverse complement strand
GAGCCGAGCGTCGAAGCCACCATCGCCATCCTGCGCGGCCTGCAGGAAAAGTACGAACTGCACCACGGCGTCGACATCACCGACCCGGCCATCGTCGCGGCGGCGGAGTTGAGCCACCGCTACATCACCGACCGCTTCCTGCCCGACAAGGCCATCGACCTGATCGACGAGGCCGCGGCGCGCATCAAGATGGAAATCGACTCCAAACCGGAAGTCATGGATAAGCTCGACCGGCGCATGATCCAACTCAAGATCGAGCGCGAGGCTGTACGCAAGGAGAAGGACGAAGCGTCGCTGAAGCGCCTGCAATTGATCGAGGACGAACTCGCCAAGCTCGAGCGTGAATACAACGACCTTGAGGAGATCTGGAAGGCCGAGAAAGCGCAGGTGCATGGCAGTGCGTCGATCAAGGAAGAGATCGACAAACTCAGGGCGCAGATGGCCGAGTTGCAGCGCAAGGGCCAATATGACAAGCTCGCCGAATTGCAGTACGGGAAGCTGCCGCAACTCGAAACGCAATTGAAGGCCGCGGAGAAATCCGGTGATGGCGGGTCGAAGAACAAGCTGCTGCGTACCCAGGTCGGCGTCGAGGAAATCGCCGAAGTGGTGTCGCGCGCGACCGGCATCCCCGTATCCAAGATGATGCAGGGCGAGCGCGAAAAACTACTGGCGATGGAGGAGCGCATCCACCAGCGCGTCGTCGGGCAGGACGAGGCGGTGAGGCTGGTCTCCGACGCGATCCGCCGCTCGCGTGCCGGTCTCGCCGATCCGAACCGGCCGTACGGCTCCTTCCTGTTCCTCGGCCCGACGGGCGTCGGCAAGACCGAACTGTGCAAGGCGCTGGCCGCTTTCCTGTTCGATTCGGAGGAACACCTGATCCGCATCGACATGAGCGAGTTCATGGAAAAGCACTCCGTCGCCCGCCTGATCGGCGCGCCGCCGGGCTACGTGGGATATGAGGAGGGCGGCTACCTGACCGAAGCCGTGCGCAGGAAGCCCTACAGCGTGATCCTGCTCGACGAGGTCGAAAAGGCGCACCCGGACGTGTTCAACGTGCTGCTGCAGGTGCTCGACGATGGTCGCATGACCGACGGGCAAGGCCGCACGGTGGACTTTAAGAACACGGTCGTGGTGATGACCTCCAACCTCGGCAGCCAGATGATCCAGCAAATGGCCGGCGACGACTATCAACTGATCAAGCTGGCGGTGATGGGCGAGGTCAAGGCCTACTTCCGCCCGGAATTCATCAACCGTATCGACGAGGTGGTGGTCTTCCACGCGCTCGACGAAAAGCACATCACGTCGATCGCACGCATCCAGCTCGGCTACCTCGAAAAGCGGCTGGCGCAATTGGAGATGAAGCTGGAGCCCGACGACAGCGCCTTGTCCGAAGTCGCCAACGCCGGTTTCGACCCGGTGTTCGGCGCCCGGCCGCTGAAGCGCGCGATTCAGGCGCAAATCGAGAACCCGCTGGCGAAAGCGATTCTCGAAGGTCGGTTCGTGGCGGGCGACACGATCCGCGTGTCGTGTTCGGGCGGCGTGATGCGGTTCGAGAAGGGCTGACTCAGCGCGCGGCGTGCGCGGGCCGCGGTGGCTTGCGTCGGAACACCAGCACATTGCCCAGCATGACCAGCGCCAGGCCGGCCAGGGCGCTGGCGCTCCAGTGGTAATCCTCGAACAGGGCCGACACGTTGAGCGCCACGACGGGAAAGAGCACCGTGCAGTAAGCAGCCCGCTCCGGGCCGAGTCGTCCGACCAACGTGAGGTAGGCCGTAAAGCCGATGACCGATCCGGGAAGCGCCAGGTAGAGCAGGGCGCCGACGTAGCGCGGGCTCGGGTCGAACGCGAACGGCGTACCGCTGGCGAGGCAGAATGCCAGCAACAGCAAAGCGCCGAAGGCCATGCCCCAGGCATTGGTCTGAGCGGGCTTGAGTCCGCGCGCCTGCATCGCCGACGAGAGCAGATTGCCGGAGGAGAAGCACAGGGTGCCGGAAAGCGCCCAGGCCAATCCGCCAAGCATCGCGGCGCTACGCTCGTGGCCGGCTACCTGCGGCCAGAATAGTAGTAGCAGCCCGATCAGCCCCAGTGCGCCGCCCGCGATCACCTGGGGAGCGATCGCACGGCGCAGGATCAGCTTGGCCAGCAAGGCGTTCCACAGTGTTGAGGTGGAGAACACGACGGCCACGAGGCCGCTCGGCACGGTCAGGCTGGCGTTCAGGAAGCACACGAAATTCAGGCAGAACAGGCACAGGCCCTGCGCGGCGATCAGCCCGAGCGCCCCGGCGGGCGGGCGCCGCGCGTCCCGTTTCCAGGCCAGCAGGGCGAACAGGACGATCGCGGCCAGCGCGAAGCGGTAGGCGATCGACAATGGAATCGGCACGATGCCGAGCTGCCATTTCAGGGCGATCCAGGTGGTTCCCCAGATCAAGACGACCAGCGAGTAGAGGGCGAGATCCATGGCAAGGTGAGCTAGAGGTCGAGAGTTCTTGGCGCCAGTGTGGGCGGATTCCGTGCGCCGCGATTGCATAATCCTGCGCATCGATTTGCCGCGATGATGTGTCCCGGATTGGGTGCGGTAGGATGTGGCCATGGACAAGAGCCATTCCGATTCTTCCGGCCGGAGCGTCTTCGACGTGCTCAGCCATTGCCATGCCCGCCTGGAACGCGCCTGCACGCTGGGCGATGGCCTGCGGCTGGCGCAGTGGTCGAACAAGGATGCCACACCGAGTTACCACGCGCCTGGCCACCATACAGTGTCGGTCTACCTCGCTGGAGGATTCGGCACGTACTTGGCCGGGCGGCCCGAATCACGCGGCTCCCCCGGCCGGGTCTGCCTGATGCCGGCCGAGGGCGAGTTTCCGTGGGTCGTCGAGGGTAGCCTGCGCTTCCTCCATCTCTACGTGTCCAGCCGGGCATGGGCCGACCGGGTGGTTCGCCTCCTGGACGCCGAACCACGGGCCGTTACCCTGGACGAGCGGATATTCTCCGAAGATGCCGAACTGGCCCGTTGGGCTGCCATGCTGGCGGGCTGCCAGTGGGAGTCGCACGACGCACGTCTGGCGATCGATTCGGCCAGCCACGCGGCGCTCGATCATTTGGTGCTGGCGGCGGCGCGTCCGCTGCATCGGAGCGCCGCCCTGCGTCCGCGCGGAGGGCTTTCCGCCGCGGCGAGGCGCCGTGTCGTCGAATGGATCGAAACGCATCTGCACGACGACCTTACGCTGGCCGATCTGGCGGCTCAGGCATCTCTGTCGGAATTTCACTTCGCCCGCATGTTCCGCGTTTCGATGGGAGTGACGCCCCACGCCTGGGTCGCCCAGCGCCGTTTTGCCCGCGCCTGCGAGTGCCTGAAACAGACCCGTCTGCCATTGGGGCAGATCGCAGCGGCTTGCGGCTTCGCCCATGCCAGTCACCTGAGTAGACGCTTGCGCGAGGAGCTTGGCGTGACGCCGCTGCAGTTCCGCAGGATGAATCCGTGAGCGGTGCCGCTTGGGATCGGGCGGCGCGGTGTCTTGCCGTTGATGTGAGGTTCGGCCGGCAGTGCTGGCAAGAGAAGCGGTCAGGAACCGTAGACCTGCGCATCCTCGATGATTTCGAGACCGGCGCCGGCCAGTCGTGATCTGGCCTCGGGAATGTCCTGCACATCGACCATGAAGAACGCGCTGCCGCCTTCATTGACGATGCGACCGTAGGCGTTGGTGAAACTGACGCCCGCACCGGCGATGGCTTTGAGTAAGACGTCGAGTCCGCCCGGCTTGTCGTCCATCGTGAGCACCACGATCTCGCGCAGCGCCGCCGACATGCCGCTCGCGTTGAGTTTTTCGCAAGCCAGTTCGGGCCTGGATACGACGAGATTGAGGATGCCCCAGTCGTTGGCCGTGTGGTTGAGGTGGATCGAGCGGATGTTGATTTGCGCTTCGCGCAGGAGGGCCGTGACTTTTTCCAGTCGGCCCAGACGGTTTTCGAGGAACACCGATACCTGATAAGTCATTTTCGAACTCCTGATGTGTTCATTTCCTGCGTTGGTCGAGAACCCGCACGGCTTTCCCTTCCGCCTTGGGAATCGATCCCGGCTCGACCAGCCTGATCAGCGGGCGCACCAGAACCTCGTCGCGGATCAGGTGGGTGATGTGTTTCTGCAGGCGATCAAGCAAGGTCAAGTCGCCGCGGAACCAGTCCTTCTTGACTTCGACTTCGACGATCATTTCATCCTGGTCCTCGATCGTCTGGAGGATGATGCGGTAGTCATCGCCGACTTCCGGCAGCTTCATCAGGATGCCCTCGACCTGCATCGGGAAGACGTTGCAGCCCTTGATGATGAACATGTCGTCCGAGCGGCCGGAAATGCGGTCCAGGCGTCGATGGGTGCGTCCGCAGGGGCAGGGGCCGGGAAGGATGCGCGTCAGGTCGCGCGTGCGGAAGCGGATCACCGGCATGGCCTGTCGGTCGAGCGTGGTCATGACCAGTTCGCCGATTTCGCCGTCCGGGACTGGCTCGAGAGTGTCCGGATCGATGATTTCGACCACGAAGGCGTCTTCCCAGACGTGCAGCCCGTTCTGCTCAATACACTCGAAGGCCACGCCGGGGCCGTTCATTTCCGAGAGCCCGAAGGAGTTGAATGCCCGGACGCCGAACATCTCCTCGATGCGGCGGCGGTGCTCTTCCGTATGTGGCTCGGCGCCGATGACCAAGGTGTGTAGTCGGGTGTCCTCGCGCGGATCGAGATCTTCTTCCTTGAACACGTCGAACAGCCGCCCGAGATAGCTCGGGATGGCGTGCGCCACGGTTGTGCCGAAGTCGCGCATCAGCTTGATCTGGCGCGGGCTGTTGCCGGCACCCGCCGGGATGCTCAGGCAGCCGAGCTTTTCGATGCCGTACTGGAAGCCGAGTCCGCCGGTGAACAGTCCATAGCCGCAGATGTTCTGGAAAACATCCGTTTCGCGCACCCCGGCGGCGTAGAGCGAGCGGGCCATCAGGTTCGCCCAGCTGTCGAGGTCGTGCCGGTTGTGATAGACCACCGTCGGGTTACCGGTCGTGCCGCTGGAACTGTGCAGGCGGACGACATCCTTCTTATCCGCCGCGAGAAAGCCCCATGGGAAATCGCGCCGCAGGTCGTCCTTGGTGGTGAAGGGCAGGTCGCGGATCTGCTCGATCGATTTGATGCCGGAATCAAGCAGGCGCCCGATCGCGGGGCATCTCCCGTAATGCGAAGAGCGGACGGCCAACTGCAGCGAGTTCGTCAGGCGTTCGATCTGCAGTTTCTCAAGGCTGCTGCGGTCGAGCGTTTCCAGCGATTGTTCCCAGTACATGACAACCTCGGTGCGATGAAGGATGGTGCGCGCGGATGACCCTTGTGGCAGGACGGGTACTATCCCCGACCGATACGGTTCAGTCAAACCCGTGTCAGAGTGAAACGGGAGCCCGAAAGCTCCCACTCATCGAAGTCAGTCCGGGAAACATGCCGCCAGATGGGCGTCTCCGAGTCTCGGTGTGAACAGGCTGACGACTACCGCAAAGAGCAGCGAAACCGGCACGGCGAAGACCAGCGGGTCGATGTTGCCGAGCGGCGTTCCGGCGCCCAGGGTGGGCACCCCGAATAACGCTTCGCACAGCCCGAGCGGCTTGGCCACCTTCTCGAACACGAAGAAGAGCACGAACAAACTGACCAACAGGCCGCTGATGAAACCGCTGACCGCGCCGGCTCGGGTGATTCCCTTCCAGAAGAGGCCGAGTGCATAGATCGCGAGGAAGGCTCCGGCGCAAAGGCCGAAGAACAGTGCGGTGCCGTTCACGATGATCGTGGCCCCGGACTTGAAGAACGCCGGAAGATAATGCGCCGTCAGCGTGGTGATCAGGATGCCGGCAAGCATGGCGATGCGCACCACGCGTATCGGACGCGCCGATTTCCGGCCCAGGCCCTTTTCCAGGATATCGTGGCCGACTGCCGAGCCCATGGTGTGGAACTGCGAGCTCATGGTCGACATCGCTGCCGAGAGCAGGGTGATCATGAAGACGGCGGTGAACCACTCGGGGAGATTCTGCTTGATGAACAGCGGGATAACGTTGTCCGGCGACCCCGCGGCGGCCACGGCGATCTTGCCCGCGGAACTGAAGAAATAGACGTTCGACAAGGCGCCGACGACGAACGCCACGCCGGTCATCAGCATGATGAAGAGTCCGCCGATCACCACGCCGCGATTGAGTTCGCGGTCGCTCTTGACGGTCATGAAGCGTACCACCAGCTGCGGCTGCGCCAGCACGCCGATGCCCACCCCCAGCACCACGGTCGAGATCAGGGTCCACCACAACGGCGAGAACAGTTCGGGCATGGCTGTCCAGCCGCGGTGCCCCTTGCCGGTGAACGCTGCCGGAACCTTGTCGGCCATGGCGGTCAGCTGTTCGTGGGCAGTGACGACACCTCCCAGCCCGCTGTAGGCGAACCACAACAGGATGACCATGCCGACGACCATGATCCCGCCCTGGAAAGCGTCGGTGTACAGCACGCCTTTCATCCCGCCGAACATAACGTACAGGCCGACGATCAGCACGATGGTCAGCAGCGCCATGTTCTGGGAGAGTCCCAGCGCCACGGTCAAGAAGCTCACGCCGCCGAGCATTACCGCTCCGGCATAGAGTGGCATTGCGATAAAGATGACGGCTGCGGCGGCCACTTGCAGGAAGGTCGAGTCGAAACGTCTGCCGAGGAATTCCGGGAAAGTGTGGGCGTCGAGCTTGTGCCCCATGCCGCGCGTGCGTTTGCCGAAGACGATGAATGCAATGAAGATGCCGAGGAAGATGTTGAGCACGGTCAGCCACAGGATGCCCATGCCGAACACGGCTGCCGCGCCGCCGAAACCGACGATGGCGGCGGTCGAGATGAAGGTCGAGCCGTAGGAAACGGCCATGATTACCGGGTGTACCTTGCGGCCGGCCAGTAGATAGTCCTTGGCGCTGGAGGTCTGGCGGTAACCCAGATATCCCAGGGCAGCGGTGATCGCAAGGTAAAACATGGTTGTAACGGCCACGGTCGCGTTCATTGTCTTTCTCCTTCCGTATGGGCCATCTCGGTTTTCTCCCAGGCTTCCTCCTCGGCGATTTCACGCGCCTCTTCGGCCGGGGCCGGTTTGTTCCAGTTCAAAAAGCCGTAGACGGCACACAAGGCCGCCGACCCCAGCGTCAGCACGAATGCCAGACCGACTCCCCAATCCCCCAATCCCAACATGGCGCCCCCCAGAAAGTGACCGACTGGCGAGTCGGTCGTTTTTAAAATTTTTTCCCTACCCTGCGTTGCCGGACTCTTGCGGACGATAAATCCCCCTGGCCAGCACCGAACAGAAGAAGGCCCACTCGTCGAGATAGGCGCGGCGCACTTCTTCGGGTGAACGTCCCGCCTCCATTTCCATGAGCACGTCCTTGCGCGTCTTGGCCAGCAGCCACTTGATCAGATCGATCAACTGCTCGAGCGGATGACCGAGTCGGGATACATCGAGGCCGGAAAACACTTCCGCAAAATGGGTCTCGAATACGGCTTGGGCCTTGAGCGCCAGTTCATCCCGCGGCAGGCGGGCAATGCGGACCAGCAGGCCGAGCATCGAGCGATTGACCAGATACCATTCAATGGCGATCCGGGATACGCTCAGGAAGCGTTCCAGGATGTCGGCCGGCAGGGGCTTCTCCGCCAGGACGATCTGCTCGCGGATATGGCGGTACAGATCGCTCCATGTCCGTTCCATGCAGTAAAGGTACAGTTCCTCCTTGGACGCAATGTATTCGTACAGACCGCCCTTGGAGATTCCCGCCGCGGCGACGATACGGTCCAGCGAAGCGGCGGCGTAGTCGTTCGCGCCGAATTCGGCCAGCGCAGCGGCAAGGATGGTTTCCTGCTTTTCCGGGGGAAGATGAAAGAAACCCTGTTTCATTCTGACTCACCGACTGACAAGTCGGGTGAATTTAGACCCTGCCGGCAATAGTGTCAATTGAAAACATGCGAGAGTGAAAGCATGCGAGAGCGTCCGAAGCACGTTGGATGATGTCGCCGTGAGTTGAAAATACAGCTTCGGGCCGGATTGATGCGCCGGGGCGCCGGCCGTCAGGGCTTCAGGCGGAACAGGCGCGCCGCGTTGCCCCAGGCTATCTGCCGCGCAACTTCAGGCGGCAATTGCGCGAGCCAGGGACGGTAATCGCCCATGATTCGTGCGTAGGAATCCCAGCGCTCGTCGATCCACGTGTCGGAACCGAGCAGGAAACGATCCGGGTACTTTTCAAACAGTCTCCGCCAGTCGGAGGAGATTGTCCCCGAACTGTCGGTAATCCCGCCACGGTACGACAGTTCGGCGATCAACCCGGGGTAGGTGCGCAGCATGCGGTCTACTTCGTCCGCCTGTAACGAAAACCCCGTGTGCGCCCAGATGATGCGCGCGTCGGGGTAGAGTTTGAACAGAATGTCCAGCGCCGGGACATCACTGTGGGCGTGCAACATCATCCGGTGTTCCCGCGCGAAACGTATCATGTCGGCCACCACAGGGGAACGGGCTTCATCGCCGTGCAGGTGGAACTCGCCGATTCCGGCGAAATAGCCGTGCCGGAATTCCTCGCGGATCAGTGTCATGGTCTCCGGGTTGTTGAACCAGCTCGTGACATCTGCGCGGACCCGGTACGGACGCAGGAAGGGCACGACCTGGAGCGCTTCCGAACGCCTGGCGTACAACGCGTGGGTGCCCGCATTCGGCCGGCTGTTGGCGAGAATGCCGCGCACTCCGGTACGTTTGAAGAGTTCCAGGGCCTGATCGAGCGGTACCCGCGGCGACGGCTCCCAGTTGTAATGCAGGTGGGCGTCGAAAAGCGGCAAGGCGGGTTCGGAGGCTGCCGGTTGAGCGCGGGCGCCAAGGCCGAGGGAAAACAGGAAAACGAGCAACAGGAGGCGGGGCAAGGCGTTCTCTCCGTTCATGCGCTTCTCTCTGACCCGGACCTTGCAGGTTTGTTCCAGCCTGCCGCGAGAACAATTGAACGGCGTGGGGCGATGGGGTAGCCTGCCGGAAATGCATTCCTCTTCGTGTCATCCATGTGCCTGATTCTCGTTGCCTGGCAGATTCATCCGGATTATCCGCTGGTCGTTGCCGCCAATCGGGACGAATTCCATGCTCGCCCGACGGCGGCTGCCGCCCGGTGGAGAGAAGTTCCTTACGTTGTTGCCGGGCGCGACTTGGAAGCCGGAGGAACCTGGCTCGGGGTTACGGAGACGGGGCGTTTCGCCGCGGTGACCAATGTGCGGGAGCCGGGGAAACCCAAAGGGCTGCAATCGCGCGGGTGTCTTACGCGCGATTTCCTGAGCGGAACAATGTCGCCCAGGGATTTCTCTGCGAGCATTACGGGCGCGGCGTTTTCCGGTTTCAATCTGTTGGTCGCCGACGCCGAGACGCTTTGCTATTGCTCCAACCGCGACGGCCCGCCGCGCGTTTTGCCGGCCGGCATCTACGGCGTCTCGAACCATCTGTTGGATACGCCGTGGCCCAAGCTGACGACCGCCAAAGCCCGTTTCGCCGAGGCGCTCGAACACCTGCCTGTCGAACGGCCTTTCTTTGATCTCCTCGCCGACGACGAGATTGTTCCCGATGAGGCCTTGCCGGCAACGGGTGTTTCGCTGGATTGGGAGCGGCGCCTGTCGGCCGTATTCGTCCGCTCGCCGGATTACGGAACCCGGGCGTCGACGTTGTTGCTGTGCCATCGCGACGGGGCGGGAGTGCTGATCGAACGTGGCTTCGGCCCGGACGCCAATATTATCGGCGATGTCCGTGTGACGTTTGGTCAGGGCTGAAAATTCGGTCGATAACCCGCGACTGGCGCGGGCACGCGATGTGAATGCCGGTGCTTCCCGAGAACGCTTGAACTTTGCTGGATCTCTGCCAGTCTGTAGTTATAGGACGTAGTTGCTTTTGCTTGAAATGTGAAGAAGCGGACTCATCTTCCTTCCCGAAAGGGATGAATGCTTGGCGCCTGCCGATGGAACCAACGAGTCAGGCCTTGTCGTGCAACGGAGAAAGGAGTCGAGATGAACATAGTCTATAACAGCGAGCATTACGCCATTGTGGCCTATCCCGTCCGGGCGGCCTTTGAACTGGTGGACAAGCTGGGAAGGCGTTCACTGTTCGTCCAGGGCTCGGTGGCCATCGGGTTGCGCCAAGCTATCGACAATATTCCAGAAGACGAACGCGACATCGAATCGATTGATTCGCTGCTCGACGATTATTGCGCCGGCGTGGCGAAGCCGATTGCGTTTCACTGAACGCCTTTTTTCTCTGAAAGGAGGGGGTTTTGATGGCGATTTACCAGTCGGAATTCGAGAAATTCCAGCTGGAAATGCGTGCCAAGCACCCGGAGTGGGAAAGCGAGCAACGCGAAGGAATGAGCCTGTTGTGGAACAAGAAGGTCGATTTTGCCGAACTGAAGGTCTTTCGTGAGGCGACTGAGCAGCAGAATCCGTATCCTTACGACATGCACTTCGAGTGAGCCGGCATTTGGGCGGGCGAGCGTGTCGCCACTGATGTCGGAGCAAGACGGATCGGCCTGGCAGAGATGCCCGGCCGATCTCTTTGATGCTGCCGCTTCACGGATGCGGGTCGTGTTATTTCAGCAATGGCTCCAGTCCGCGCCAGACATTGTCGAGCAGGCGCGGTTGTGCCGCAGCGGTGGGGTGCAGGTTGTCCGGCTGGAACAATTCCGGAGTCAGTGCGACACCCTCGAGCAGGAACTCGACGAACGCCGTTTTGCCGGCCTTGGCGACTTCGCCAAAAGCCTGGTGAAACTGGTCCGCGTAAGGACCGTAGTTGGGCGGAAGGCGCTGGCCGACGATGAGCACGCGGGCTTTCCGCTTTTGCGCCGTCGCGGTCATGCTCAGCAGGTTTTCGCGCATGGTGGCGACGGGCAGGCCGCGCAGTCCGTCGTTCGAGCCGAGCGCGATGATGACGATGCTGGGCGAGTGCTTGTTGAGGGCGTCCTCCAGGCGAGCCCGGCCGCCGCTGGTGGTTTCTCCTGAGATGCTGGCATTGACGACGCTATAATCGAGCTTCCTCTCCTGCAGCCGCTTGGCCAGCAGGCTGGGCCAGGCGGCGTCCTGCCGGATGCCGTAGCCTGCCGAGAGCGAGTCACCGAAGACAAGAATGTTGCGTGCGGCCAGAACGGTCGGCGCGGCCAGCAACAGGCCGGTGAACAGCAGGAAACGAAAGGAAAACAATCGGAACATGAGTGCGCCAGAAACAAGAGTGATAAAAGTGGTGGAAGTCAGCGGCCTGACCAAGAGCGTCGATAACGGTGGCGAGCCGCTGGTTATTCTGCACGAGAATTCATTCTCCGTGGCTGCCGGCGAAACGGTGGCCATTGTTGGCGCATCCGGTTCCGGAAAGTCGACGTTGCTCGGTCTGCTGGCCGGGCTGGACCTGCCGAGCAGCGGATCGGTGACGCTGTCCGGCAAGTTGCTGAACGATCTCGATGAGGATGCTCGCGCCGTGCTGCGCGGGCGCCTGCTCGGGTTCGTCTTCCAGTCGTTCCAGTTGCTGCCTTCGCTCAATGCCATCGAAAACGTGATGTTGCCGCTCGAACTCGCTGGAATGTCGAACGCCAGGTCCGAAGCGCAATTCTGGCTGGAACGGGTCGGTCTTTCGCACCGCCTGCGTCACTATCCAAAGCACCTGTCCGGGGGCGAACAGCAACGCGTAGCTCTGGCCAGGGCGTTCGCGCCGAAACCGAAGCTGATCCTGGCTGACGAACCGACCGGGAACCTCGATGCGGCGACCGGCCACCAGATCATCGAACTGATGTTCGCCATCAACGCGGAGCGCGGGACAACGCTGATCCTCGTCACTCACGACGAGGAAATCGCCGCGCGCTGCGGGCGCCGGTTGCGCATGCATGCCGGCACCATTCAAGAAGTTGTCTGACCTGTCTGTTTAATTGGAGCTCCAGTGATGAAATTTACGTATTCCAACCCGACTGTTATCCACTTTGGCCAGGGAATGATCTCGGCGATCGCCAAGGCCATCGATCCGGCGAAGAAAGTGCTGGTGATCTACGGCGGCGGCTCGATCAAAAGCAACGGCGTTTATGATCAGGTTGCCGCTGCCCTGTCCGGGCACAAATGGATGGAATTCTCCGGTGTCGAGCCGAACCCGACGGTGGAAACGCTGGACCAGGCCGTGGCGCTGATCCGCAAGGAAGGACTCGATTACATTCTTGCCGTTGGCGGCGGCTCGGTCATCGACGGCAGCAAGTACGTGGCCGCGGCGGCGTGCTACGAGGGCGACGGGTGGGACATCCTGCTCGGCAAGCATCGCGTCAAGCAGGCTCTGCCGCTCGGTGCGGTGCTGACCCTGCCGGCGACCGGGTCGGAATCCAATGGCGGTGCCGTCATTACGCGCAAGTCGACCAGGGAAAAGCTGTTTTTTTCGTCCAACGCGGTGTTTCCGCGATTTGCCGTGCTCGATCCGGATGTGATCAAGTCACTGCCCGAGCGGCAGGTTGCCAATGGCCTCGTCGATGCCTTTGTGCACGTCTGCGAGCAGTACCTGACCTATCCGGTTCAGGGATGGGTGCAGGATGGATTCGCCGAGACGCTGCTGCGCAATCTGGTCAATCTGGCGCTTCAGTTCAAGCAGCGCGACAACGATGTTTGGCGCGCCAACTTCATGTGGACGGCCAATCAGGCGCTCAACGGGCTGATCGGCGCCGGCGTGCCGCAGGACTGGGCGACGCACATGATCGGTCACGAAATTACCGCCGCCTATGGCATCGACCATGCACGTACGCTGGCCATCGTCCTGCCGTCGCTGCTGCGCAACCAGCTCGAGAACAAGAAGGTCAAGCTGGCGCAGATGGGGCGTGCCGTTTTCGATCTGGCGCCGGATGTCGGCCTGGCGCAGCGTACCGTCGACGCGATCGAAAATCTGTTCCGCAGCCTCGGTGTGCCGGTACGTCTCAGCGAGGCCGGTGTCTCCGGTCCGGAGGCTCCGGAGCTGATTGCGGCGGGTATCGAAAAGCACGGCATGGCCAAGTTGGGCGAAAAGAGTGCAATCACGCCGGCGGTGGTGCGCGACATTGTCGCGGCGGCCGCGTAGAGCCATTCAGGTGTTGCACAGGTATCCTCTCGCAGCGTAGTATCGCGCGGCTTTGGGGCTCCTTGCCGGAGCCTTTTCGGGTCGTCGCGGACCGCCGGCTTGCTTCGAAATGAGTCACCGATCGGAGTGATCGGTAAGGAGGCGTGGTTTTGGATATCGATGCACGAGTAGGTCTTACATTGCTGGCTTGGCTGGTAGTTGTGGCGGTGACGTCGCTGGTCATCGGACCGGAACGCAAGAGCAAGTGGTTCCGGACGCGCGACACGTCAAAGAGTTTTCTCAACCGCCGGGGTTTTCTCGGCGACTTCATGCACTTCGGGGTTCCACGCACACGCGAGGGGTGGGCGATCTGCGCGTGCTTCCTGGTAATGATCCTGGTCACCGGTTATATCGCCATCAGAGCGTAGTTCGCGCCGGGCTATACGTGCTCCGGGAGTATCAGGAGCCTAATTCCTTCCGAGAATTGCCCGGGCCGCAGCGACTCCGCTCCGAATCGCGCCTTCGAGGGTCGCCGGGTAGTCGGCACAGACATAGTCGCCGGCCAGCCACAGGCCGCGCAGTAGCGTCCTTGATTTAGGGCGGGGGAGTCCCGGTCGGCAGGAAAACGTGGCGCGGCGTTCGCGGATGACCTGGTGCCATAGCGGTTGGGGCAGAGGGCGTTCGAGCGTTTCCTGCAGTTCGGCGTGCAGGGTTGCCGCAAGCGCATCGCTGTCACGCTCGTTCCACGTGCCTGCGGCGCTGAGTACGCACCCCATGACGCCCTCGGCGTCGCCGAGCTGGCCCCTGTCGAATACCCATTGTCCAAGACGGTCGGGCGAACCGACATCCATACCGAGCATCGGAAGAGGAAGGCGAACTCCTGCCGGATAGCCGAGATAGACCGTGCCGATTGGTTCGTACCGGTAGTCGCCGAGCATTCGGGCGATGGCGGCCGTTTGTGGATGGTCTTGCAGCAGGACGATCGCGTGTTGAGGTGCAGTGGCAATCACGATGTCGTCGAAGGCTTCGCCGGCAATATGTAACGGCTGTTCGATATGTTCCACACGCTCGGACAGCCTTATCGTTCCTCCGTGCCCAGAGATGAAACGGGCGGCGGCATCGGGGAATACCGCATTGAGATCGGCATTCGGCAGTAGCAGATCGGTGTCGGAGCGTTCGCCGCCGAGGCTGTCGCGCAGCACGTTGGCGAATACCTGCGCCGAAGCCTTTTCCGGTGGAGTGTTGAGTGCGGCCAGGCACAGCGGCTCCCACATGAAGCGGCGGAGGCTGCCGGTCTGGTGTTGTTGGTCGAGCAGTTCGGCGACGGAGATGTCCTCGGCCAGGCGATACTTCCTTGTCTGCAGCGAACGCATGAACTTTGCAGCGGCAATCTTTTCCCCCGCCGTGCAACCTTTGGCAGTCATCAACCCGATGACTAGGTTCAGTGGGGCGGGAATCCGTGGCAATCGCAGGCAGAAAGCGCTGCCGGGGTAGTTCAATTCGAGCGGCAGGCGTCGGAGCACGCGTGCGGGATCGGCGCCAGCTTGGTTCATGAGGCGCAGTGTTTCGCGGTAGGCTCCGATCAGGATGTGCTGGCCGTTGTCCAGCGCGTGGCCATGCACATCGACGCGGCGTGCTCGGCCACCCAGTTGCCTCGCGGCTTCAAACAGGCAGGTCCGAACGCCTGCGGCGGCCAGCTCCACCCCGCAGGCGAGCCCGGCCCAGCCTCCACCGACGATGGCAACGTGTCGGGTCACCCCTTGATCCACGTCCGCCAGGCGATCCACAACTTGCGCAGCGGGGTCAGCGAGGTGCGCTGGCTGAGCACCTGGCAGCCGTCGCGCTTGATTTCGTCGAGCAGGGTGCGGTAGATCGCCGCCATGACCAGCCCCGGTCGCTGTGTCTTGCGGTCGATGGGCGGAAGCTGCGCCATGGCCTGGACGTAGTAATGCTCTGCACGCTCGATCTGGAATTCCATGAGCTTGCGGAAATTGTCCGAATAGCGGGAATTGAGAATGTCGGCGACCGGCACGTCGAAGCGTTTCAGTTCGTCGATCGGCAGATACACGCGCCCGCGCCGGGCATCCTCGCCGACGTCGCGGATGATGTTGGTGAGCTGGAAGGCCATGCCCAGATCGTGGGCGTATTTCTGCGTCTGGCGGTCGGTGTAGCCGAATATCTCGGCGGCGAGCAGACCGACGACGCTGGCCACCCGGTAGCAATAGAGGGAAAGTGCTTTGAAGTCGAGGTAGCGCGTCTGCTGCAGGTCCATCTCCATACCGTCGATGATTTCCAGTAGCTGCTCCTGCGGCAGGCTGAATTCGGGCAATACGCGTTGCAGCGCCTGCGTGACGGGATGCTGCGGCTGTCCGGCGTACAGGCGGTCGAGTTCCTGCCGCCACCACACGAGTTTGCTGGCAGCGAGTTGCGGGTCGCTGCATTCGTCGACGACATCGTCGACCTCGCGGCAGAAGGCGTAGAGGGCGGTAATCGCCCGCCGCCGGTTCGGAGGCAGGAACAGGAAGCTGTAGTAGAAGCTCGAACCGCTCGATGCGGCCTTCTGCTGGCAGTACTCGTCTGGGGTCATGAGGCGTTTCATGGAGTGGTAGCCCGCGATTCTTACATAAACAGGGCACGTCCGCCCATGCGCAGCCAGTCTGCGAGACCGAGCACCGGGCGTTGCCGGAATATGTCACCGCGTGCTTGCTGGATGCGCTCCAGGATGCGCAACCCGCCCTGCACGGTCAGGCGGATTTCCCAGCCGAGCCGGCCTGGCAACTCGTGGACGAGCGGTGCGCCGGACAGCATCAGTGTCCGCGAACGTTCGATCTGGAAGTCGAGCAGCGCGGTCCAGTCCGGCGTGCAGCGCCGTTCGGCGATCTGGTTTTCCGCGATCCCGAAGCGAACGAGATCCTCAAGCGGCAGATAGATACGATCCTTGGTCCAGTCGACCGCAATATCCTGCCAGAAATTGATCAGTTGCAGCGCCGAGCAGATGCAGTCGGAGCGGCGCAGATTGTCATCGCTAGCGCGGTCGAAAATATGCAGCAGCAGGCGGCCGACGGGGTTGGCCGAGCGCCGGCAGTAGTCGAGTAGCCCCGGGTAGTCTGCGTAACGCTTCTGCACCACGTCCTGGGCGAAGGCGTCGAGCAGATCGCGAAAAAGCTGAAGCGGCAGTCGCCATTCGGTAATGACTGCCGCCAACTCGCCAAATTCTGGGGAATCCGGGCGTTGCCCTCGTTCGATGCGGTCCAGTTCTGCGTTATACCGAGCCAGTCCCTGCAGGCGTTCTTCATTGCTGGCTGTGCCCTCGTCGGCGATGTCGTCCGCACCGCGCGCGAAACGGTAGATGGCCTCGACCGGGCGGCGGAGTTTTGCGGGCAGCAGGAACGAGGCAACGGGGAAGTTTTCGTAGTGTTCGACAGGCATTGCGACGATATGCCGGGAAGCGGCAACAGGTTTCGGGCGGCTGACAGTATAGGTTGTTCTCGGGTAGAATGGCCGATTAGCGCGAGAGTGGCGGAATTGGTAGACGCACTGGATTTAGGTTCCAGCGCCGCAAGGCGTGGGGGTTCGAGTCCCTTCTCTCGCACCATATTTTTCAACCCATACCCTGTGCGGACGATTTTACGCACGTTTTTCTCAGCCAAAATTTTCAGAGACTTTAAGGAATCTTCTTAATGGAAACCAACGCGACAACCACCAATGCCGAAGCCGCACCGCAGCCCAGCGCACTCGAACGCACTCTGGAACTGTCGGTAGTCATCGCCGACCTCGACAAGGAAATTGATCAGCGCCTGAAGCGGCTGGGCAAGAACGTCAAGATGCCGGGTTTTCGCCCGGGCAAGGTGCCGGCCAACATCATCAAGCAGCAGTATGGGTACGAAGCCCATATGGAAGCTCTGAATGAGGCTCTGGAAAAGGCGTTCAAGGAAGCAGTGAAGGCACAGCAGATGCGCGTTGCCGGAACGCCTAAGATCGAACCGAAGAAGACCGAGAGCGAAACCCAGCTCGAATTTACCGCTACGTTCGAAGTTTATCCCGAAGTCAAGGTTGCCGATCTGAATGAAGTGGAAATCGAGCGTCCGGTCCTCGAGGTCGGTGCTACCGAGCTGGAAAATACCTTGAATGTTCTGCGCAAGCAGCGTGTGCGCTATGAGCCGGTCGATCGCGTGGCGGCCACTGGGGATCGCGTGACCGTTGACTTCCTTGGCAAGAAGGGCGGCGAGCCGTTCCAGGGCGGTGAGGCCAAGGATTATCCGTTCGTGATCGGCGAAGGGGCCATGCTGGCCGATTTCGAGAATGCCGCTACCGGCCTCAAGGCGGGCGAGTCGAAGACCTTCGAGATGACCTTCCCGGCCGATTACCATGCCAAGGATCTGGCGGGCCAGGCAGTGACTTTCGATATTACGGTCAAGCAGGTGAGTGAGGCGATCCTGCCCGAGATCGATGCCGAGTTCGCCAAGTCGCTGGGCATTGCCGATGGCGATACGCAAAAGATGCGCAACGAAATCGAAACCAACCTCAAGCGCGAAGTGAAGAGCCGCCTGAAGAGCCGCGTCAAGAACCAGGTGATGGACGCGCTGCTCAAGACCAATCCTATCGACGTGCCGAAGGCGCTGGTCGAAATCGAGATCGACCAACTGATACAGAATGCGCGGCAGGATATGGAACAGCGCAGCGGCAAGAAGATGAAAGACTTCCCGATGCAGCGGGAGTGGTTCCTTGATCAGGCCAAGCGCCGCGTCAGCCTTGGACTGGTGCTGTCCGAGATCGTCAGGACCAAGGAATTGCATGCAAAGCCCGAGCAGATCAAGTCGGTGGTCGAGGATGCGGCGCAGAGTTACGAGCACCCGGAAGAAGTCATCCGCTGGTACTACGCCCAGCCGCAGCGTCTGGCCGAGATCGAAGGCGTGGTTATCGAGGACAATGTCGTAGAATGGGCGCTGTCGAGCGCCAAGGTTCTCGACAAGGCCATCGCTTTCGACGAACTGATGGGGCATCGGGGCTGATCGGGAATTATCCTGAAGGAGAGGAGTCGGAATGAATTTTGATCGTGTGGGAACGGAAGGTCGCTGGGATCCGCAGGCGCTGGGCATGGTGCCGATGGTCATCGAGCAGAGCGGTCGCGGCGAACGGGCGTATGACATCTATTCCCGTTTGCTGAAAGAGCGCGTTATCTTTCTGGTCGGCCCGGTCAACGATGCGACAGCCAATCTGGTCGTTGCCCAGCTTCTCTTCCTCGAAGCAGAGAACCCCGACAAGGACATCCATTTCTATATCAATTCCCCGGGCGGCTCGGTCTCTGCCGGGCTGTCGATCTATGACACGATGCAATTCGTCAAGCCGGACGTGTCTACGCTGTGCCTGGGGCAGGCCTGCTCGATGGGCGCTTTCCTGCTTACGGCCGGGGCGAAGGGGAAGCGTTTCGCCCTGCCGAATTCGCGCGTGATGATCCACCAGCCGATGGGCGGCTTCCAGGGGCAGGCGTCGGACATCGCCATCCATGCCAAGGAAATCCTGTCGTTGCGGGCCAAACTCAACGAAATCATGGCTCACCATACCGGGCAGCCGGTCGAGCGAATCGAGCGCGATACGGACCGCGACAATTTCCTCTCGGCGCAGGAAGCGGCAGAATACGGATTGATCGACAAGGTATTGCTCAGTCGCGATGCAGGCTGATGTTTTGGGTTGTTGCTTCGCAATCTGACTGAGCCAAGAAATGAGGTAAGCCAAGATGGCGGAAAAAAAAGGTGGCGGCGAGAAGCTGCTGTACTGCTCGTTTTGCGGCAAGAGCCAGCACGAAGTCAAGAAGCTGATCGCCGGCCCGTCGGTATTCATCTGCGACGAGTGCATCGATCTATGCAACGACATCGTTCGGGATGAGCTTTCTTCCGACAAGGATGGCAAGGCGGCAAAGAGCGATCTGCCGACGCCGAAGGAGATATCGGCGCTGCTCGACCAGTATGTGATCGGGCAGGAACAGGCCAAGCGCATCCTGGCCGTGGCGGTATACAACCACTACAAGCGGCTGCGCCACCACGTCAAGACGAGCGACGACGTCGAACTCGCCAAGAGCAACATCCTGCTCATCGGTCCGACCGGGTCGGGCAAGACCTTGCTGGCGCAGACCCTGGCGCGCATGCTCAACGTGCCGTTCGTGATGGCTGACGCCACTACGCTGACCGAGGCCGGTTACGTCGGCGAGGACGTCGAGAACATCATCCAGAAGTTGCTGCAGAAGTGCGACTACGATATCGAAAAGGCGCAGCAGGGCATTGTTTATATTGACGAAATCGACAAGATTTCGCGCAAGTCGGACAACCCGTCGATTACCCGTGACGTTTCCGGCGAGGGCGTGCAGCAGGCGCTGCTGAAGCTGATCGAAGGCACGGTGGCGTCGGTGCCTCCGCAAGGCGGGCGAAAACATCCGAACCAGGATTTCGTGCAGGTGGATACGACCAACATCCTGTTCATTTGCGGTGGCGCTTTCGATGGGCTGGAAAAAGTCATCCGCAACCGCTCCGAACCCGGTGGCATGGGCTTCGGTGCGGAAGTGAAGAGCAAGGACGACAAGAAGGCCATCGGCGAAGTCCTGCGTACGGTGGAGCCCGAGGATCTGATCAAGTTCGGCCTGATTCCGGAATTGATCGGCCGCCTGCCGGTCATCGCCACGCTGGAAGAACTGTCTACCGAGGCCTTGGTGCAGATCCTGATCGAACCGAAGAATGCTCTGGTCAAGCAGTATCAGAAGCTGTTCTCGATGGAAAATGTCGACCTGGAGATCCGGCCTGCCGCGATGACGGCCATCGCCAAGCGGGCATTGGAGCGCAAGACGGGCGCGCGTGGCCTGCGGTCCATTCTCGAGTCCGTGCTGCTGGATACGATGTACGAACTTCCGGGAATGGAAAATGTCTCAAAAGTCGTGATCGACGAGAATATGATCGCGTCCGACGCAAAGCCGATCCTGATCTACGCGGATCAGCCGAAGGTTTCCGGTTCCAACTGAGTTCCGCTGCCGTTGCCGTGGCCTGCGGCTTGAAATACGTTCTTGTGCCCCCAAGTTGAGGGGGCATTCACATCTTAAGAGCCCAAGTAATGACCACGAATTTTTCCCCCTCCGACGAGACCGTCGAACTGCCGCTGCTGCCCCTGCGCGATGTGGTGGTCTTCCCGCACATGGTGATTCCGCTGTTCGTCGGGCGGCCCAAGTCGATCAAGGCGCTCGAAGTGGCCATGGAGTCCGGCAAGGGCATCCTGTTGGTGGCACAGAAATCAGCCGTCAAGGATGAGCCCGAAGCCGAGGATCTCTACGGCATCGGTTGCGTGGCCAATATCCTGCAGATGCTCAAATTGCCCGACGGGACGGTCAAGGTGCTCGTCGAAGGTACACGCCGGGCGCACATCGGTGGAATCGAAACCCGCGACGGCATGTTCGTTGCCCAGGCGAGCGCGGCGGATGTCGAGGAAGGCGTCGATCATGAGGTTGAAGCGTTGCGTCGTGCGGTGATCGCGCAGTTCGACCAGTACGTGAAGCTGAACAAGAAGATTCCGCCCGAAATTCTGACCTCGATCGCCGGCATCGAAGAAGCCGGGCGTCTGGCCGATACGATCGCCGCGCACCTTCCGCTCAAACTCGAGCAGAAGCAGGAAGTGCTGGAGATGTTCGACATCCGTTCGCGTATCGAGCGGTTGCTCTCGCAACTGGAAACCGAGATCGACATTCTGCAGGTCGAAAAGCGCATTCGCGGCCGCGTCAAGCGCCAGATGGAGAAGAGCCAGCGCGAGTACTACCTCAACGAACAGGTCAAGGCCATCCAGAAGGAGCTAGGCGAAGGCGAGGATGGGGCCGATTTCGAGGAGCTCGAAAAGAAGGCCAAGGATGCCGGGATGAGCAAGGAAGGCATGGCCAAGGTGCAGGCCGAGTTGAAGAAGCTCAAGCTGATGTCGCCGATGTCGGCGGAAGCCACTGTTGTGCGCAACTTCATCGAAACGTTGATCAGCCTGCCATGGCGCAAGAAGACGCGCATCAGCCGAGATCTTTCCGCCGCTGAGAAGACCCTCGACAAGGATCACTGGGGGCTGGAGAAGGTCAAGGAACGCATCATCGAATACCTGGCCGTGCAACAGCGCGTTGACCGGCTCAAGGCGCCGATTCTCTGCCTGGTCGGGCCTCCCGGCGTTGGCAAGACCTCGCTGGGGCAGTCGATTGCCACGGCGACCGGGCGCAAGTTCGTGCGCATGAGCCTCGGAGGCGTGCGCGACGAGGCCGAGATTCGCGGCCACCGCCGTACCTACATCGGTTCGATGCCGGGCAAGATCCTGCAGAACATGACCAAGGTCGGTGTGAAGAATCCGCTGTTCCTGCTCGACGAAGTCGACAAGATGGGCCAGGATTTCCGCGGCGACCCGAGTTCAGCCCTGCTGGAAGTGCTCGATCCGGAGCAGAATTCGACCTTCGTCGATCACTACGTTGAGGTCGAGTACGACCTTTCCGAAGTAATGTTCGTGGCTACGGCCAATACGATGAACATTCCGGCGCCGCTGCTCGACCGCATGGAAGTGATTCGCCTGTCCGGCTACACCGAGGACGAGAAGATCAACATCGCGCACCGCTACCTGCTGCCCAAGCAGATGAAGTCGAACGGCCTGAAGAAGACCGAACTGACGGTGGCGGAAAGCGCCCTGCGCGACATCGTGCGCTATTACACCCGCGAAGCCGGGGTGCGCAGCCTGGAACGCGAAATCTCCAAGATCTGCCGCAAGGTGGTCAAGACGCTGCTGCTCAAGAAGAGCCAGAAACGGATTGCGGTATCGTCCCGCAATCTCGACAAGTTCCTCGGGGTGCGGCGCTACAACTTCGGTGTTGCCGAGCGCGAGAACCAGGTCGGGCAGGTGACCGGTTTGGCGTGGACGGAGGTGGGCGGTGAGTTGCTGACCATCGAATCGGTCGTGCTGCCCGGCAAAGGCAAGACGATCACCACCGGCAAGCTGGGCGAGGTCATGCAGGAATCGGTGCAGGCCGCGCTGTCGGTTGTCAGGAAGCGTTCGCGCTCTCTCGGCATCGTCGATGACTTCTACCAGAAGAACGACATTCACATCCACTTGCCGGAAGGCGCTATCCCCAAGGATGGTCCTTCGGCGGGCATAGGCTTGTGCACTGCGATCGTTTCTGTCCTGACCGGCATTCCGGTGCGCTGCGACGTGGCCATGACCGGAGAGATTACCTTGCGCGGGGAGGTCTTGCCGATCGGTGGGCTCAAGGAGAAGTTGCTGGCCGCCGTGCGTGGCGGGCTCCAGCGCGTGCTGATTCCCGAAGAGAACGTTCGCGACCTCGCCGAAATACCGGAAAACATCAAGAACAAGCTTGAAATCATTCCGGTCAAGTGGATCGACAAGGTTCTTGAACTCGCGCTGGAGCGCATGCCGGAAGCTCTGCCGGAAGAAAATGCAACGCCTGCGGTGGGGGCTGCATCCGAGAATGGGTCCGCACAATCCATCGTTACTCATTGATTCGTAATCAAAGCATGCCGGAAGCGGTTTTTCGGCATGCTTTTGTCTTTTTTGCGGCTCAGGGAAATCAACGGGTTTTCGCTTGACACAAGGATTTTTGCCTTGCTATAAGGGCGTTTGCAGGACTTCCTGTACTTCAACTTTATAACGAGGGGTCAACGTGAATAAATCTGAATTGATTGATCAAATTGCCAGTTCTGCGGATATTTCCAAGGCCGCGGCCGGCCGTGCGGTGGATGCCACGATAGCGGCCGTGAAAACAGCGCTGAAGAAGGGCGGTTCGGTTTCGCTGGTTGGTTTTGGAACGTTTTACGTCGGTAAGCGGGCCGCCCGCACCGGCCGCAATCCGCAGACTGGCGCTTCGATCAAGATCAAGGCAGCAAAGGTGCCGAAGTTCCGTCCTGGCAAAAACCTCAAGGATGCGCTAAACTAATCGTTTTTGTGCTTCGGCGCGGTACGGGTGCTTAGCTCAGTTGGTAGAGCGCTAGCCTTACAAGCTGGATGTCGGCGGTTCGAGCCCGTCAGCACCCACCAGAAGAAGAACAAAATCATACGGTTTGTATGGCAAGACTGTGAAATATGGAGTGGTAGTTCAGTTGGTTAGAATACCGGCCTGTCACGCCGGGGGTCGCGGGTTCGAGTCCCGTCCACTCCGCCATTACCGGAAGGCGAACGCAAGTTCGCCTTTTTTGTTATTGCATCGACTTTAATTGATCTAGCGGACATTCATCATGTTTGACGCCGTACGCAACAACAAGCGAATTGTTCAGATTTTTCTGGGATTGATTACCCTGCCTTTCGCCTTCTGGGGGATTGATTCCTACATCAGGAATAGCGGAGCCGGCAGGGATCTGGCCAGCGTGGGAGACTCAAAGATCAGTGTCCCGCAGTTCGAGCAGGCCTTGCGTGAGCGGCAGGACCAGATGCGTCAGTCCATGGGGGCTTCGTTCAAGCCGGAAATGATGAATTTACCCGAAGTGCGACTGGGTATTCTCAATTCCCTGATCGATCAACGCCTCCTGCTTCAGGAGGCCGCCAAGAATCGTCTGCTGATGAGTGACGAGGCGCTGCGCGATTTCATCAGTAATGTTCCTGCCCTTCAGGAAAACGGCAAGTTTTCGATGTCGCGCTATGAATCTGTGCTGCGCTCTCAAGGGATGTCGCAACCGCAATTCGAGGCGAGGGTGCGCCAGGATCTGACCTTGCAGCAACTGGTCGGGACGATCGGTGCGTCGGCCTTTGTGTCCTCGACGCAAGCAGAGGCGATGTTGCGTCTGCAGTCTGAGGAACGCCAGTTCAGCGAGTTCAGGATTGCGTCCGACCAATTCGCGGACAAGGTCAAGATCGAAATGGCAGCCGTGCAGAAGTTCTACGACGAGAACAAGAGCCGCTTCGAGGTCCCGGAACAGGTCAAGGCCGAGTACGTCGTTCTGTCTCTTGACGCACTGCTGCCACAGGTGACGGTGGGCGACGCCGAGGTCAAGGCATGGTTCGAGGGGCATCAGGACCGCTACCAGCAGGCCGAGGAACGGCGCGCCAGCCATATTCTCATCCAGACCAACGGCGATACCGGAAAAGAAAAAGCCAAGGCCAAGGCCAAGGCGGAGGAAGTGTTGAAGGAACTCCAGAAGGCCCCGTCCAGATTCGCGGATCTGGCCAAGCAGTATTCCCAAGATCCCGGTTCGGCGCAAAAGGGCGGCGATCTCGGGTTTTTCGGTCGCGGTATGATGGTCAAACCGTTCGAGGATGCCGTATTTGCGCAGAATGAGGGCGAGATTTCCGGACTGGTCGAATCCGACTTCGGCTATCACATCATCAAGGTTACCGGAATCAAGTCGGCGAAGCAGCGTCCGCTGACCGAAGTTCGCGCCGAAATCGAAGGGGAACTGAAGCGGCAGGCAGCTACCCGCAAGTTCGCCGAAGCGGCGGAAAGTTTTAACAATATGGTTTATGAGCAGTCCGATAGCCTGCAGCCGGTTGTCGACAAGTTCAAATTGAAGATTCAGCAGAGCGGCTGGCTGCAGAAAAATGCCGATCCGCAGATGCTGGCAGCATTGGGTCCGCTGGGAAATGAAAAAGTGGTGACGGCCCTTTTCTCGGAAGATTCCGTCAAGAACAAGCGGAATACCGAAGCGGTCGAGGTGGCTCCGAATACGCTGGTTGCCGCGCGTGTCGCGGAGCACGTTCCTGCCTCCACACGTCCTTTCGATTCGGTCAAGGGCGACATCGAGAAATACCTGAAGGCGCAGGAGGCGCAGGCACAGGCCAAGGCGGCGGGGGAAGCCCGATTGGCCGAATTGATCAAGGGCGAAGACAAGATCGCCTGGACCGCCTCGCGCAGCG
>DBMG01000184.1:0-11605 GCA_002304785.1 Candidatus Accumulibacter sp. UBA704 | reverse complement strand
GATGTGCAGAAACTGCCGGCTTATGTTGGGGTCAGCGTGGGCAATGTCTATGCGCTTTACAAGATCACCAAGGTCAGCCAGCCGGAGAAGATCGATGAAAACCAACTCAAGGCGCTTCGCGCCGAGTACGGGTCGATTGTCGCGCAGGAAGACTTGTCGGCCTACCTGTCGAGCCTGCGTGCACGCTATAAGATCGACGTCAACAAGGCGGCGCTCGAGCCGAGAGAGCGCCAGTAATCGGTAGTTTCTTTTCCTGAGTCCAGACACGACAACGCCGGCTGATTTTCCTCAGCCGGCGTGTTCGTTTTGGCTTCTTGCCAGAAGGATTACTGGGGCAGCGGGTCGGTATTGCCCAATGCCGTGGTGTTCAGCCCGCCGTCGACGTACATGATTTCGCCGGTGATGCCGCTGGCCAGGTCGGAGAGCAGGAAAGCTGCGGCGTTGCCCACTTCCTCGATGGTCACGTTGCGACGCAGCGGCGCATGGTGCGAGTTGTAGGCGAGCAACTTGCCGAAGTCGCCGATCCCCGAGGCGGCAAGCGTCTTGATCGGGCCGGCCGAAACGGCGTTGGCGCGGATGCCTTGCGGACCGAGACAGAAGGCCAGATAGCGCGTCGCCGCTTCGAGACTGGCCTTGGCGAGGCCCATGGTGTTGTAGTTCGGCATCGTACGCTCGGCGCCGAGGTAGGTCAGTGCCAGCAGGGCCGCGTTGTTGCCCTTCAGCAGCAGGGGCCGGGCCGCCTTGGCCAGCGCCGGGTAACTGTAGGAAGAAATGTCGTGGGCGATGCGGAACGATTCGCGCGAGATGCCCTCCAGAAAGTCGCCTTCGATCGCTTCCCTCGGTGCGTAGCCTATTGAATGGACCAGCCCTTCGAGTCCTTCCCAGTGCGTTGCCAATTCGGCAAACAGCTTGTCGATCTGTTCATCCTCGGCGACATCGCAGGGGAATACCAGCGTGCTGTCGAATTCGGCGGCAAATTTGCTGACGCGTTCCTGGAAACGTTCGTTCTGAAAGGTAAAGGCCAGTTTCGCGCCTTCACGATGGCAAGCCTTGGCGATACCGTAGGCAATCGAGTGCTTCGACAACAAACCGGTGATCAGGATGCGCTTGTCGGCAAGGAATCCCATGAATTCTCCCGTAACTGAATGATGATGGAATTGGAGTACTGGCCGGGAAACGGCCCGACACGGCATTATAGGGGAATTTTTCCCTTTTTCGGGCATGGATTCTTGATTTGCTTCAATCGGAAATCCTGGCTGGCCTGCGTTACACTTCGCTCCATGCTTGGTTTCCGTGCTGCCATCCTGTTGCCGCTACTATTGCTCGCCGCCTGTGGGAACGAGCAGAACGACCCTTATCCGGCCAACGAGCGTGGTCAGAATATCCTCTATTCGGCCTTCACCGAACGGCCAAAACACCTCGATCCGGCGCGCTCCTATGCCGAGGACGAGAGCGTTTTTACGGCGCAGATTTACGAACCGCCGCTTCAGTACCATTATCTGAAGCGGCCATACGTCCTTGTTGCGGGGGCTGCGGCGGAGGTTCCGGAACCCGCGTATTTCGATGCCGCAGGCACGCCATTGCCGGCCGATGCGCCGCAGGGAATGATTGCCCACAGCGTCTACGAAATCCGCATTCGTCCCGGCATTCGCTACCAGCCGCATCCCGCGTTTGCCGTGGATGGTGAAGGCCGACCGGTCTACAACGATCTCGAACCGTCGAAGCTTGCCGGCATCGACACGCTTGGAGACTTTGCCAGAACCGGCACGCGCGAACTGACGGCCGACGACTACATTTACCAGATCAAGCGGCTGGCGCATCCGCGCCTGCATTCGCCGATCTTCGGGACGATGGCGGCGCATATCGTCGGGTTGAAGGAACTGGGCGAGACGTTGCAGAGAGAGATCGGCAAACTCCCAGGCGGCGCTTGGCTCGACCTAGACCGCTATCCGCTCGACGGAGTGGAACGCGTCGACCGCCATACGTACCGCATCAAGCTCATCGGCAAGTACCCGCAGTTCCGTTACTGGCTGGCGATGCCCTTTTTCGCCCCCGTGCCGCGTGAGGCCGACCGCTTCTACAGCCAGCCGGGTATGGTGGAAAAGAACCTGACCCTCGACTGGTATCCGGTCGGGACCGGTCCCTTCATGCTGGTTGAAAACAATCCGAACAGTCGCATGGTTCTCGCGCGCAACCCGAATTTTCACGGTGAAACCTACCCCTGCGAGGGCGAGGAAGGCGACCGCGCTGCCGGGCTGCTGGCTGATTGCGGCAAGCCGCTGCCATTGATCGACAAAGCGGTTTTCACTCGGGAGAAGGAAAGCGTCCCATACTGGAATAAATTCCTGCAGGGGTATTACGACGCCTCCGGCATCTCGTCCGACAGTTTCGATCAGGCGGTGCGTTTCGACGTGGGCGGTGGTGTGCAAATTTCCGAGGAAATGCAGGCGAAAGGAATACGCTTGCTGACCCGGGTACGCGCATCGACTTTCTACATGGGTTTCAATTTCCTCGATCCGGTAGTCGGCGGCAGGGACAGCGTGAATGAGGCACGGGCGCGCAAGTTGCGCCAGGCGCTGTCGATTGCCATAGACCAGGAGGAATTCATTTCGATCTTCCTGAACGGGCGGGGCATTGCTGCCATGAACCCGCTCCCGCCGGGGATTTTCGGCCATGCGGAAGGAGAGGCGGGCATCAATCCCGTCGTCTACGACTGGATGGACGGCAAGGCCGAGCGCAAGCCGATCGCGGTAGCCAAGAAGCTGTTGGCCGAAGCTGGCTGGCCGAATGGACGTGACGCCAGGACCGGCGAGCCTCTGGTGCTCAACCTCGATACGACCAGTGGGGGCATGGGCGACAAGTCAACGCTCGACTGGCTGACGCGGCAGTTCGCCAAGCTCGACATCCAGCTCGTCGTGCGTTCGACCGATTTCAATCGCTTTCAGGAAAAGATCCGCAAGGGTGCCGTGCAGATCTATTTCTTTGGCTGGAACGCCGATTACCCGGATCCGGAGAATTTCTTTTTCCTGCTTGCCGGATCGGAAGGCAAAGTGGCGTCGGGCGGCGAGAATTCCTCGAACTACGTCAATGCGGACTACGACCGGCTGTTCGTCGAGATGAAGGACATGGACAATACGCCGCAGCGGGCGGAGATCATCAACCGAATGAACCGTATCCTGCAGGAGGACGCGCCGTGGGTCTTCGGCTTCCATTCGAAGAGTTACACGCTGGCGCATGCTTGGCTGCACAACCGTAAGCCGAACGACGTGGCCAACAACATCCTCAAATACCAGCGCATCGATGTGGCCGAACGTGCCAGACTCCGGCACGAATGGAATGTGCCGGTGGTGTGGCCGTTAGTCCTGATTGGGGCGGCGCTGGCGTCGGTAGCCGTACCGGCGGTACTCGCCTATCGCCGTCGCGAACGCGGCACGGCGCGGAATTGGCGGTAGAGGAGACATCCACGCATGCTTGCCTACATTGCACGTCGTCTCCTCTACGCGATCCCGATCCTGATCGGTGTCAATCTCATCACCTTCGCGCTGTTTTTCATCGTCAATACGCCGGACGACATGGCGCGCATGCAGTTGGGGGTGAAGCGCGTGACGCCGGAGGCTATCGAGAAGTGGAAGGCCGAGCGCGGTTATGACAAACCGCTTTTCGTCAATGGCAAGGCGTCGGGCGCTGCCGTGCTGACCGACACGATCTTCTTCACTAAGTCGGCGCGCATGTTCGTCGGTGATTTCGGGCGCGCCGAGGACGGGCGCGACATCACTCGGGAAATCGCCTCACGCATGGGGCCGTCGCTGGCCATCGCGCTGCCGACTTTTATCCTGGGGTTGTTCGTGACCGTGAGCTTTGCCTTGCTGCTGGCCTTCTTCCGTGCGACCTATCTGGATTTCTGGGGCGTCGTGCTGTGCGTGGCGATGATGTCGATCTCCGGCCTGTTCTACATCATTGGCGGGCAATACCTGATCAGCAAGTTGTGGCGGCTGGTGCCGATATCTGGCTATTCTGCCGGGCTCGATGCTTGGAAGTTCCTGATCCTGCCGGTGGCGATCGGCGTGATTTCCGGCATCGGTTCATCGACACGCTGGTACCGTACCATCTTCCTGGAGGAAATCGGCAAGGACTATGTGCGCACGGCGCGGGCCAAAGGGCTATCGGAGATCACCGTGCTCTTCCGCCATGTGCTGCGCAACGCGCTGATCCCGATCCTGACCGGAGTCGTCGTTGCCATCCCGCTCCTGTTCATGGGGTCGCTGCTCACTGAATCGTTTTTCGGCATTCCGGGGCTGGGCAGCTACACCATCGACGCCATCAGCGCGCAGGATTTCGCCGTGGTGCGGGCGATGGTATTCATCGGTTCGGTGCTCTACATCCTCGGGCTGATCCTGACCGACATTTCCTACACTGTTGTCGATCCAAGGATAAGGTTCGACCGATGACGTTCACGCTTGTCCTTCCCGTGCTGCTGTGGTCCGACATGCTGGTCTGGCTGCTGGTACTCGCTGGATTCGTGTTGGGCGCGCTATCGTGGCGTAATCTGCCGCTGCGCGCCGCCTGGCGGCGCGTGGGGCGCAGCCGGCCGGGAATGGCTTCGGCCACGGTGCTCGTCGTCTTTGTGCTGATCGGTTTGCTCGATTCCCTGCACTACCGGCCACGCCTCGAGAATCGCGATCCCAGTCAACCTGCGGCTTATGCCATCGAGGTGCTTTCGGTACTCGATGCCATGGCTTCACCGCTGCGCGCCCGCAATGAGAAAACCTATTCAGAACCCCTGGCCACGCGTGCCTATGCCAAGGAGTCGATCGAAGTGCGCGAGGCCGATGGCCGCGTGAGTACGACGCGCGATTTCCCGCGCCTGAAATTCGGCGGAGCGCATTTGGGCGAAAGTGAGGAGAAACGCGATGCCGATGTGCTGAAAAGGGTGCTGGCCGCGGAGGCGCTGGCCCTGATTGTCGTGGTCCTTGCATCGCTGGGGGGCGCATGCTTGTTGGCTCACCGGCAAGGTGTTTCCGCGCGGCAGGCGTGGAGCAGCCTCTGGAAGGGCGAGACGGAATTTGCGTGGAACGCCGTGCTGGTAACCCTCGGCGTGTTGCTGCTGGCTTGGCTGCCGGTATTGGCGCTGTGCGTCGACTACCACGTTTTCGGCACGGACAAGGTGGGGCAGGATGTGTTCTACCAGATACTCAAGAGTGTGCGTACGGCGCTGGTCATCGGGCTTGTGACGACGCTGGTGACGCTGCCGGTGGCCATTATGCTCGGTATCCTCGCGGGCTACTTCCGCGGCTGGGTTGATGACGTGATCCAGTATCTCTACACGACGCTGAGTTCGATTCCCGGCGTGCTGCTGATTGCCGCTGCAGTTCTGATGATGCAGGTGATCATCGATACTCATCCGCAATGGTTCGCCACCGCCGCCGAACGGGCCGACCTGCGCTTGTTGGCGCTATGCTTCATCCTCGGTCTGACCAGCTGGACCGGCCTGTGTCGCCTGCTGCGCGGCGAGACGCTGAAGCTGCGCGAACTCGAATACATCCAGGCAGCGCAGGCTTTCGGCGTCGCCGATCTGCGCATCCTGTTGCGCCACATCCTGCCCAACCTGATGCACATCGTGATCATCGCGCTGGTGATGGATTTCTCCGGGCTGGTCCTGGCCGAGGCGGTGCTTTCCTACATCGGCATCGGCGTCGATCCGACGATGATCAGCTTCGGAACGATGATCAACAACGCACGCATGGAACTGGCGCGCGAACCGATGGTGTGGTGGTCGCTTATTTCCACCTTCGCTTTCATGTTCGCGCTGGTCCTGGCCGCTAACCTGTTGGCGGATGCCATGCGCGACGCCTTCGATCCTCGGTTGGCGGGGGCATCATGAATAACGACAAGAACGTGGTTCTCAGCGCATGCAACTTGCGCATGGGTTTCGCCAGCGGAGCCGGCCCAAATAGTCGGGTGCTGGTGGCGGTCGATGGCGTGGATCTTGCACTGGGCGCCGGCGAAACGCTGGCACTGCTCGGTGAATCCGGTTGCGGCAAGTCGGCAACGGCCTTGTCGCTGCTACGCCTGTTGCCGGCGGCGGGGCGCATTCTGAGTGGCGAGGTGCGTTTTGACGGGCGCGATCTCCTGCAATTGCCGGAAACCGAAATGCGCGCCGTGCGCGGCGGCGGCATGGCGATGATTTTCCAGGAGCCGGCGACCAGTCTCAATCCGGTGCTGACGGTTGGTCGGCAGATCGGCGAGGTGCTGGAGCAGCATTTGCAGTTGGCCGGTGCAGAAGGCGAGGAACAGGCGCTCGAGTTGCTCAAGGCGGTCGGTATTGCCGATGCCGAACGGCGGCTGACGGAATACCCCTTCCAGCTCTCCGGCGGCATGAAACAGCGCGTCATGATCGCCATCGCGCTGGCCGGAAATCCCCGTCTGCTGATTGCCGACGAGCCGACGACGGCGCTCGATGTGACGATCCAGGCGCAGATTCTCGACCTGCTTGGCCGGCTGCAGGCCGAGCGCGGCATGGGTATGCTGCTGATCACGCACGATCTCGGTGTCGTCGCGCGGATGGCGCACCGTGTCGGCGTGATGTACGCCGGCGAGATCGTCGAGGAAGCGCCACGCGAAAGCTTCTTTGCAGCGCCGCTTCATCCCTACACGCGGAAGTTGTTTGCCGCACTACCCGACATGACGCGCCGCCACGCCCGCCTGGAAACGATTGCCGGGCAGGTGCCTCCGCTGCATTCGATGCCGCCCGGCTGCCGCTTCGCCGAGCGCTGCCCGCAGGCGTGGGAACGTTGCCACAACGAGTCGCCGGCATGGACCGATCAAGGAAACGGGCATCGCGTGCGCTGCCACTGGGTGGCGGAAGGCCGTCATTCCGGGGAAAGCACGCAAACAGTGATGACGGTTAGGAGCCCGGAGGCCGCCGCGGTGACCGCGGAAGTATCGAGCATGCTCAAGGTCGCCGACCTACGCGTGCACTTCCCGATCCGGTGCGGTTTCCTGCAGCGCACCGTGGGGCATGTGAGAGCCGTCGACGGAGTTTCTCTCGAACTCGCGCGCGGGCGCACGCTGGCCTTGGTCGGCGAGTCGGGCTGCGGCAAGACCACAGCGGGCAAGGCCATTCTGCAGCTGATCAGGCCAACCGCCGGAAGCGCGGTCCTGGACGGAGAAGATCTGACCAAACTGTCACGCAGCGAATTACGGCCGCTGCGCCGGCGAATGCAGATGATCTTCCAGGATCCGTTCGCATCACTCAATCCGCGGATGTCGGTCGGCGAAATCATCGCCGAGGGCATGAGTTCACTCCGGGTGGTTACGCGGACCCGAGATCAGGAAACCGCGACCGCCGCGTTGCTGCAACAGGTCGGCCTGGCAGCTGATTCTGCGCAGCGCTATCCACACGAGTTTTCCGGCGGGCAGCGCCAGCGCATCGCCATCGCCCGGGCGCTGGCCGTTCAGCCGGAACTGATTGTCTGCGACGAGCCGACGTCGGCGCTCGACGTCTCGGTACAGGCGCAGATTCTCAACCTGCTCAAGTCGTTGCAGGACGAACTCGGCTTGGCCTATCTGATCATCACGCACAATTTTGCCGTCGTGGAGTACCTGGCGCACGAGGTGGCAGTAATGTACCTTGGGCGCATCGTCGAGCGCGGGTTGGTCGATGAAGTGTTGCGTTCGCCCCGACATCCCTATACGCAGGCACTGCTTTCCGCTGTGCCGGTTCCACGTGTGGAGAGCGGGCCAGAGATCCTTCGCCTCGCCGGGGAAACGCCATCGCCCGCAAATCCGCCGCAAGGGTGTCATTTCCATCCACGTTGCCCGCGTGCAATGGACATATGCCGCAGCAGCTACCCCGAAAGCACTGCCTTATCAGCGGCTCACCGCGTGCGCTGCCATCTGTGCGGATGACTGCAGCATCAGGGACGGTTCTTCTTGTTTGTCAGTTGTCAGGATTTCGGCGCGAATGACAGAACAACTCGCGCCGAAATCCTTCATTCAGGGCAGAAACCATCATGGCAATTCGACGGCTTTGAACTGCTGAATCGCCTTCAAGCACGATGCCTGCCCGGATCTTCCCTCTCAGGGAATGTATACTTCGTACTCGGTCGGTTCATCGGTAAGGAGGTCGATCTGGTTCTGGATTTCACTTCTCTCTTCGCTGTTGAACCACTTGCGCCAGTCGTCAACATTTTGCCACGTGCTGATAACCAGACTCTGGCCTTCCTCGTCGAAACGCCGATAGGTTTCTCCGGAGATGTAACCTTTCTGGCTCACTGTCGCTGCTCTCAGCTTCTTGAGAAGAAAATCCAGTGCATCCAGATTTTCATCCTTGATCTTGCGTTTGATCAGAATCTTGACTGCCATGGTGTGTGCCTCCTTGTGTTGATCATTGTTTATCGGACTTGCACGTACAAATGGACAACAAACAATCTTCCGAGGTTCCGCCTCTTTCCATCCTCGGCGTTTCTTCCTTCCCTGTCTTGACAACAGCCACAACCGGAGCAGGAAAGCTATGTTTTCCCGCATGGCCGATCGTCTCAAGGACGGCGGGCATTCAACCCCGAATCTTGCGGATGACATCTGTCATTCGAAGGTCCGTGATCTCAGTATAGACAGAATTATCGGGTCGTTCGGGGCAACGTCAATTTCGGATATCACCAGTCATCGGGTTTTATCGGTGTTCACGGATTCTGCGCAAGCCGGATGGTCAACTCGGTTCCGGGCTTAAGGGCATTGGACGACAGGCGATTCCAGCGCAACAGGTCTTCGATGGCGACCTTGAACTGGCGGGCAATCGAATACATCGTGTCGCCGCGGCGGACGATGTAGCGGGTGATTTTCGGCGGCTGGGCGACCGGCTTTTGCAGGCTGGCCTGGGCTGTCGGGGCCGTTCCGCTCTTCGAGACCGTGCTTGTTCCGGTGGCTTTGTCGTCGACGATTCTGCTCTTTGCATCCGACGGCTTGGCCATGGCCACTTTGAGTCGGGTTCCGGCAGGAATTGCCTCGCTTCTGAGATTGTTGGTCCGCTTGAGCTCGGTGACGCTTGTTCCATAGCGTCGGGCAATTTCAGCCAGCGTTTCTCCCTTGCGTACCGAATGCGTCGCTATTTTTCCGCGCGGCTCGGGGGCTGCTTCAGGGAGTCGTGGTTGTTCCGGCAACGCCGCCATGCTTGGGCTCTTGCCGTTTTCTTGTCCGGCAACCAGCAGGGTCAGACCCGGCGGGAGCGGAATCTTGCCCTTGATGCCATTGACGGCCTTGAGATTGGCCACGGTCATGCCGAAGCGCGGGGCGATCTTTTCCAGTTTGTCGCCAGGGCGAAGCGTATAGGTTTGCCAGGCGGAAAGCGGCTTGTTGTCTTCCTCGTGCGCTTCCAGGTTGCTGACGAAGGTTTCCAGTTTTTCGGCGGGGATGACCAGCGGCGTTTCCGATTTTATGACCGGGCGGTTGTGCGCCGGATTGAGAGCGATGAACTCATGCACCGGCATCTCCGCCAATCTTGCGGCCACCTTGACGTCGATGTGCGATTCCGTGGTGACCGTGGCGAAGAACGGACGGTTGGGGACTTTCGGCAGGTCCAGTTCGGCCAGCAGGGAGGGATTGCGGAAGATATTCTTCAGTGCTTGCAGTTTGGGGACGTAGTTTCTCGTCTCGTTGGGCATGGTCAGGCTCAGGTAGTCGGTCGGCAGCCCACGTGCGATGTTTTTGCCGATGGCCCGTCCGACGGCTCCCTCGCCCCAATTGTAGGAAGCCAGGGCCAGATGCCAGTCTCCATGCATTTCATAGATTGACTGCAGATACTCCAGGGCGGCGGAAGTCGAGGCGACGATGTCGCGCCGTTCGTCTTTCCACCAGTCCTGGTCGAGGTTGTAGCGTTTTCCGGTGGCAGGGATGAACTGCCACAGGCCGGATGCCTTGGAGCGGGAGTAAGCCATGGGGTTGTAGGCGCTCTCCACCATGGGCAGAAGGGCCAGTTCCATCGGCATGCCCCGTTTGTCGAGTTCTTCGACTATGTAATGCAGGTAACGGCTGCTGCGGTCAACCATGCGGCGCAGGTAGTCCGGGCGGTTCATGTACCACTGCTGGTGATACAGCACGAGGTCGCCGTGCAGGTCAGGCATCGCGAAACCGTGGCGCATGCGTTGAAACAGGTCGTCAGGGTCGCCTGTCAGGTCGATTGGGAGGAGGGGGCGCGGCTGCTCGGGTATTTCGACCTTGGGCAGCGTGGTATCGAGAACAGGTTGCCAGTTGTTGTGCGGCGAGCGAGCGCGTGTCTCTGGCACTGTTGGCTGGTCTGAGACGCGCAGGCTGGGAAGGGCATCGGATTGTGACGGCGAAGACGACGATTCGGCAGTGGGTGCGAGGTTTGCGCAGCCCGACAGCAATGCGCCAGAGCAGCAGAGGCCGAGGACCAGGCGGGCCACTGCAGAATTGAGTCGTTTCGTCATCCGTTTTCCTGATCTGTCCGCTGGCTGTGGAGACTACCGCCAGCGGCGGATTGCCCAAGTGCAACCGACGGATTATATAGCAAGCATCCGGAGGGTGCCGGCGCTGCGGTCCGGGAAGAGAAGGGTATGAAAGAGAAACTTCCGGGCTGATTGGGAAATCGAATTTCGCGGTCATATACTGGGAAAAGAATCGTTGGTGACTGGATCCCGTTTCTGCTCATCCGGATCGTTCTGGAAGACTCGCCGCTGGATCTGGAAACAGACCTTATCGAGGATTGCCCGTGGTCAAAATGGCTGGAAAAGGAGCAACTGGCGACGAGCGTTTGCACAGCGTCGAGCGCATCCATCGTTTGCTGAACCGGCTCAGCTGGATCTGGCCATTGGTCGTGCTCTCGGCTCTCGTGACGTTCGCCGCCGCAGTCTATCTGCTGCAGGCTCGTCCGCAGGCGCAGGCGAATACCTTGTGGCGGGTGCATGCGGCGGCGCGTGAAACGCAGAGTCATGTTGAAAAACTGATCGCCGATGTGGAGCAAGCCCTGCTGGCGACCCAGGAATGGAGCCGGGACGGTTTGCTTGGCGTAAGCGATCCGGCGACGTTCAATCGCCTGCTCATCCCTTTGATCGGAAAGTGGCCGGTCAGCGCAGTACAGCTTGCCAACGACGAAGGGCGCGCCATGCTGCTGCAGCGAACGGCGGAAGGTTGGGCCAACCGCATGACCGACGTGCAGAAGCTCGGCCCGCAGCAGCGCTGGTTGCGGTGGAAGGATGCGAGCACACGCCTGGGTGAAGAGTGGAAAAAGGAAGATTGGGATCCGCGTCAGCGGCCCTGGTACACGGGGGCAATGGTGGTGCCGGAACTGCAGCCCGTGTGGATGGCGCCTCACGTCCTGCAAGTCAACGAAGAAGCGGTGATTTCGGCTTCAGTGCGCTGGTATGACGTTCGCGGCCATCAATGGGTCATCTCGTTTTCCATTGATCTGGTCGGGCTGTCGCGGTTGGTTGCCCAGCATTCCGTCGGTGAGAACGGGCTGGTGGCGCTGCTGACCGCGGACAACAAGCTGCTGGGATTGTCTCGGCATCCACTCTTTGCCACGCCGGAAACGATCCGGCAGTCCCTGTTGCAGGAGCCTGCAAAACTCGGCTTGCACGTGCTTGATAGC
>DBMG01000011.1:1992-3296 GCA_002304785.1 Candidatus Accumulibacter sp. UBA704 | reverse complement strand
GACACGGCCCAACGGCTCGAGGCTGCGCTGCAACTCCCAGCCGACCTGACCACTCTTGCCGAAAAGCAGGATTTTCATGCATCACGTCCGGAATAGTTCTTGTCGAGCCATTCGCGGTAGGCCCCGGACTGAACGTTGCTAATCCACTCCGCGTGATCGAGATACCACTGGACCGTCTTGCGAATCCCCGATTCAAAAGTCTCGACCGGTCGCCAACCGAGTTCTCGCTCGATTTTTCCGGCATCGATCGCATAACGCCGATCATGCCCCGGACGGTCAGTCACGTAGGCAATCTGTTGTCGATAGGACTGGCCATCCTGCCGCGGACGCAGTTCATCAAGCAGGTCGATGATGGAGTGGACGATGTCGAGATTGGGTTTCTCATTCCAACCGCCAATGTTGTAAGTCTCGCCCAACCGGCCCGCATCCAGGACACGCCGGATCGCCGAGCAGTGATCGCCGACATAGAGCCAGTCGCGGATCTGCTGACCATCACCGTAGATAGGCAGCGGCTTGCCGGCGAGAGCGTTGACAATCATCAACGGGATGAGCTTCTCGGGAAACTGGAAGGGACCATAGTTGTTGGAGCAATTGGTCGTCAGGACAGGCAGGCCATAGGTATGATGGTAGGCACGAACCAAGTGGTCGGACGCCGCTTTGGACGCCGAATATGGGCTATTGGGTTCGTAGCGGTTCGTCTCGGAAAACGCCGGATCACTCGCTTTCAATGACCCATACACTTCATCGGTAGACACATGCAGAAAGCGAAAGCCGGATTTCTCCGCATCATTCATCGATGCGAAATAGGCACGCACGCTTTCCAGCAGGTTGAAAGTACCAACGATATTGGTCTGAATGAATTCACCCGGGCCATGGATGGAACGGTCAACGTGGCTTTCCGCCGCAAAGTTGATCAGTGCGCGAGGCCGATGCCTCTGCAACAACCCCTCGATCAGGGCTCTGTCGCCGATGTCGCCCTGAACGAAAGCGTAGCGCGGATCGCCTCGCACGCTCGACAGATTCTCCAGATTCCCGGCGTAAGTCAGCTTGTCGAGGTTAAGCACCGGCTCGTCGCATTGCGCCAGCCAGTCGATGATGAAGTTGCTGCCGATGAAACCGGCTCCGCCGGTAACGAGGATGGTCATGCTGCCCCTTTCTTATCGGTCGAGACGACGCTCGAATCACTCCTGTATGGAGCCAATCGGGTTGGAAAAATAGAAGTTTGACATACAAGCAGGAGAAAACGGTAACGCAGAATGAGCAGCCCCCCCGTCATGCGGGAAGCGCAAATGAAAACGCCCAAC
>DBMG01000011.1:0-1911 GCA_002304785.1 Candidatus Accumulibacter sp. UBA704 | reverse complement strand
AGGCGACAAGCCGCATGGTAACGCCACGAATGACTTGGCTTTGTGGCTGGAACTACGCATGAATGCGTTGCCTTCAACCACGAACGGAGCCAACCAAGCAAAAGATGATGATGAACGAAACCGAACTGGCCACGCGCTGGAACATCAACCCCAAGACGCTCCAGCGTTGGCGCAGCGAGGGGCGCGGGCCGCGCTTCATGAAAATGTCCAAGCGCATCGTATACCCGATTGACGAAATCCTCGATTACGAGCCCCAAGCCCTCCGGGCGTCGACCTAGGAGAGCACTTCCGACGTTGTCATCCCGAATGGCTCGAAGTACATGGCCCCACGCGAGATCTCGTTCGCAACCGGGCTGCCCCTGTACATCTTCACCCAAAAGCAGACGCGAGATGCATTGGGCATCCCTTATCGGCGGGTCCAGAAGTTCATCCGCCTTGATCGCGCCGAGGTAATGGCGTGGGCACAGCGTTGGTTGCAGAACACCAAGGACCTGGGCATCGAGGTGACGACCGCTCCCGGCGACCAGTACAGGACGCTGCAGCAGGCCCTTGCATCGCTGCCGGTTTGACTGATGCACCGTGCTCCGACTATTGATCCGCCAATTCGTAGCCGGTGCTTCGTCCGCCGCCGGGGGACCTTTTCAGCACACCCAAGTCTAGCAACTGCGTGATGTCACGCAGCGCGGTGTCGGGGGAGCATTTGGCGATGGCGGCCCATTTGCTGCTGGTGAGCTTACCCTCGAAACCATCGAGCAGGCGGTTGAGCAACTTGACCTGCCGCTCGTTCAGTGAGGTACCTGCCCAGCGCTGCCAGAAGCGTGCTTTAACCAACACAGCGTCCAGCGTGGCCTGCGCGCTCGTAACAGTGCGTCCCAGCGTGCCGAGGAACCACATCAGCCAACCCGTGACGTCGAGCGTTCCTTTCTGCGTACGTTCCAGCACATCGTAATAGTCCCTGCGCTCCCGCTGGATCTGCGCCGACAGGCTGTAGAAGCGCTGCGGACTGCCGTCGGCACGCGCCAGGAACAGATCACCCACGGCGCGGGCGATGCGCCCGTTGCCGTCGTCGAAGGGGTGCAGCGTCACGAACCACAGGTGCGCCAGCCCGGCCTTGACGAGCGCAGGCTCGCCGGTTTCCGCATTCGCCCATGCCAGAAAGCGTGCCGTCTCGGCGGCCAACACATCCGCTGGAGGTGCCTGGAAATGAATCGTGCGCCGCCCCGTCGGCCCGGAAACGACCTGCATGGGGCCATCGGCATCGCCACGCCACTGGCCTACGGCGATCCGACTCATGCCCGAGTACCCTGTCGGAAACAGCGCCGCGTGCCAGCCAAACAAGCGCTCGGCGGTCAGAGGTTCGACGCTGCGCGAAGTGGCGTCGAGCACCATATCAACGAGACCGTCCACATGCCGATCCACCGGAGCGACCCCACCGATGTCCACGCCCAGCCTTCGGGCGATGGATGAACGCACGGATTCCACGTTCAGCACTTCGCCCTCGATTTCGCTGGTCTTGACCACGTCCTCGGTCAAAGCTGCGAGGCTGGCCTGATCGCGCAGCGCCATCCCTACATCCGCCAGACGACCGAGCAACAATCCCTGAGCGCGGCTCACATCGGCGAGCGGTCTCGCAAGAATTGACAGGTCGTAGCGCCAATCGGGCCAGTCGTCGGCCTGCCAAATGTAGAGTTTTTCTCCGCCATCCATGCGGAGATTAAACACCCAATTCGCCGCAAGAGCAAGCCATTCTCCGCACCGATTGCGGCAAATAAGACAAGCAATCTCCGCATGACAAGGATTCGTGCGGCTGAATTCGGCGAACAACAAGGCGTGGATTCATGCGCTGCAACGCGGCGATATCACTGATTTCCACTGGCACGATCTGAGGCACACCTGGGCAACGTGGCAACG
>DBMG01000117.1 GCA_002304785.1 Candidatus Accumulibacter sp. UBA704 | reverse complement strand
GCTGAAGGCACGCCGCGGCATGCCTTCAGCCGGAGCCCTTGCCAAAGCTCCGCTTCGTTTCGACACGTCTTCTGGCTACCGGATCAGCCGAAGCGTTGCACCTTCCCGGCGGGGTGAGCCCCGTCAGTGGCTGGTTGTATCAACCTTGCAGCGTTCGTCCCCGGATACAGCGGCGGGCCCGCCACGGATTTGCACCGTGTTCCGTTTCGTCGAATCGAATGGAGCGCGTATTCTCCGCGAGAGCTACCGAGGTGGTCAAGCGCCGCGGGGGTGCCGAAAGTTACTTGAGCAATCGCCGTCGTGTGAAGATCGTGGCGATGTAGAACGCGACGGAGGCAATGCCCGCGAGCGCGACGACGTGGCCGGCCGTATTTGCAGGAATCTCGCCATTCAGCAGGGGGCGGGTGAGTTGTACCGCGTGAGAGAGAGGCAACCATGCGGCGATTGCGTGTAGCAGCGGGGGCAACTGATCGGCTGGAAAAAAGACACCGGAGACGAGCGTCATTGGAGTAATGAATAGCGTGAAGTAGTACATGAAGAAGTCATAGGAGGGGGCCAGCGCGCAGATGATCAGGCCGAGCGCGCCGAACGCGATACCGGTGAGGAAGATGACCGGGATCGTCCACAGCGCCAGCGGCGACGCGCTCAATCCGAGCATGGCGATGACCAGCAGGATAGCCAGGCCCGAAAGCAGGCTCTTGCTGGCCGTCCATACCAACTCGCCAGCCAGCACGTGATCGAGCGTGAGCGGGGTATTGAGAATTGCGTCCCAGGTTTTCTGTACGTGCATGCGCGAGAAGCCGGAATACAGGGCCTCGAACGTAGCGGCGTTCATCGTGCTGGCGACGACCGTGCCGGCTGCCAGGAAGCTGACATAGCTTACGCCGCCGACCTCGGGCAACAGGGCTCCCAGTCCGTAGCCGAGACCGAGCATGTAGATCAGCGGGTCGGCCAGGTTACCGAGTACCGAGGGCAGCGCCAGCTTGCGCCAGACGAGGAAGTTGCGCCGCCACACCGGCAGCCAACGCAGGCCGGGGCGGGGAAGAGAATAGGGAGATGGCGATGTCATGTCAATCCCGCAATTCCCGCCCGGTCAACTTGATGAACACGTCCTCCAGCGTGGCGGGACGGTGCAGGTAGCGCAGCGCGGGTCTGTCCTTGAGTGCCGCGAGGAGTGGCGCAACGTTCTGGCAATAGAAGAACGCCGTCTCGCCGGCCACTTCGACCCGCTCGCCAAGCCTGCTGTGCTGATTGGCCCATTCGGCGGCCTCGTCGCCAAAGACCTCCACCACCTGAGGTTCGATGTGCGTGGCGATCAGGCTGTGGGGGGCTCCCTCGGCGATGAGGTGGCCGTGGTCGAGGATGGCCAGTCGATCGCACAGGCGTTCGGCTTCGTCCATGAAGTGCGTGGTCAGGATCAACGTTTTGCCACGCGTCGTCAGCTGTTTCATGCGGTCCCAAATCAGGTGGCGTGCTTGCGGGTCGAGACCGGTAGTCGGCTCGTCGAGGAAGATAATGTCCGGGTCGTTAATCATCGCCCGCGCCAAGGTAAGGCGCCGCTTCATCCCCCCCGAAAGTGTCTGGATGCGGGCGTCCGCCTTGCCGACCAGTCCCGCAAAGTCGAGCAGGTCCGGGATGTGGCCATGAATCTCGGCATTGCTGAGGCCGAAGTAGCGGCCATAGACTGTGAGGTTTTCGCGGACGGTGAAATCGGGATCCAGATTGTCGAATTGAGGTACGACTCCCACGTTGGCACGGGCCTTCTCCGCCTCTTCAGGAACAGTATGCCCGCCCAGGCGGATCGTTCCGCTGTCCGGAAACGTCAGGCCGAGGCAGCAGCGCAACGTGGTGGTTTTCCCCGCGCCGTTGGGGCCGAGGAGCCCAAAACACGTGCCTCGCGGTACGCGAAAATCGATGCCGGCGACGACCTCGTTGTCGTCGTAGCTCTTGTGCAGGTCGGCAACGCTGAGTGCGTCTTCGGGGTTCAATGTGACCATGCGCGCAGAATGACGTCGCGAATGAGGTGCAGTCGGCGATGGAAAAAATGGTCGGCACCGGGAATGACCACGACCGGCAGTTCCAAAGGTTCTGCCCAGGCCAGAACATTGGCCAGTGGCACTGTGGTGTCGGCCGATCCGTGAATGACCAGCGTGTCTTTCGGCACGGCGCGTGTCGAATACTGACGGGCGCCTTCGACATGGCCGGCGGCGGTGCCGACCAGGATCAGCCGCTGTGCAGGCTGGCCGGAATCGGCCAGCGACTCGGCGACTCGGGTCTGGACATAGGCGCCGAACGAGAAACCGGCCAGCACCACAGGTAGTTCACCGAATATATGCCTAGCTTCGTCAAGGACGAGAAGCATGTCGTCGGTCTCTCCACGACCCTCGTCATGCAGTCCTTCGCTGCCACCGACACCCCGGAAGTCCGGTCGTAGTGCGGCGTAACCGAGCCGGATGAAGGTGCTCGCCAGGGTATGCACGACCTTATTCTCGCTGGTGCCGCCGAACAATGGATGTGGATGGCATATTAGCGCAATGCCTCTCGGCTCTGGCGGCGATTCGACTTTTGTTTCGATTGTCCCGGCTCGTCCGGTGACGCGCAGCGTTTGTTCATAAGGTCTCATGCGCCGCTATATCTTCAGGCGCTCTACGATGCGTCCATGCACGAGGTGTTCCTGGATGATCTCTTCGACATCATCCGTGTCCACGTACTGATACCACACCGCTTCCGGATACACGACGAGGACCGGTCCTGCGTCACAGCGGTCCATGCAGCCGGCCTTGTTGATACGGACCTTGCCTTGGCCCTTGAGTTTCAGCTGGGCGATCCTGTCCTTGGCGTAAGTCTGCGCCTCGGTAGCGCCGAGATTGTTGCAACACGTTTCACCGTCCGGGCGCTGGTTGCAACAGAAAAACACGTGATGTTTGTAGTAGCTCATATCCGATTTTTCGCGTGGTTGGGTTTGTCAGTAATCGATAGGCCAGGTTCATTTCCTGTCAGGCGCGTCGTCCGAGCAGGATGAGATAGGGGAGTGCCAGGAAAGGCCAGAAACTTGCCGCAAATCGAGTCAGTCCGTTGAAATTCAGAAAGTGTCCCTGCCGCCAGGCGGCCAGAGCAGCAGCCGAATACGGGTTGAACGGCGCGAGATTGACGAGTACTGTTCCGGCCATCAGCGAGACCCCTGCGAGGGCTATGCGCAGAGGTTCCGGCAGGAGTAGGGCGAGGGCGAGCACCATGCCTCCGATCAGCATCCCCAGGCCGGCTCCGGGCGTCAGCCAGACGAGGGCGTTCTGAGGTCCGACCACTATTGCCGCAGCGAGCGTTCGAGTCAGGATTGCGGCAACGAAGAACCAGGGCAAAGTCCGGCGAACCGGCCCCTTTGTTGCAAGGACGGTGCGCATGACAAGACCGATTGCGATCGTGTTGCATACTATGATGCCGGTCTCCATGGCGAAGAACGACGGAGCGGCATACAAAACGGCCGGGGTGATGTCGAAGAGGTGACGAAGGTCCCCTGCGCCGAAAAGAAGAGTCTCTGGAGAAAGCTGCGTGAGCAGCCACAATCCGATCAGGATCAGCCCATAATCCAAATGCGGAATCGGTGCCAGCCATAGTTGCTGAACACGTGCCGTCCAGCTGAAGAAACGGGTTCCGCACCAAAGCGACAGTGCCGCACCAAGGCCAGATCCAATGCTGTTGCAGAGGAGGTCCACATTCGACGGGACGCGCGATGGCAGGAAGGTTTGCACGCTTTCCATGGTCAGGCTCAGAAGACTCCCAAACAGGAGAGATACAAGAAATGCCAGTGGCTTGCCCGAATGGTGCCCGAAGCTTTGCGTCATGAAAAACGCCAGAGGCATATAAGCAAAGATGTTGATTGCCAGATCGAATACGGTCCAGTATCTGGGCCACGCGGCTTCGAGGAAAACGAGCGGCGAAATGCCCGGTGCGCGCCAGCCGGAAAACGGATGCAGACTGGCATAGACAATGAGTGCCAGATAGCAAAGGGTCAAATAACGCGGCAACAGCGAGGGACTCTCCGTGTGGGCGCCGATGTTGGGCGTGGAAGCGGGGGAAGTGCCTGTCTGCATTGCCGGAAAATGAAATGTTGATCTGGAAGATGATTCTATCGATTTTACCTTTTCGGCTGCTGGACGGCGGCTTATTCCCGTGGCGCCGAGCAAGGGACATGCGCGAGGTGGTGAAGTGCTGCGGATGCCGCGGTGTTGACAAAAATGGCTTCGGTCACTAGAGTTCGCCCTCCTTCGCGTTTCGGCCCCCTTGGGCGTCGCGGAGAAGGGAACCAAAGTTCTTTGGAAAACTCTACAACTGAGTCTGCTCAGTTTCTGAAGTAGTTCTGCCCTGCGGCAATTTGATCTTCCGCCGCGCAATGGGGCATTGCACCCGCCTATAACCGTTTGTCGCACGGCAAGTCTGTCTGTTTGCGCGATGACAACAGTGAAGGAGAGAGCATGTCTGTATCCGTTACGCTCAAGACTTCGATGGCACGCAGTTTGGATGCCGTCTTCAGTATCTTCCAGTATGTGGTGATGATTGCCGGGCTGCTGTTTGTTCTCGGGATTGTCGGTTTTGTCTTTAACGCATCAGAGTCGAAGAACGAGGAAGAGTCTGCTCTTCCAGCCGCCGCTGTCGTCAAGGTGCCCGTCGGGTTGCCACAAGAAACTCCTGCCGACAGTGCCGGAAATTCAGGGTTCAAGCCGTATTATGCCGGCGTTCTCGACTATGTAAAGCGGCGCTACCGCGTTTCTCCGGAGGCCGTTCTGCCGGTGTTCGAATTCGCGGAACTGATCGGCAGGGAGCGTCGCATCGATCCTCTGCTGATTCTTGCAATCATCGGTGTCGAATCGGGTTTCAATCCTTTTGCGGAAAGTGCGATGGGCGCGCGTGGTTTGATGCAGGTGATCCCGCGTTTCCACATGGACAAGGTGCCGGTTGGCGCGGGAACTCGCCATTTGTTCGATCCGGCCGTAAATATTCGGGTTGGAGTCTATGTGCTCGAGGAGGCGATCCGGCGTGGCGGCGATTTGACAGCGGGTCTGCAGTACTATGCCGGATCTTCGGATGCGGAAGGCGGTTATGCCAACAAGGTGCTGGCTGAAAAGGCGCGGCTCGAAAAAGCGGCGCGCCGCAACCTGAATTCCAGCGCTTGATCTGGCAACGCTGATGTCATTCAATCTGGTGGTAGCCGGTGCCATGAGCTGAGCGCCATGGCACCGGCCAGCGGTCAGTCGTCGTCCAGGCTGACGGTCTTGTGTTCCGATGCCAGCTGCTGCTGGGTTGTTGCCGGAACCGGGGCGTAGTGTGAGAAGGCAATGCTGTACGATCCTTGTCCTCCCGTCAGCGACTTGAGTCGTCCCTGGTAATCATCGAGTTCGGCGAGCGGTACCTTGCCGTTAATGGCCATGGTGCCGGTTCCTCGCGGCTGCGTTCCGGTCACCTGGCCACGCTTACTCGACAGGTCGCCGGAAAGATCTCCTACGGCGGCGTCGGGCGTCAGCACTTCAATGTCAACCACGGGTTCCAGGATTATCGGCGACGCTGCTTGTATGGCTTGGATCGTGGCTTTTCTGCCGGCCGTGAAAAAAGCGATGTCCTTGCTGTCCACGGAGTGCGATTTGCCGTCATGCACGATGACGCGGATGTCATGCACAGGGAACCCCGCGACGACGCCGTCTTCGAGAGCCTGGCGCACGCCTTTCTCCACCGATGCCATGAATACGCCAGGAATCACACCACCCTTGACACTGTCGACGAATTCAAACCCGGTGCCACGTTCGAGCGGTTCAACGCGCAGCATAACCTCGCCGAACTGACCTGCTCCTCCGCTTTGCTTCTTGTGTCGGCAATGTCCCTCGGCTTTCTTGGTGATCGTTTCGCGGTAGGCGATCTGGGGAGGTTTGGTGTCGAGCTCGATCTTGTACTGCTGGGCCAGGCGCGCCAGTTTTGCACGCAAGTGCATTTCGCCCAGGCCGCGGATAACTGTTTCGTTGGTTGTCGGATGGCGCTCGACCTTGAAACAGGGATCTTCGATCTCGAGCTTGTGCAAGACGTCGAAGAGTCGTTGTTCGTCGGCTTTGCGCTTCGTTTCGACCGCCAGTCCTTGCATGGGCTCGGGGAATTCAAGCGGCTTGAGGTGGATGTGGTCCTCGTCATGCGAATCGTGAAGCACGCAATCGAAATCGATTTCGTCAACCTTTGCTATCGCCCCGATGTCTCCAGGAATCAGTGTCTCGACCTCGACGTAATCCTTGCCCTGAAGCCGGTACAAATGCCCGACCTTGAAGGCGCGTTTGGCGTCGCCAACAAAGAGAGGTGTCTCTTTCTTGATGGTTCCCTGATGGACCCGGAATACGCCGAGTTTGCCGACGAACGGATCGCTGACGACCTTGAAAACATGTGCAAGCACGTGCTTGTTCGGGTCTGGAATCGCGTCGAATGGCGAACTGTTTGGATCGCTGAGTTCGCCTTTGAAGAACGGAGGTGGGTTGCCCTCGGTTGGGTTCGGGGCTAGCTTCGCCAGTGCGTCGAGCAACTGGGGAATCCCTGCCCCGGTCTTTGCAGAAACGAACAAGATCGGAATCAGGTGGCCCGCGCGCAACGCTTTCTCAAAAGGTGCGTGCAGTTCTTCAGCGCTCGGGTCGGCGCCTTCGTCGAGATACCGTGCTAGAAGATCCTCGTCTTCTTCGACGATCTGGTCGATCAGTGCGCGATGCGCCGTGGCCACGGATTCAAAGTCGCTGTCTCCGCTATCGTGACCGAGTAATTCGACAACGTCTTGGCCATGGTGCGCGGGGAGGTCGAGCAACATGCATTCGCGCCCGAAACAGTCACGGATTTCTCCAACCAACTTGGGCAGGTCGACGTTTTCCGCATCAATTTTGTTGATTACGATCATGCGGCAGAGGTTGCGCGCCGCGGAGAGTTTCATCATGCGTTCGGTGGACAGTTCGATGCCGGTTTGGGCGTTGACGACGATCAGAGCAGTGTCAACTGCGGCGAGAGCGCCAATGGCCTGCCCGGCAAAATCCGGGTATCCGGGAGTGTCGATGAGGTGGATCCTGGCGTCGAGCCAGTCAAAACTGGCTATGGCGGAATTCAGGGAATGGCCTAGCTCTTTTTCCTGCGGGTCGAAATCGCAGACGGTATTGCCCTTTTCAATTGATCCTCTGCTGGTGATTGCGCCGGCCGAAGCAAGCAGCGTTTCGGCAAGGGTGGTCTTGCCGGCGGCGCCGTGGCCGACGAGTGCTACAGTACGAAGGTTGACCGTGTTGTTCTGACTCATGTTTTCCCCCAATTATCACGAACGCGCTCGTCGCAGGGCGAAAATCAGGCAACACCCCTTGTCGAGCTACCGATTACGCAAGATTCAACACAACGTTTTCATTCTACCTCTTATGACCGGATAGCCAAGTGCAAGTAGTTTTTGCCTGGAGAAGGGAGAGTGCGGAGTTGCTGAGAAGGGTGGCGGGGTGCTCTTGTCCTTGTCTGTTATAGGGTGGCTTGCGCTAATATGTCGCACGGCTTTCCCCTCCGCGATCGTGTTCGCCGCGTGCCCGGTTACCGCTGCAATTGGTGTCGTCCTGCGGCGAATTGGGTGGCCGAGATTCCCCGGGGAACCGTATGGGCGAAACAAATACGGCATTTGTTGATGATCCTGCACGAGTTTGAAAACGTATGTACCAGCCTGATCCTGCATGTGCGCAGCCTTCTCGCGACTCTTTTTTGGTGGTATGCCTGTGTGCAGAATGGTGCGGTACGTGCCGCGAGTATCGCGACGGATTCGAAAAGCTGACTGACCAGTTTGAAGGGGTCAGGTTTCTCTGGCTGGATATCGAGGATCAGGCGGACTCTCTGGGCAATCTGGATGTGGAGAACTTCCCGACGATTCTGGTACGCCGTGGCGATTGGATACTCTTCTTCGGCACATTGCCACCGCAGATAAGCCATTTGCGCAGGCTGGTCGAGACGTTCGTCGAACAGACGCCGGAGGAGAGCCGGATCTACGCGAATTCAAGTCTGGAACGAAGCGGCTGGCAGAAAGATGCAGACCTCGCCGGAATCGGGCGGGGAAAGTGATTCGGCGAAGCAGGGAGACGATGGTTTTCCGTCAAGCAGGAGATATGTCAGCCATGGAAAACCGGGCGAGAGTGATGCAGATGCGCAGCAGGATGCCACGCCTGCTGCTAGCGGCCGTAGTAATTCTGGTGCTGTTCCTCTTGGGGTACCTGCTCCTGGCGGGTTATCGCGAGCAACTCAGGAAGGCTGAGGTCGGCACGCGTAACTTGGCCACAATCTTGCAGACGCAACTCTATGACGCGTTGCGCCGGACCGATGCAGACCTTGCCGTGCTGGCCGCGGAGATTTCTCCGGACGCGCTGGAGCGGACCGCAGTGCCGCAGTATCAGCAACAAATCAACTCACGTCTGACAAGCCGGTTGATCAACGTCGAGGGCATGGGTGGTCTGCATGTGCATGACGCTAATGGTGGAGCTCTCTATTCCTCGGAGAGTGTGCCGGCACCGGCCTTTAATATCGCTGACCGTGACTATTTCAAGAGCTTGCGTGACGATCCTTCGGTGGATCTAGTTTTTTCCAGCGTGATAAAAAGCGGCTTGTCCGGAAAGGATGTTCTGGTAATTGCCCGAGCAATTCGTAATGGAAAGGGGCGGTTTCTCGGAACGGTACTGAGTCCTTTCGATCTTGAATCGTACCGGGCGCAGTTAGGCTCGTTGAATGTCGGAGACTATGGCTTCGTGGCACTGAGGCGACGAGATTCGCACGCGCTCGTTATGCGGTGGCCGGAGACACCCGAAGAGGTCAACAAACCGCTTGTCGCAGATCACGCTTTCGTGGCCGCGCTTGCCGAGGGGGCGATGGAAGCGGTTGTGAGGAGTGCATCAGGAGGCGAGCCCGATCTGGCGAACTATGTCACGAGCGTGAAAGGTGTTCCGAATTATCCTTTCTATTTCGCAGTGGGATTCGATCGTCAGAGTGTCTTGGCTGGATGGTACTCGCAGGTCCTCGTCGTGTGCGTTGTCGTGCTTGTTGTTGTTGGCATGGTGGTAGTTCTCCTTATGCGACTGGGGCGGATGCGCGAGCGCGAGGCAGTGATTCTCTCCAGTCTGGCGCATAGCGAGGCCAGGTTCAGCGATCTGGTGCAGGTGGTGCCGGTAGGCATTGCCCGTTTCGATCAAGCGGGCAAATGTGCATTCGTCAATGACCGCAATTTGCTGATTACGGGGCGGACTCGGGAAGCACTGATCGGGAGAGACTGGTCGGAATTGGTGCATCCCGACGATCGCCAGCACGTAAGAGAGTCGTGGATAGACAAAATCGGGAAACAGGAAACATGTGTCGGCGAATATCGTCTGATCAGGCCGAATGGCGATACGGTGCACGTTATCGGAGAAGCCAGGGCGGAAAGTGACGAAGATGGAGCCGTCACCGGCTATATCGTTGCGCAAACCGATATCTCTCCTCTGAAGAGCGTTGAGAGAGAGTTGTTGGTTGCGAAGCAGCAAGCCGAGTTGGCCAGCCAGGCAAAAACCCGGTTTCTTGCGGCAGCTAGCCACGATCTTCGGCAGCCGATTCAGGCCATCAATCTTTTCAAAGACGCCCTCGGCAGGGCCGGCTTGAACGATGAGCAAGAGAAGATTGCGCATTTCCTGTCTCTCTCGGTCCGTTCGTTAAGCGATCTGCTTTACTCCCTTCTCGATATTTCGAAACTCGATGCGGGCCTGATTCAGCCTCAGATGAAGAAGGTTGAGGTCGAGGATGTGTTTAAAGCTGTTGATGAGGAGTTCTCGTCGCTGGCTCATCAAAGAAACCTTCGCTTCAAGTTCTCCTATCCGTTCCGGGCCCCGATCCTGCAGACTGATCCAGGTTTGTTGCTCCGTGTATTGCGCAACCTCCTCGACAATGCATTCAAATACACGAATACGGGCGGAGTGCTGGTCGGCTTCCGCAGGCGAGGGTCGTTAGGAGTGATTCAGGTGTGGGACACGGGGATAGGGATCGACTCGGTTTTCGGGGAGAGGATTTTCGAAGAGTGTTTTCAGGTCGGGAATTCTGCGCGAGATAGGGCGAAAGGTCTGGGAATCGGTTTGTCGATAGCAAGGCGAACGGCACGGTTGTTGGGAGGAGATGTTGCTTATCGTTCCAAACCCGGAAAAGGATCGGTGTTTGAAATTGCGGTCCCGTTAATTCTTGAGGCGATTGGTTTGCCGACAATTGAGGCGGAAAAGGGCAGTCCCCCTCCCGCAACTATTGATTGCTCGCGTTTTGCAAACTGGAAAGTTATCGTTGTCGAGGATGATCCCGTGGTCGCCATGTCGATCCGGTTGTCCCTTCAGGCCGTGGGGATGCATGTCGAGCTATTCTCGAATGCGGAGGACGCGATTGCTTCGCCGCTCCTGCTCGGAGGCGATTTCTACATTTCCGATTTTGTTCTCCCGGGAATGAATGGAATTCAGTTGCTCGACACAATCCAGTCCCGGTCGCCTGTTCCAATCAAGGCGATCCTGATGACCGGGGAGACGGCTTCGGATCGTATCAGGCTGACGAAGGCCTCCGGGTGGAAAATACTGTTCAAGCCGGCCGGCCTTGCCAGCTTGCTATCGACGATGGACGACATTGAAAATGCTTATGGCAGGGAGGCGTTCGTCGTGGCAAAAGAGGGTGAAAACGTTCTGGATTAGCGAATATTGTCAAGCGATGAGAGGCGGTTTCGCTTATAGTGCAATGCCTTCAATGTATGAAAACGATGCTCTGGTGGTACCGGTTTGTTGTCGGCCAGAATCACAATAAAACTGTTTTGGTGTACTCCAATGGTCAAGCTGCTTGTTGTTGAAGATCATGCCCTGGTCAGGGAAGGGCTTGTACAAACGTTGAGGCAACTCGAGGAAACGGAAGTGGACGTTTTCGAGGTGTCCGATTTCGATGGCGCCAACCTGTTGCTGGAACAAGGGCACGTCTTTGATCTGGTGCTTCTCGATCTGGGGCTGCCTGGTGTTGATGGTTTGAGCTGTCTGAAGTCGTTCCGGCAGCGATACCCGTCTATGCCTGTGGTCATCCTTTCCGCATACGACGATGTTCATACCGTCAACAAGACGATGAAAAATGGCGCGGCCGCTTTTGTTTCCAAAACCTACTCCAGCGACCGTCTGCTCTCCGTATTGCGCGAAGTACTTGCCGGCAATGTCTTTTCCCCGGATGTTTCGCAGAAAAAGGCGTTCGTGGCTTCGCCGCACATGCCGATAGGGGAGGGCGACGCCGATCCGGCGGATTTTGGACTCACCGAGCGGCAGGCCGAGGTTCTTGGGTTGATGGTCAGGGGTAAGTCGAATCGCGATATCGGGGCGCTTCTCGGTTTGTCCGAGGGGACCATCAAGATTCATTTGACGGCGATTTTCAAGTTGCTCGGTGTTTCGAGTAGAACCCAGGCCATGGTGGTGGTTGCTCGACGCGGTATCCGTCTTGATTGACTGTGTTCAAACACGGTAACAGAAAAGGCGGGTTTCTCTTGTGTCAGCAACCTCAATGACGAAGCTGGCTTCCAGTTCCGGCACATGAAAACTGTTGCTTATGAATAAGGTCCCTGGTTGCATCTCCCTCTTGATCTTGAGCCATAGGTCGGACATCGGAGCGGGTGAGAGGAACGCGTAGACGACATCGTAGTCGGCGAGGGGCTCATTCCAGAAATCTCCCAGCGACCAGCGGCAGTTCGCCAGTCGAGCGGTTCGCAATCGCCCGATCAGCCACGGCAGATAGGCGTTTTCAACACCTTTAACTCGAGTGCTTGTCAATCCTTCTGCAAGAGGGCATACCATGCTACCAATCCCGGCCCCGAGATCGATGATCCTGGCGGGAGGATTGTCGGAAAAAAAGTGAATGAGCGCGGCGGCGGACCGCCTGTTCGAGAAATAAAGCGGGATTTGTCCCGATAAGGCGCCGCGATAGAACAGGAAAAGAATCGCGAACGCCAGCAAATACCATTCGGGGCGTATTTGCAGCTTCAATAAAGCGAAGGCGGCCGGCGCAAAAACGGCGTGGATTGTTTTCCACCACCAGAACTGTCGGGTCAGGGTAGCGAACAGCAGCGCCACTCCACCGATCAGGACCGACACATCGAGCCAAGGCAACGGTTTCCCGAGAAACAAATAGCATGGCCAGGTAACTCCCAGTACGGCCAAAACGGCGGCAAACTGAAGTGCAATGTGGCGGGAATGGGGGTGGTTCCCCTGATTTAGGCGTGGCGCGTTCATGCGGTGTGGGCGAAAAGTCGTGGTCTGCCACGAAGAGTGGCGTTCAGATTACCAATTTTCTGAAGCCGATTCGACCTGAAAACAGAAAAAACCCGTCGTTTCGGCATGATTTCTGCTATCATACGCGCCTGACTGGAACCGCCGGTTGACACGATCGCTGATGGTGTGCAAAAATTGACGGTTCCGAGTTGGAGGGATACCCAAGCGGTCAACGGGATCAGACTGTAAATCTGACGGCTCTGCCTTCGAAGGTTCGAATCCTTCTCCCTCCACCAAGAACGATGTTGCTGTAGCGGTTGTAGTTGGTAACGCTGCGGGTATGGTTTTGCGGGTGTAGCTCAATGGTAGAGCTGAAGCCTTCCAAGCTTAAGACGAGGGTTCGATTCCCTTCACCCGCTCCACGCTGTGATTCAGTGATTGATTGAGTTGCGAGCAGGATGCCCATGTAGCTCAGTGGTAGAGCACTCCCTTGGTAAGGGAGAGGCCGGCAGTTCAATCCTGCCCATGGGCACCACGAATTTAGTAATGGCATCAAGGTTTTTTAACTTCTAACGTTTGAGGTACCGGCAATGGCTAAGGCAAAATTTGAGC
>DBMG01000150.1 GCA_002304785.1 Candidatus Accumulibacter sp. UBA704 | reverse complement strand
ATCAATCGTCCAATTTTTAAAGATCAGTCAAAACAACCACTTAGTTGCTTCGTCGCTCTGTGTCAGCAGCGAAGGTGCGCATTATACAGAGGATTTTGATGACGTCAACTCTTTTCAGAATTTATTTTTGAATCGCTTGCTGCAACCCAAAAACACCATAACCCTTTGATTTCGTTACTTTTTGCCTGTTGCGCCTGCAACGAAAGATGCGAATTATACAGCCCCAAACACGGGCGTCAACATCTTTTCCTAAAAAATTGAGACATTTCTGCAACAGACAGGCTAACTAGTTGTTTATAAATAGTTAGCCCTTACTATCCAGCAAAACCGCTTTTTTCCCAGAAATCGAAAATACCAAGGAAGGCCCTTCAAGAAGCGCTGGGGCGGCTTCCGGCTTCTCAATCCAGGCTGGCCAACTTCGATTTAGCTAACGGCGGATTCTTCGAGAAATACTTGCGAACCCCTGCAATGATGGCTTCAGCCATTTTGTCCTGATACACATCGTCGTTAAGGCGCTTCTCCTCTTCGGGATTCGAGATGAACGCGGTTTCAATGAGGATGGATGGAATATCGGGGGCCTTGAGCACGGCAAATCCCGCCTGCTCCACGCCAGCCTTGTGCAAGCGGTTTATACCGCCGATTTCGTTCAGGACCGCTTTCCCGAGCTTCAGACTGTCACTGATCGTGGCCGTCTGAGAGAGATCGAGCAACGTACGCGCCAGCACCGGATCCTTGACGTCCAAGTTCACCCCGCCTATCAGATCGGCAGAATTTTCCTTTTGCGCCAAATAACGTGCGGCCGAACTTGAAGCGCCGTTTTCTGAGAGCGCGAAGACCGATGAACCGTTGGCATCCGGTCGCGTAAAGGCATCGGCATGAATGGAAACGAACAAGTCGGAACGAAGGCGACGGGCCTTCTGCACCCTCATATGCAGCGGCACGAAGAAATCGGTATCCCGAGTAAGAACGGCCCGCATATTCGGCTCGGCATCGATCTTCGCCTTCAGTCGCTTGGCAATCGCCAACGTAACGTCTTTCTCGTAGCTACCCCGGCGACCTACGGCCCCTGGATCCTCGCCGCCGTGCCCGGGATCGAGAGTAATGGTTACCAGGCGATCAACTATCGGGCGCCCCGGCCGCTGAGGTTCGACTCTCGCGACTTCCCGCGTTTCGAGCGGCTTTTCAGATTCATTATTGAACTCGTTCTTTTCCAGCAACTGCATCAGAGGGTCCGGAGGTTCCAATGGATAGACGTCAAGCACGAGCCGGTGGCCATAGTTCCCGACTGGAGGCAACTCGAACACCTGCGGCCGAACCTCGTTTTTCAATTCCATCACCAGCCGCACCACCCCTGGTTTGAAACGACCGGCACGCAATAGCTTGATATTCGGATCGTCGGTGGCGATCTTGTTCGACAACCCTTCAAGTACCGTATTGAATTCAATCCCCTCGAGGTCGACAACGAGACGTTCCGGATTCTTTACCGTGAAATAGGTGAATTTCAGCGGCGCCCCGAGTTCAATGGTTACGCGCGTGTAATCGGCAGCCGGCCAGACCCTCACGGCAACGACACCTGACTGACGCGCCATGGCCGCCCGACCGACAGGCGTCACCAGCAGAAAAAGCGAAGCCCCTGCCAGCTTGATCAGTCCGCGTCGCCCTGAATGTGGTTTGCGAGAGTCTTCAGACATGCCTTCCCTCGCTCGGAATATGCTGAAAGTTCGAGCACTCGCCCTGAACACCGCTGATTTGCCGGAAAGCTGAAGACGAGCGAAAGATCGGGCTGCGGGACATGCCCCGCGGCCTTCTCCGGCCATTCGACCAGACAGACGGCATCGTCACGGAAATATTCGGCCATACCAGCATCAGCAAACTCTTCAGGATCATTGAAACGATAAAAATCAAAGTGATACCAGTATATGCTCGAAATTACGTAAACTTCAACCAAGGTGTAAGTAGGGCTTTTCACAGGACCGGTGTAACCAAGGCTCCGCAACAAGGCGCGAACCAGCGTGGTCTTGCCTGCACCAAGATCTCCGTCTAGCCAGATAACCATGCCGGGGGCCAATATCGGCGCAATCAGACGTCCAAGCGCATTGGTTGCCGGTTCATCTGGAAGACTCAGCGTTAGTAATGCCTGCGCGTGAAAGGAACTATGATTGGGGCTATGCAAACGAATCACTCCGACATAGCCAACGCTGAAAGAGGCGTGGCAAAGGGAATTGACAAAACTGTGCTGGTCGGAAAAATCAAAGACTGGGGAGCGGAACTCGGCTTCACCTCGATCGGTATTTCCCGCGCCGATGTCTCGGAGGCCGCACCCCGCTTTCTGCGCTGGCTGGAACTCGGCCGCCACGGCGAGATGGATTATATGGCCAAACATGCCCGCTTGCGCACCCAGCCAGCCGAACTGGTTCCCACCACAATGACGGTCATTTCTGCGCGAATGCCGTATTGGCCGCGAGCGGCTGAAAGCGCGGAGGTACTCGCCAACAGTGCGATGGGCTACGTTTCACGCTATGCACTCGGCCGTGACTATCACAAGACCGTCCGAGGACGATTGCAGCAATTGGGAGTGCGCATCAGAGCAGCACTTATTGCCGCGCAAAGCGAACAGCCATTCAGCTACCGTGTATTCTCCGACTCGGCCCCGGTCATGGAAGTCGATTTCGCCCGGCAAGCCGGTATCGCCTGGCGCGGGAAACACACGCTTTCCCTCACTCGAGAAGGATCGTGGCACTTTCTCGGTGAAATCTACACTTCTCTGGATCTTCCTCTGGACACCCCGGACACAGGTCATTGCGGCACCTGTACCCGTTGCATCGAAGCCTGCCCGACATCGGCCATTGTTGCGCCCTATGAACTTGATGCCCGCCGGTGCATTTCCTACCTGACGATCGAATTGAGCGGACCAATTCCCTCCGCACTGCGTCCGCTGATCGGCAACCGCATCTACGGATGCGACGATTGCCAAACATGTTGCCCCTGGAATCGCTTCGCACGAATCGGCGACCCGGACTTTGCTGTGAGGAACAAGCTGGACGCCCCTTTGCTTACTGACCTATTTGCATGGAGCGAACAGGAATTCGAAAAACGCCTGGCCGGCAGCCCCATCCGCCGCATAGGGCACGAGCGCTGGTTGCGCAATATTGCCGTGGCCCTGGGTAACAGCGGACCGTCGAAGACCGCATTCACTGTGCTCCACGCCCGCGCCGACCACCCATCTACTCTGGTGCGTGAACATATCTCCTGGGCGCTATCCAGGGTATCCCCAGGATAAACGAAGGCGCTTGATTTTCTAGAGCTTTCGGATAATATTTGGTGTGCATGCCTTGTGGTACACAGCGTGGCGGTTTCCGGCCGTCATTGCGGCAATGTGCAACGCGAGACACCAGGTTGGCCCAGGGTTTGAGGCCGGCCTCTGAAACAGGGCAAACCCGTCGAAAGACGGCGACGCAAAGTCACCGGCCTAAAGTCATCTGAGGCAAAGGCAGCGGGACTACCAGAAAGCGAGGTCGATCGTGGTTCGTTTTTTCGAGAAGCATCCCACCGCTAGTCGGATTGAAACCGCCGCTGGGCCGTCTTTCTCCGTTCGTCGCCCTGCCCCGTCGCCAACCTTCAAGACGCACATACTGGCAAGCATCTGCGCGAGGGCAACGCCATGACACAATTTTCCACGAACGCGAAGAGGGTTGTTTCGCTCAACGGACTGGGGCGCAATCGCAGTCCCGGCCATAGAATCCTAACTGAATGCCGGGATCAACTGGTCAGCGGCTTATGCACTTGGCTGCGCGAAGTAGCGACAGCTGTTTCTGAGGAACTGTTCGTCCTCGCCGATTCAACCCGGGAACGATTGCAACAGACCCGCTACCTAGATTTGCGGGCCGATATCGATAAGGACTGGCCCCACTTTGTGGAAACGTTTCGGCGGGAACTGTCCGCCGAATCCGAGAGATCGCAGGATCAAGCCTGGCAACAAGACAAAAAGGCCGAGGCTCCTCTAGACATCCCGGATTTCGAGGGCTTGCAGTTGATGGACGATGCCGACCTTTCCGAGCATATCGTCATTCGTGAATTCTCTGCCCAACTCTCGGAAACCTGCGACGGAGAACTTTACACCCTCAACCGCCGCGTTGCGGCCTTGCTCGGACATGAAGAACATTACGACGAAGCGGACAATCCGCTAGCGCCACCGGTGATTTGTCGATCGCTGACAGATTCATGCGCCACGATCAGCGCAGACGCCGAGTCGCGCTTGATACTGCTGCGTCGTCTCGAACGCCATCTTCACGGGGTGCTGCCCGACATCTACCGGCAAATCAATGGTTACCTGATTGAACGAGGGATACTCCCCGATATCAAACGTAGCTACCAGCGGAGCGCTCCAACAGGAAAATCAACATCGGCTGATGTCGTTGCCGCTGCGACGACGGATCATCCGGCAGGCAGCCTTTCTCCTTCTATTAGCGGCGAGAGCATCCTCGAAGCATTGCAACGTATTGCTCAGGCTCGCTCAGCCCCTCCGGCGCAAGTCGGCGCTTTCGGTGCTGTGGCTGGACATGGAAGCGCTTTCGGCGGGATTTCGAGCGCAGCCGGAACAATCACGAATCAAGCCCCGCCGTCTCTTGACTCGGCGACGATCAACCAGCTGCTGCTGGCGACATTGAACGAGCGCCAGCACACATCGGCCGGTGAAACCGGGGATGTAATCATCAACCAGGTGCGTCTGGTCCGCGATTCGGAAGATGCCAAGCAGGCGAGCGGACTCGAGGCGGTGACGATGGACATCGTCGCCATGCTTTTCGATTTCATTTTCGATGACGTACGCATTCCTCTCGCCATTAAGGCCCTGATCAGCCGCTTGCAGATTCCGGTTCTGAAAGTCGCCATGCTGAACCCGGGTTTCTTTGCCGAACGCCAACACCCGACGCGGCGCTTCCTGTCCAGTATTTCCGGAATTGCAATTCGCTGGGGCAATGCCGTCGATGAGAGCGATCCTTTCTACGGGAAGATGGCCGAACTCGTTGACCGCATCCAGGCCGAGTTCGAGGAAGACGTAGAAATCTTCGGCACCGCCCTAGAAGAACTTGAATCGTTCGTTAACGAGCGCGAGGCCGAGGAAGACGAAACGGCGCTTGCGGCAGCAAACATTGTCATCCAGCACGAAATCGAGGCCGAAGGGTGGGAACGTGCGCAACGTGCAACCCGCTCTTTCTTGAAAGACAACCCGCAACCCAAGGTGTTGGAAGATTTTATCGCGGAGCACTGGGTCGCCGTGTTGCAGAAGATCGCGGTCGGCAACGCTGACGCCCAAGCGGAATGGCCATCCTCGATCGAAGTCATGAAAGATCTGGCCTGGAGCATTACGCCCAAGAAAAATTCCGATGACCGACTCAAACTGATCGGCCTGCTTCCCCGATTGCTGGCCACGCTGAACAAAGGACTGGACAAAACCGAAATCACGCCCGCCATGAGAACTGCCTTCTTCGACGCGCTGGTGAAGTTTCACTCGGCCGCGCTGAAAGGGGAAGTCACCGAGCAAGCGCTTCCGCAAACCTCTTCTCCATTCGAGCAGGACTCCCCGATCACACATCCTGCAGAAGGAGACCTGCTGGTAACACGAACGATCGATAACGGAGTCCAGGTAGAGGAAGTCATCCTTGTCGGCGCCAGCCCGGTATGGCGCCCCGGCGACCGAGACATTTTCCAGCAGGTGAATGAATTGCACCGAGGCGACTGGGTGGAGTTCATTGATGACGAGGGGAATGCCAATCGCGAACGCCTCAACTGGATCAGCCCGCAACGCGGCATCCTGCTGTTCAGCAATCACCGCTCAGCCAAGGCCATCTCGATTGCCCCGGACGCTCTGGCTCGCCAGATTCGTGACGGCAAGGCTACCATAGTCCGGGAGGACGCCATATTTGAACGAGCCCTGAACGGCGCACTGGAATCGATCAACGCGGAGTAAGCCATCCCACAGCCGGCGGGGACCGGGTTTTCGGTCCTGCCGGACATGCCCTTAGTGAGCGACGGGCCGCAGCGGATCAGAGCACCATTCGCTCCACGAACCCGCATACAATCTGGCCCCCGGCAAACCCGCAATCTCCATGGCCAAGAGATTGTGGCACGCCGTCACCCCCGAGCCACAGTACATCACGACCTGAGAAGGCTCGACGCCAGCCAGAACGCCGAGATATTCCTGGCGTAACTCAGCAGCGGGACGGAAAAACCCGGCATCGAGGTTGTCCCTGAAGAACCGGTTTCGGGCATCCGGGACATGTCCGCCAACCGGATCCATGGTTTCATTTTCGCCACGAAAACGGTCCGGGCCACGCGCATCGATCAGGCAGAAGTCGTTAGTTTTCAGATTGGCCTCGACCTGATCGGATGTCACGACCCAATCCCGCAGTTCGAGCTGGAAATCCACGGGGGCGTAGTTCGGCACATCGGTAGTCAATGGCAGCCCTTGGCTTCTCCACTGACGAATGCTCCCGTCGAGGACCGCAACGTGATCATGCCCCATCCAGCGCAACAGCCACCACAATCGCACGGCGTACATCCCACCATCGTCATCGTAGACAACAACCTGTGTCTGCCGACCAACCCCGGAGGCACCCATCTTCCCTGCCAGAAGTCTCGCATCCGGGAGCGGATGCCGTCCGTTCCGACCATTCATTGGCCCGGACAAGTCTCGATCGAGATGCATGAACACGGCGCCCGGCAGATGCCCTTCAGCGTAGGCTTTTTCTCCGTAACCGACGTCGGACAACATGTGGCGGCAATCGAAAATCCGCCATGCCGGATCATCCAGATGCTGCGCCAGTTCTTCGCAGGAAATCAGCGTGTTGAACGTCACTCCCCAGCCTCCTCCAAATCGAGCCACGCAGCGGCTTCAGTATTGTCGTCGAACACCCGCATCTCGGCGCTGACGAATATATGCGACAGCCATGCGCTCCAGGCGACCCACTGGCTTTGCGTAACGACGGCGATCCGCTTAAAGTCGTTGGGATGCGCGCGAGCAAAGACAATGTCCTCCCATGCCACATCCAGTGTGAAATCAGCCATTTCGCGAAGATCCAAGAACAGGTCTACCGGTCCTTCAAATTTGACCTTGTAATTCACCGTCTCCTCGAACTCCTTGAAGTCCGCCAGAGTAAACTCTCCGTACACATTGACCGAGACGCGGCTGTTCTGATTCTGAATGACAATCATGACAACTCCTCCTTTTGCGTCCAGAGTTTAACATCAGTCCTGATCTGCAGGATTCGCCCGGGAATACCAGGTTGAAAAAACACCGCTGCACACGATCAGCGCAATCGCCGACCAAGCGCCAGCAGTCAACGTTTCTTTCCAGAACAGCATGCCGAAAAGGCTGGCAAAGATCACTGTCGAATAAGCCAGGCTTGCCGATGCCAGGGCATTACCCCGCTTGTAGGCCCGGGTCATCACCAGTTGCGCCAGCGTTCCGAAAGTGCCGACGCCCAGAAGCAACAACCCGCCGTGCCAATCAACGGCGTGAAACTCGAAGAATGCCATCCACACGGTGCTTACGGCGGTGGTTACGAGAGCAAAATAGAATACGATCCGTTCTTCCGCCTCGCCGCGCGCGCCAAGCTCCTTCACGTTGAAGTAGGCGAGCCCGGCAACCATTCCGCTCGCCAGACCAATCACCCCACCAAACAGTTGGTCAGCTTGAAACGACGGCCGCAGCAGCAGTATCACACCGAAAAAACCAAGTACCAACGCAAATATCATTCCACCGCGCAGACGCGCCTTGCCGAGCAAAACCAGATAGACGGCGAGAAACAGCGGCGATGTATAGGACAGCGTTACGGCTGATGCGAGCGGGAGCATCGATATTGCATAGAAGTACAGCATCAGGGAAACGCATCCACTGCCGCTACGCAGGACATGGAGCCCCCACAAAGGCGTCTTGACCGGAATCCCGCGCGCCTTCACCAGTACCAGCAAGAAGAGGAGATTGATGAATGACCGATAAAATACGATTTCCGCCGCCAAGTATTGTGAGGACGCCAGCTTCACGCAAACGCCCATGCAGGCAAAGAAGAAACTGGCGATGATCATCCACAAGGACTGCATGGTGTTCCGGATCGGAGGAGGTAATGAACTTGCCCGAGCCTTCGCAGACGCGGCAATTTGATTGGGCAACGTGCATTCTATCGCCAAGCCCCGCTTTCCATTTGACCGTGATGTTATTCTTGAGCTATTTTTCAATGTTTTAGTCGTTTTCACGCCATGGTCCGATCAAACGCAGACGAAAAGGTTGGTGGCGACGCAACGCCATCCACGCCGAAAAATCCACCGGAAGCGACATTCGAGACTGCCCTTGCCGAACTCGAGCAAATCGTTCAGAAAATGGAAAGTGGAAGCCTTACCCTCGAGGAATCTATCTCGGCTTACCAGCGTGGTAGCGTACTGCTCAAGCACTGCCAGAATCAGCTCGGCGACGCGGAAGACAAGATCCGCTTGCTCGAGAATGGCGTATTGCGTGACTTTGACCCTTCCCGAGGCGAATCCTGATGAACGTAGATATCCATCCCGACCATCGCCAGACTCCGTTCCCGGAATGGATGGCGGCCATTCAGAAGAGAGTCGAGGAGGCTCTTTCCCGTTATCTGCCGCCAGAGGAGTCCATCCCTGCCCGACTGCATCAGGCCATGCGCTATTCCTGCCTGAATGGCGGCAAGCGAGTACGGCCACTGCTAGCGTTTGCCGCAGGGGAGCTCTGCCTGGCGGAGCCGGACAAGCTGGAAATCGTCTCCTGCGCCGTGGAAATGATTCACGCTTACTCGCTGGTTCACGACGACTTGCCGTGTATGGACAACGATGTGCTGCGCCGCGGCCGCCCGACGTGCCATGTCGAATACGGCGAAGCAACGGCGCTCCTCGTCGGGGACAGCCTGCAGACCCTGGCTTTCGAGTTGCTCACTCGCGACAATCTCGGCGACGCCAAAATCCAGCTCGAGATGCTGCGCGTCCTCGCCCATGCCAGCGGATCGCTTGGCATGGCCGGCGGGCAGGCCATTGATCTCGATTCGGTTGGCCGCACGCTCGGCCTGCCCGAACTGGAACTCATGCATGCACTGAAAACCGGTGCGTTGATCCGGGCAGCAGTCCTGCTTGGTGGCCTTTGCGGAAACCCACTGACGCACGAAGCACGCGAGGCACTCGATCGCTTTTCCAGGCGCGCCGGGCTGCTCTTCCAAGTGGTCGATGACATCCTCGACTGCACGGCAAGTACAGCGACGCTCGGCAAGACGGCGGGCAAGGATTCGGCAGCAGACAAGCCGACCTATGTCGGCCTGATGGGACTCGAGCGCGCACGGGAATTCGCCGACGACCTTAGAGCCCAAGCTTTGGAATCGCTGGCGGTTTTCGGCGAAAGCGCGCAACGATTGGTTGAACTGACCAACTTCATCACCCAGCGCAAGTTTTAAGCCGCTCCAGGCCGGGGTTACCGGCCAGGAGCGGCTATCCACGCAGGACCGCGACACACCATGACAATCTATCCTCTGCTCGACACCATCAGCGAACCGGCACAACTTCGCGAACTGGACCGGAAACAGCTACCGCAATTGGCTGAGGAATTGCGCAATTTTCTTGTCGAATCGGTATCCCGGACAGGCGGACACCTCTCGTCCAATCTCGGCACCGTCGAACTGACGATTGCCCTCCATTACGTTTTCGATACGCCGATCGATCGACTCGTCTGGGATGTCGGCCACCAGACCTACGCGCATAAGGTACTTACCGGGCGCCGCGCCGGAATGGCGAAATTGCGCACGCACGGTGGAGTCTCGGGCTTCCCCAAGCGAAGCGAAAGCCCGTACGACACCTTCGGCGTGGGCCATTCGTCGACATCCATATCAGCCGCACTCGGCATGGCCATGGCCGCCAAGCTCAACGGAGACGAGCGCAAAACCGTAGCCATCATCGGAGACGGCGCAATGTCCGCTGGCCAGGCTTTCGAAGCCATGAACAATGCTGGCGTGGCGGACGCCAACATGCTCGTCATCCTCAACGACAACGACATGTCGATTTCTCCCCCTGTCGGCGCTCTCAACAAATACCTTGCCCGTATTCTCTCCGGAAGCGCCTTCAACGCAGCAAGACGTGCCGGGGAAAAGGTTCTTGGCGTATCGCCATCCCTGCTCGAGTTCGCCAACCGGGTCGAGGAGCACGTAAAGGGAATGCTGACGCCGGGCACCCTCTTTGAAGAACTCGGTTTCAACTATATCGGGCCGATCGATGGACACGATCTGGACTCCCTTATCCCGACACTACAGAATCTGCAGAAGTTGAAAGGGCCGCAATTCCTCCACGTCATTACTCGCAAGGGACAGGGCTACAAGCTGGCTGAAGCGGACCCGGTCCTATACCACGGCGTTTCCAGATTCCAACCGGACGTTGGCATCGAAGACGGAAAAACTGGCGGGAAACCCACGTACACCAGGATTTTTGGTCAGTGGTTGTGCGACATGGCCGACGCCGAACCCAAGCTGGTCGCCATTACTCCGGCGATGGGAGAGGGTTCCGGAATGATGGAATTTGCCAAACGTTTTCCCGAACGGTATTTCGACGTCGGAATTGCAGAGCAGCACGCCATTACGTTTGCCGCAGGACTGGCCTGCGAAGGCATGCGTCCGGTAGTGGCCATCTATTCGACCTTTCTTCAGCGCGGCTACGACCAGTTATTGCACGATGTTGCGTTGCAGAACCTGCCAGTCGTCTTCGCACTCGACAGAGGCGGACTTGTCGGCGCCGACGGCCCGACGCATCACGGGTCGTTCGACCTTTCCTATCTGACATGTATTCCGAACATGGTGGTCATGACTCCGGGCGACGAAGAAGAATGCCGAAAGATGCTGACCACCGCATTTCGCTTCGATGGTCCATGCGCCGTTCGCTACCCGCGCGGCATTGGCCCCGGTGTTCCCACTGAAAAAACTCTCGGCGAACTACCCTTGGGCAAAGGAGAAATACGCCGTCGCGGCAAGAATGTCGCCCTGCTCGCCTTTGGCAGCATGTTGACACCCGCCCTGCAAGCCGCCGATGAACTTAACGCAACTGTCGCCAACATGCGCTTCGTCAAGCCGATCGACCGCGATCTGATTGCCGAACTTGCACGGGAACATTCGCTGCTGATAAGCATCGAAGAAAACGTGCTGATCGGCGGCGCAGGTTCCGAAGTCGCCAGGATTCTGGATGAAACCAGCAGCCAGGTGCATTTCACCAGAATGGGCCTCCCCGACCATTTCATCGATCACGGAGACCAGCCCCGCCTGCTCGCGGAAGTCGGGCTCGACAAAGCCGGGATCATCCGCACAGCCCAAACATACCAGGACAAACAATGAACGATCGACAAAACGCCACCTCGATGGTGGATGTTCAAGGACTTGCAGACACCCGGCGCATAGCCATCAATCGGGTCGGCATCAAATCGATTCGCCATCCGGTCAAGATTCTCGACCGGTCGGGCGGGATTCAGCACACCATTGCCGTATTCAACATGTACGTCAGCCTGCCGCACAATTTCAAGGGCACGCACATGTCGCGTTTCGTGGAAATCCTCAACAGTCACGAACGCGAGATCTCGGTCGAGAATTTTCCGATCATGCTGCGCGAGATGGTTCGCAAGCTGGAAGCGGAGACCGGGCACATCGAGATGAACTTCCCCTACTTTATCAATAAGTCCGCACCGGTTTCCGGAGTACAGAGCCTGATCGACTACGACGTCACGCTGATCGGCGAGATTTGCCACGGGGAGATCGCATCGACAATCAAGGTCGTCGTTCCGGTCACCAGCCTGTGCCCGTGCTCAAAGAAAATTTCGGAACGGGGCGCGCATAACCAGCGTTCGCACGTCACGGTCACGGCCACCATCCTCGAGCACGTCTGGATCGAGGAAATCGTTCAGTTGGTGGAGTCGCAGGCCTCGTGTGAACTCTACGGTCTGCTCAAGCGACCGGACGAAAAATTCGTCACTGAGCGCGCCTACGATAACCCGAAATTCGTCGAAGACATGGTACGCGACGTAGCCGCCCGGCTTAATGCGGAAAATCGCATTCACTCCTACATCGTCGAGTCGGAAAACTTCGAATCGATACACAACCATTCGGCTTACGCCTTGATCGAGAACACCAGGCGCAGACCCGACTGACCCGGCTGAACAGCAACGCAAAACGGGGCAGGATCTCTCGATCCTGCCCCGCTTTTTTTCTCGAAAGAGAACTGCTTATTCGGCGCTTACCTTGTTCTTGTGCGACAGCTTTTCCTTGATCCGTGCGGACTTTCCGGAACGCTCGCGCAGGTAGTACAGCTTGGCGCGACGCACATCGCCGCGACGCTTGACCTCGATGGCAGCAACCAACGGGGAATAGGTCTGGAAGGTACGCTCAACGCCTTCACCGGAGGAGATTTTCCGCACGATGAAGCTCGAATTGAGTCCGCGGTTACGCTTGGCAATCACCACGCCTTCGTAGGCTTGGAGACGCTCGCGCGTGCCTTCCTTGACCTTGACCTGGACAACAACGGTGTCGCCGGGAGAAAACTCCGGAATGGTCTTGCCCAGTCGGGCAATTTCTTCTTGCTCAAGTTGCGCTATCAGATTCATTTTAAAACTCCTTTTTGGTTTCCTGACCGCATTGCTCCTGATACTGCTCCAGGAGTTGCGTTTCCTCTTTCGACAACGGACGCGCCGCCAACAAATCCGGCCGCCGCTGCCACGTCCGCCCCAGCGCCTGTTCAAGGCGCCAACGGCGGATTGCTTCGTGATGACCGGACAACAGCACGTCCGGCACCCGCTGGCCTTCGTAATCCTCCGGCCGCGTATAGTGCGGGCAATCCAGCAAACCCGCAACAAACGAATCCTGTGTTGCCGACTCAGCGTCGTTCAGTACGCCCGGCAACTGTCTGACAACGGCATCCAACAACGCCATTGCCGGGATTTCACCCCCGGAAAGGACGAAATCGCCGATCGATATTTCCTCATCGACGCAACGTTCGATCAAGCGCTCGTCGACACCTTCGTAGCGACCGCAGAGCAATACCAAGCCCTCTCCAGCCAACACTTCCTGAACCAGACGCATCACCCGCTGATGCGTCAGGGGCACACCTTGCGGCGACAGATATACAACCCGGCTCTTCACTACACCGGCCGCAGATTGCTTCGCCTTGGCCGTCTCGATTGCCGCCTCCAACGGTCCCGGCATCATCACCATGCCCGGTCCGCCGCCATACGGCCTATCATCCACGGAGCGGTAACCGTCCGCCGCAAAATCGCGCGGATTCGTGCAAGACAGGCTCCAACGCCCTTCTTCCAAGGCCCGGCGCGTAATTCCAGACTGCGTCACGGCCACAAACATCTCGGGAAACAGAGTCACCACATCGGCAACAAATGGCGCCCACCCAGAGTTCACCTCTTCCCGTGGGCTCACCAGTCCGCTTCCCAGTCAACGCGAACACGCTGCGCCGACAAATCCACATCCAGAACAACCGCCGCCACGAAAGGCAACAACTGTTCCGTGCTCTCCCCGTCGCCCACCCGCAGAACATCGTTGGCAGGGGTTTCGATCAGGCCGAGGACCTTCCCGAGGCTTTGATCGCGCAGGTTAACCACCTCCAGCCCGATCAGATCGGCCCAGTAATACTCATCTTTCCGGGTGGCAGGCAGCGCGCATCTCGGCGCACCCACCAGAACCCCACGCACCTGTTCTGCAGCGGTACGGTCGGACCAATCCTCGATAGAGGCGACCAGCACGCCCGAATGCTCCCGGCACTTGGCCAGTTTAACCCGGCGCCACAGATGAGGTGGATCGCTTTCGTTGCCGAGCCACCAATGCGGCATCGAAGCCCAGGCGCCAGGATCGTCGGCGAACGGATGAATCTTTACCGCACCTCTCATGCCGTACGCGTCGACGATCTTGCCGAGAACAACTATATCAGCGGGCGCTTGCGCCCCGGTTGCTTCTTGCGACAATGGATCAGGCCGCAACCTTGGCGCTGGATTGCTTGACCAGACGGGCAACGGTCGGCGAGAGCTTGGCGCCCTGCTGCTGCCAGTAAGTCAGCCGGTCGGTCGCAACGCGAAGGCCTTCTTCGTTGGCCGCAGCCACCGGGTTGTAGAACCCGATCCGCTCGATAAAACGGCCATCACGGCGCGTACGGGAATCAGCCACTACCAGGCTGTAGAAAGGACGCTTCTTTGCGCCACCGCGGGCAAGACGAATGACTACCATAGGTTTTCTTCCGAATTCAGAAAAAGAGCGTGATTATAACCAGAAAGCACGAAAAAACAAGCCGATAATTGAATCCCAAGCTTTCCTTGCCGTATATGGCACGGTCCTCGACAGGACTTTCCGTTGCCACGACAGCTCGCGCTATACTCACGCTCAGCCCAGACTCCTCCTCCAACCCTCCTCTTTTCCATGCCAGATTCGTATTCAGAGACCGGCAACAAGACACCCGGCACATCGCTCTCCAGCCTGAACGCCTGGCTGGATTCACCGGATCTGTCCAGCCCTGCCGAATCCATCTCGGCGTTATGCGAGCATCTGCACGGTTTTGGGAGTGCCGAAGTGCCGCTTCCAAAGCGAGCTGAGGTTCTGGACAGAGTCTACATGCGAGGAATGACCTGCGTCGAGAAGCTGATTCCCGATCTTGTCGACACACCTGTGCCCGTCCCCGGAAAAGCCAGGCAAGTCATCCGGACCATGCAGGAAATGCTGTATGGCATTGCCGAGCAGTTCCTGGACCTGCACGATAAGAATGACAGCCTGGGACAGACAGGCTCATGTATTGCCCCAGATCTTGCCCTTTGGAGGACTCTGCACGCCCTATCCCGCCACCTGCTCATCGGAAGCCTGACGGCGTCTCCACCCGGGATTGGTATCTGGAGAAAGCTGCACCAGACTTATGACCTCGCCCGGCAGCAGGGGATCACACGCAATACGCCGGAAGGGACAACCCGCCCGTTGCAGGATGAGTATTACGCCGCTGTCCTGCTTGGCTGCGCGCAACCGGCATCTTTTACGGCCCGCGAGATTTTGTTTCTTGATGCCTATCTGGAACGGTTCTCCAGCCAGATTGACTCTAACCGGGACAAACCTGATCGCAACCCGGAGATGTTTTGGATCGATCCCGTGCGCGACGCTCCGGCGACCCCCTGCTCGAGAAAGCCCCCACCGCAGGAAACACCGGTTCGGTATTTTTCCTGCGGGCGACTGGCCGATCTGTTGGCCAACCAGTTGGAGGCGCTGGACTCCGGTGCGGGCGCGAAACAGCTTGAGTTGCCTGAATATGCCGCCACTCCGGCCGGCCGCGGCGTCCTGCGTCGGCTGAGTGTCCACTGGGGCGATCCAGGGAAGCGTCGCTTCCCGCGACGGCGACAGAACTATCGCGCACAGTTGTGTGCCGGTTTGAACAAGATATACCAGCTCTTTCAAAAACGGCCTGTTTCGGCAGAAACTTCAAACTGGATGATCGTCAATGAAAGCCCGGACGGGTATTCAATCATGCATGTCTCGGGCAGAACAGGGCCAATCACGGTCGGTGATGTTGTTGCCCTGAAGACCGAAACCGGAAACAACTGGCAGTTGTGCATCATCCGCTGGGTACTTTCGGAAAATCAGGAGCACCTCGAACTCGGACTTCAGATTCTGTCCGCGAACGCCATCGCGGCAGACCTTGCCCTGCCGTCAGGCACCGACGGAAACGCCTGCCGACCCGTGCTCGTTCTGCCCGCAACGCCGGTGCTCCGTCCGGAAGAAAGCATGGTTGTTCCGTCCGGAATGCTCGCCGGACACACGAAAAACCTAGTGCTGATCATCGAAAAGGACAATATCGAAGTACGCGAGATAAACACCGGACAACGCGGCGAGCAGAACGGCCAGATTGAAATATACGAAATCGAGACAGAGCAACAAGGCTGCTAATTGCGATCAGCCGGTACGCTCTTCCTACACCTGAATTCGAGAAGGGTCGCTGCGACAAGCGCCCCGAGCAGGACTACAGCCCAGGACAAGTACAACCACAACAGGAAGATCGGCACCGTTGCGAAGGCTCCATAGACCAGGGTAACGGACGGAAAATACGCCAGATAGACTTCGAACCCCTTCTGCATCAACAGGAACCCGAAAGCCGCAAAAAAGCCGGCGTACAAGGCATCGCTCACCTTGACCCGGACGTTGGGAACGACGTAATAGAGGCCGGCGAAGAACACGGCTGAAACTGACACCACCGTCGCTCTTGACAACAGACTGTGCAACCATTTCTGCTCGACCACCAACCCGGCGGAGAGACTCACGGCGAAGGATATTGCGGCCACAACATACGCCACGACCAGCGGCCATAGCAAGATAAGGGCCGAATACAGCCCTACGCGCCGCCACCAGGAACGTGTCTCTTTTGTCTTCCAAACATTGTTGAAGGCCCGCTCAACTGTCTGCAACAGGAGAAAGACCGTTGCGATCAGGACCAGCAAACCGACGACCGTGACGTTCAACGCCTTCTGCGAAAATTCAAGCACATGCTCGACGATCAAACCGGCGCTACGCGCGGGAAGCATGTTCCGCACAACGCCGTCCAGGTGATCGACCATCACCAGGAATGAAGGCATAGCCGACATGGCACCGAGCACGACGGCAACGAGCGGCACGATTGAAAGGAGGGTAGTAAAGGCCAGGGCGGCGGAGGTCTGGTCAAGGCCTTCCTCGACGAATCTGAGGAGAACCCGGGTCACAAAACAACGCACGGAGGCAAACCAGCTTTTCATTGATTCCAAATGACCGTTTCTTGTCCGGCCCAAACGGCCTCGACTCTCTTCCGCCTCACTCTCCTGCAAGAGGCAGCTTCGATCGAAGCGGCAAAATCAGTCAAGCCAACTCGGCAAGAACGCTGCTGGAAGCAAACACCCGCTCCCCGATGACCACCTTGACCTGAGCGTCGAGAGGAAGATAAAGATCCACTCGGGAACCAAAACGAATGAAACCGTACCGCTGGCCTGCAGCCAACGTGGCACTCGCTTCAACGTAATTCAGAATCCTGCGTGCAACAAGACCGGCAATCTGAACGCACGTAATATCTTGCCCATCACGTGTCTTCAGGTGCAGCGCGCAGCGTTCATTCTCGACTGAAGCCTTGTCCAGCGACGCGTTGAGAAAACTGCCCGGGTTGTACCACTTCTGCTGAACGGAGCATTCGATCGGTGAGCGATTCGAATGCACGTTGAACACGTTCATGAACACGCTGACCTTTAGCGCCCGACGGTTCAGGTAAGGATCGTTTGTTTCCTCGACGACAACGATTCGCCCATCGGCAGGAGCCACCACGCTTTTCGGGCCGCCGGCAACGACTCGGGCCGGATCGCGGAAGAACTGCAGGCAAAAGATAAAGATCAGCCAGAATGGCAGCGACCAGAATCCGGCAGCGGAAACCAGCAGGGCAAGCGCCAAGGACCCGGCGATGAACGGCCAGCCTTCCCGGGCAAGAAACGGATGCGGATAGTTCATGTGATTCCTTATAAGCCTTTGGGCGGGTCGAAGTCCGACACCGCCCAAAGCAAAAACGGGACGAACGCCCGTCGTGAAACCGCGAAGGTTAGTTCTTGGTCTGGTCGACCAGTTTGTTCTTCTTGATCCACGGCATCATGTCGCGCAGTTTTGCGCCCACGACTTCAATCTGATGCGCCGCCACCAGACGGCGTTGCGCCGTCATCGAAGGATAGTTGGTACGGCCTTCCAGAATGAAATTCTTGGCATATTCGCCGTTCTGAATGCGCTTGAGCGCCTCACGCATGGCGTAACGCGACTCCTCGTTGATGACTTCCGGCCCGGTCACGTACTCGCCGTACTCGGCGTTGTTCGAGATCGAGTAGTTCATGTTGGCGATACCGCCTTCATACATCAGATCGACGATCAACTTGAGTTCGTGCAGGCACTCGAAATAGGCCATCTCGGGCGCGTATCCGGCCTCGACCAGCGTTTCGAATCCCATCTTGACGAGTTCGACGGCGCCACCGCAGAGCACGCACTGTTCGCCGAAGAGGTCGGTTTCCGTTTCTTCACGGAACGAGGTCTCGATCACGCCCCCCTTGGTTCCGCCGTTGGCAGCGGCGTACGACAGGGCGATGTCGCGCGCTTTCTTCGACGTATCCTGATGCACGGCGATCAACGAGGGAACGCCACCGCCCTTGAGGAATTCCGAGCGGACCGTATGGCCCGGCCCCTTCGGCGCGACCATGATCACGTCGAGGTCGGCGCGTGGCACCACTTGGTTGTAGTGAATATTGAATCCGTGCGCGAAAGCCAGCGCCGCGCCTTTTTTGATATTCGGCTCAACGTCGTTGTAATACACAGCCGGGATGTTTTCGTCGGGCAACAGCATCATCACGACATCGGCACCCTTGACCGCCTTGGCCACTTCCTCGACCTTGATACCGGCCTTCTCGACCTTGCTCCAGGAAGCCCCGCCCTTGCGCAGACCGACGGTCACCTTGACGCCTGAGTCGCTGAGGTTCTGTGCATGCGCATGGCCTTGAGAACCATAACCGATGATGGCGACCTTCTTGCCCTTGATCAGGGAAAGATCCGCGTCCTTGTCGTAATAAACCTTCATGTTATTCCTTTCGAGTAAAAAACTGGAAAAATCAGACCTTCAGAACCCTGTCGCCACGACCGATACCGCTTACACCTGTACGCACCGTCTCAAGGATCAGATCCGCATCGATAGCCTGGATGAAAGAATCGAGCTTCGAACCGCTTCCTGTCAATTCGATCACGTAGGTCGCCTCGGTTACGTCGATGATGCGTCCGCGGAATATATCGGCCATCCGCTTCATTTCCTCGCGATCCTTGCCGGTTGCCCGGACCTTGATCAACATCAGTTCGCGCTCGATATGAGCCGCCTCGGATAGATCGACGACCTTGATGACGTCGATGAGCTTGTTAAGCTGCTTGGTGATCTGCTCGATGATTTCGTCGCTGCCGGACGTAACGATAGTCAGCCGGGACAAGGACATATCCTCGGTCGGAGCAACCGTCAGCGTTTCGATATTATACCCGCGCGCCGAGAAAAGCCCGGCCACCCGCGAGAGGGCACCGGCCTCGTTTTCCAGCAGGATTGAGATGATGTGTCGCATGTTGTCGCTCCCTTACAGATTTTCGTCGGCCAGAACCATCTCGGACAATCCCTTGCCTGCCGCGACCATCGGGAACACATTGGCCTCCCGTGCAGTCCGGATGTCGAGAAAGACCAGATCGTCCTTGTGATCGATAAATGCTTTTTTCAAGGCTGGCACCACGTCTTCGGGCTTATCGACCCGAATCCCCACGTGCCCATAGGCTTCAGCCAGTTTCACGAAATCCGGAATCGAGTCCATATACGTCTGCGAATACCGCCGGCTGTAGAACATTTCCTGCCACTGCCGGACCATGCCGAGGTAGCGGTTGTTAAGGTTGATGATCTTGATCGGCAAACCGAACTGCTTGGCCGTCGACAATTCCTGAATACACATCTGGATCGACCCGTCGCCGGTCACGCAGGCCACTTGCCTGTCCGGATTGGCAAACGCGGCTCCGATGGCGTAAGGCAAACCCACGCCCATGGTGCCCAATCCACCCGAATTGAGCCAGCGACGCGGCTTGTCGAACTTATAGTACTGAGCGGCCCACATCTGGTGCTGGCCGACATCGGACGTGATGATTGCATCCCCTCCCGTGATCTCCCACAATTGCTCGATCACGTACTGGGGCATGATGGCGTCCTTCATTGCATAGTTCATGCATTGCCGGGCACGCCATCCCTCGATCTCCGACCACCAGTCTGAAATATCCTTCTTGTCCTGCTCCACCTCCAGCAGGCGAATCATTTCATCAAGGACATCCTGCACATTGCCGACGATCGGCACATCGACGCGCACGCGCTTGGAAATCGAGGAAGGATCGATATCGACATGAATGATCTTGCGCGGAACGGTAGCGAAATTCTCCGGATTGCCGATCACGCGATCATCGAACCGAGTACCGATGGCCAGCAGGACGTCGCAGTTCTGCATCGCCATATTGGCCTCGACAGTCCCGTGCATCCCGGGCATGCCCAGAAACAAGCGATCGGTTCCCGGATAGGCGCCCAGGCCCATAAGGGTATTAGTAATCGGAAACCCGAGCAGACGGGTCAGCCGGGTGAGCTGCTCCGAGGCATTGGACAGGATCACACCGCCACCGGTGTAGATCATCGGCCGCTTGGCTCCCAACAACAGCTGTATCGCTTTCTTGATCTGCCCGGAATGCCCCTTGATGACGGGGTTGTACGAGCGCAACTTGACTTCTGCCGGATACTCGAACTTGCACTTGGCCGCCGTTATGTCCTTCGGCACGTCAACTACGACGGGGCCGGGACGTCCGGTACTTGCAATGTAGAAGGCCTTCTTGATCGTCGCGGCGAGGTCCCGAACGTCCTTGACCAGGAAATTGTGCTTCACACAAGGACGCGTGATCCCCACGGTATCGCACTCCTGGAAGGCATCCTGGCCGATATAGGTCGTCGGAACCTGTCCGGAAATAACCACCAACGGAATCGAATCCATATAGGCTGTTGCGATCCCGGTCACCGCATTGGTCGCCCCCGGCCCGGATGTCACCATGGCCACTCCGACACGCTGCGTCGAACGGGAAAAGGCATCCGCCGCGTGTACGGCCGCCTGTTCGTGCCGGACGAGAATATGCTTCACCTTGTCCTGTTTGAACAACTCGTCGTAAATGTGCAGGACCGACCCACCCGGATAGCCAAAGACATAATCGACCTTTTCTTCCTGCAGGCACCTGATTACAATCTCCGCACCGGTCATCATGGTCATAGTTTTCGCCTTACAAAGAAAAAATGCTGCAAAAAGCTGGCAACGTTAAAGCCTGGGCCAAATTTGGTCAAGACTGAGGTTGTTTTGCCGCCGCCTTTGTAGACGTCACGATCACCTTCCAACCACCCACAAGGATCCGATTCTGGCTAGTCAACGCGAACTGTCGGACTTTCTTGCCGCCTCCGAAAGACGCGCCTTTAAGCAGGCGATGTTCGCTGTTCGCAACGAGGAGACGGCTCTCGACATCGTGCAGGATTCGATGATGAAGCTTGCCGAGAAGTACGGCGACCGCCCGACTGACGAGCTGCCCATGCTATTTCAGCGCATCATCCAGAACACCATTCGCGACCATTACCGGCGCAGCAAGGTGCGCTCGCTGTGGACCACGCTGCTTTCATCATTTTCATCGGGAGATGACGAAGACCACGACCCGCTGGAAACTCTTGAGGTCGATTCCGGATCCTATACCCCAAACACTCCGGAAGGGCAGCTTCAGCAATCTCAAGTTATTGATATAATTGAAAAAGAGATAAAACTTTTACCAGCGCGTCAACGCGAAGCCTTCCTCATGCGTTACTGGGAAGACATGGACGTGGCAGAGACCGCTTCTGCAATGGGCTGCTCGGAAGGCAGCGTAAAAACGCATTGTTCGCGCGCTACGCACACGTTGGCTACAGCTCTGAAGGCAAAGGGAATCACGTTATGAACGAGCAACATTTCGCCTACAAGGTCCGGCAACACCTGAACCGCGGGTTGCACGACCTTCGCCCGGAAACACTTGATCGGCTCGCCGCCGCGCGTAATGCCGCGCTCGCCTGCCAGAAACAGCCCGTGACAAACCCGATCCTGGCCACGGCCGGCAATCTGTTCTCGCTCAGCTTCGGCAATTTGCGCGTCAACCAATTCCTTGCGGCGATGGCGTTGCTGTTGTGCGCACTTTATTCAACGTACTGGGTCGCCGACCAGCGTGTGCAAGAATTGGGGAACATCGACTCGGCGATCCTTTCCGACGAACTGCCAATTGCCGCTTTCACCGACAAGGGCTTCGCTGCATGGCTAAACAGCACGTCGCCGCGGTAGTCCTCGGGCTTTTGCTGACTTTCACTGGCCAGGCTCAAACAACCAACCCTGCGCTAATCGTGACTCCTCCACAACCCACGTGGAGCGAGTTGAC
>DBMG01000025.1 GCA_002304785.1 Candidatus Accumulibacter sp. UBA704 | reverse complement strand
GCCACCATCAAGCAGGTCGTCGCAAAATACGGAACAGTTCCGCAGTTCTGAAAACCGCAGCACCGCTTTGGCACAACTCTGTTCAAGGCAGACCACAGCAACACAACCACAAACAGGAGGCAAACCATGAGCATCAACACAACATCACGTCGCGGCTTTACCAAACTGCTGGCCGCCACCATTCTCGCCAGCGTCGGCGCAATCGGCGCGGCTCACGCACAGAGCTACCCGACCAAGCCGATCACGCTTATCGTCCCCTATCCCGCCGGCGGCGCTAACGACATGCTCGGCCGCTTGATCGGGCAAAAGATGGCCGAAAAGCTCGGCCAGCAGATTATCGTTGACAACAAGCCAGGGGCCGGCACCCTGATCGGCGCCACGCTTGTCGCCAAGGCGGCTCCGGACGGCTATACGCTGCTCGTCGGCGGCTTTGCTTCGAACTCGGTCAGCCCGCTGCTGTTCAAGGCGGAATACGACCCGATCAACGACTTCGAGCCCATCGGCATGTTCGGCACGGCGCCGACAGTCATCATCACCTACCCCGAGTCGCCCTACAAGACCATCAAGGATGTCGTCGACGCAGCCAAGAAGAAGCCGGGTGAAGTCATGTATGGCTCATCGGGCAACGGATCGCCGTTGCACATGTCGGGCGAGATGTTCACCGCCCAGGCTGGCGTTAACATGACGCATGTGCCCTATAAAGGCGGCAGCGCGCATATTCTCGACCTGATCGGCAAGCGTCTCGATGTAATCTTCGACACCTCGACGAATTCCACGCCTTTGATCAAGGGCGGCAAGGTTCGCCCGATAGCTGTGTCGTCAAAGACCCGCCTTCCGGACTTCCCGGACGTTCCGACCCTCACCGAAGCGGGCTATCCCGACTTCTCGGTTAACGGCTGGTACGCCCTGTACGCCCCGGCCAAGACGCCGAAGCCCATCGTCGAAAAATTGAGCGCCGAACTGCAGAAGGTTTTGCAGATGCCGGAAGTCATCGAGAAACTCCGCGGCGTTGGCGTCACCCCGGGCACCGGAAAGGCCGATGAGTTGGCAAAATATGCCCCGGCTGAACTGGAAAAGTATCGGAAGCTGATCAAGGACGCCAACATCAAGGCGGACTGATCACAGAAAATCAACTGGAAATCCCAAGGAATCTCCCGCCCTTCTGATGGAGGCGGGAGCATTCTTGCACCTGCGGCAACAGAGGGTTTTTACATGAAAATCAAGAGTCAAAAGGATCTTGTCTCGGGCATTGCGCTAATCGCAGTTGGTGCAGCATTTGCCATTGGAGCAACGAACTACAGCTTTGGAACCGCCATCCGCCCCGGTCCTGGCTACTTTCCCTTCGGCCTAGGCATCATCCTTGCCATCCTCGGTCTCTTCGTGCTGTTCGAAGCGTATACCCGGGATCGCAAGAACGGCGACCCGATTGGCGCCATTCCCTGGCGCCCGTTGATCTGCGTCGTGGGCGCGATCGTTTTTTTTGGTTTCTTCCTGCCGAAACTTGGCTTCCTGATCAGCTTCCCGATCATGATCATCATCACCTCGGCCGGTGGTAGAGAATTCACATGGAAGGACGCCGTGCTCAACGCGTTCATTCTGACCGCCATGTCGTATGCGATCTTCATCTACGGGTTGCAGCTAACCATCCCGGTATGGCCGACCTGATCCGGCATCATGACCTGAAAGACAAACCATGGATTTGCTAAACAACCTTTATATCGGCTTCCAGACATCACTCTCGCTGATCAATCTCTGGTACGCCTTTCTAGGGGCCATGCTGGGCACCCTGATCGGCGTGCTGCCAGGCCTCGGGCCGATCGCCACGATCGCCATGCTGCTACCGTCCATGTACACGCTGGAACCGACATCGGCGCTGATCATGCTCGCCGGCATCTACTACGGCGCGCAATACGGCGGATCGACGACGGCAATCCTGATCAACGTTCCTGGCGAAGCCTCTTCCGTGGTAACCGCGCTCGACGGGTACCAGATGGCCCGCAAGGGTCGTGCAGGGGCGGCTCTAGCCGTTTCCGCGCTGGGGTCTTTCTTTGCCGGCACCGTCGGCACGATGGTCGTTGCAGCCTTCGCGCCGCCACTCACGGCCCTGGCATTCGAATTCGGTGCGCCCGAATACTGTGCCCTGATGTTCCTCGGCTTGGTCGGCGCTGTTGTCCTGGCTTCCGGGTCGTTGGCTAAAGCGTTGGCAATGGTTGTCCTCGGCCTCCTGCTTGGCCAGATCAACACGGACGTCATTACTGCGGTTCCTCGATTCAGCTTCGGCATCCCCGAACTCATGGACGGCATCAACTTCGTCGTGATCGCCATGGGCGTATTCAGCTTTGGCGAAATCATCGCCAATCTGGGCAAACCGGCGGAACACCGGGAAGTTTTTGTCAAGAAGGTCACCGGCCTATGGCCCAGCAAAAAGGATTTCAAGGACGCGTCGCCGGCGGCAGTGCGCGGAACCATACTGGGGTGCCTCCTTGGCGTCCTACCCGGCGCAGGTCCAATGCTGGCGTCCTTTACATCCTATTCGTTCGAGAAAAAGCTCTCCAAGCACCCCGAGGAATTCGGCAAAGGTGCCATCCAGGGCGTCGCCGCGCCGGAAGCCGCCAACAATGCCGGCGCGCAAACCTCGTTCATCCCAATGCTTACCCTCGGCATTCCGACCAGCGCGGTGATGGCCCTGATGATCGGTGCCATGACCCTGATGGGTATCCAGCCGGGGCCACAGGTGATGACCAGCAACCCCAGCCTGTTCTGGGGCTTAATCACGTCGATGTGGGTTGGCAACCTGATGCTGGTGATTCTCAACCTGCCGNNGGCATGTGGGTCAAGCTGCTGACCGTACCCTACCGTTTTCTTTTCCCGGCCATCATGGCGTTCTGTGCGATCGGTGTATATACGTTGTCGAACAACACCTTCGACGTCTATTGCGCTGCCGCCTTCGCCGTTGTCGGATACCTGTTTCACAAGCTCGGTTTTGAACCGGCTCCGCTGATTCTCGGCTTCATCCTCGGACCGATGATGGAAGAAAACCTGCGCCGCGCCTTGCTGATGGCTCGTGGCGACTGGAGCGTTTTCGTCACCCGCCCGATTTCTGCCACGATGATTGGCGTCGCCGTTGCACTCATGGTTGCGATAGCGTTGCCGGCCATCAGCAAGAAACGCGAAGAGGTCTTCGTAGAAGAAGAATAATCGGCACCAGTCTGTATCGCCGATCAACGGCTCCCGGACACAATCCGGG
>DBMG01000123.1 GCA_002304785.1 Candidatus Accumulibacter sp. UBA704 | reverse complement strand
ACCGCGCGGTACAGCGCATGGCCTGATTCCCGGTATTTGCGCTCGAAAGGCGTCAGCGGCAGATCGGGAACGAATTCCTCGCAAGCCATCCGGCACGAGGTCAGGGCATTGACCGCCAGGCAGAACTCCTCGACGTAGATGCGCCAGTTGCTGCGGCATTCGAGCACGCCGCCCAGTTCGAGCATGGCAGGGAACACCGGGTGGCCGTGCCAGCGACGCGACAAGTGCCCGATCTTCGGCCAGGGGTTGGGGTAGAGCAGGTAGTGCCGCGCCAAACGGACGCCGGCATCGTGCATCAGCCGCCAGTAGTCGACCAGATCGGCGCGTACCAGATCGAGATTCGGCGGCAGGCTGGCGGGATCGAACCGGCCGAGGCGCACCTCGGACTGGTCGACGCCGATCACGTAATGATCCGGGAATGCCCGCGCCAGGGCGATCGAGCTCTCGCCGACACCGCAGCAGGCATCGAGGATCAATGGCGCGCGTGGCGCCTCGCGGTCGCGGCGCGCAAGGCTCGCCTCGAACGCGGCCCGGTTATAGTCCGCATAGGGCTTGCGGAATGGCGCCGAGCGATGGCGTTCGAGCAGGAGGGCCAGATGTTCATGAACCCCTGTCTGGGCACTTGTCGGAACGCGGGAATTGGCGCGCATGGGATCAATCCGCGAAGTCGCCCGGCACCGCCAGTACCGAACCAACCTCCTGTATGTCGATCACAGGCCGAAGCCGGTGATACAGGCTTTCGGCCTGCGGATAGCGGCGGCGCAGCGAGTTGAGCCAGAGCTTCAGCCGGCCCGGCGCGTGCCGCGGCGTGACGCGCTGCTGCACCCGCATCCAGAACTCGCTCACCAGGGGGAGTAACTCACCCCACTCCGCGTCCAGTGTTTCTTCGCGCAAGCCCCCATCCAGCGACGCGCGGATGCGCCTCGCCAGAAACGGATCGGCTACCGCGCCGCGCCCGATCATCACATCCTTGCATCCAGTCACTTCGCGGCAACGCTCATAATCAGCCACCGACCAGATTTCACCATTGGCAATCACCGGCACAGTCACCGTTTCCCGCACCCGCGCGATCCACTCCCAGTGTGCCGGCGGCCTGTAAGCGTCGATCTTGGTGCGCGCATGCACGACCAGGGAAGCGACTCCGCCAGACTCCAGGGCCCGGGCGCACTCCAGCGTCTTGCCGGTATCGCGCACTCCTAGCCGCATCTTGGCCGTCACGGGAATGGTGTGCGGCACGGCGTCGCGGACACTCCGGGCAATCCGCCGCATGAGCTCGGGGTCGTCCAGGAGCATCGCGCCGCCGCCATGGCGGTTGACCGTCGGCGCCGGGCACCCGAAGTTGAGATCGATGCCCACCGGGGCAAGCTTCGCCAAGCGGGACGCCGTCTCGGCCATGCGCTCCGGATGACTGCCCAGCAATTGCACGACGACCGGCGTTCCGGACCGCGTTCTGCCTCGATTATCGAGTTCCGGGCAGACGCGCCGGAAAGAGCGCAATGGCAACGGCGTGCCGGAAACCCGGAGAAACTCTGACACGGCGCCGTCGTAGCCGCCAACCCGGGTCAGCAGATCACGCAGCAGACTGTCGACGAGCCCATCCATGGGCGCCAGAAATACCTTGCTCATGGCAGAGGTGCTTGACCACAAAAAAGAAAATGGAGACGGAACTTAACCGAAAAGCGCGTCGATATCAAAGTCATCGGCAATTTTCGCCGTGACGGGTTCGGGTTTGGCGATCGCGCCATCCGCCAGCAGCCGCTCATAGCTGCACACCCGGTTACGGCCGTTTATCTTGGCGTAATACAGGGCCTCATCGCCCCGCCCTACCACGTCGGTGGGCACGTCCTGCCGGGATACGGCGGTGAAACCGATTGAGCAGGTCACTTTGCCGACTTGCGGGAACTCGTGCGTCTCCACCGAACAGCGAAAGCGTTCGAATCCCGCCGCCGCGAGGTTTTCGTCCGGCGCGTTGAGAATCGCGACGAACTCTTCTCCGCCAAAGCGAAACAGGCGGTCACCTCCCCGAAACGTCTTGCGCATCAATTCACCCATGCGCAACAGCACTTCATCGCCGAAGAGATGGCCAAAGGAATCGTTAACGCGTTTGAAATGGTCGATATCGATGACGCCGAGCCAGGCAGGGCAATCTTCCTCATCGCAGGCGCGGCGCTCGCGCGTCGCTTCCTCATTCGGCTTGGCCGACGACGAGGAAAGCAAACGATCGAAGGTTTCATCGAAGGTCTTGCGATTGAGCAACCGCGTCAGCGAATCCAGTTCACTGTAGTCGAGCAGCCTGATCTGGTTGCCGAAAATCCGGGCCAGCGTTTCAACCGATCCCGAGCGTTCGTTGCACAACGGTTGATCGGTAGAGAAAATCAGGATCAACTCTTCACTGCTCAACTCCGACCAGTCGAGCACCAGCGCCCCGCAATGCAGCCCCGAGCACTGCGAGGTCGCCAACGAGCCGTCCCGCCGCAGGTTTTTAAGCCATTCCCCCCAGAACGATCCCGGCACGTGTGCGGCGGTTGTCCCTGTCGCGAGACGCAAAGGACCCTCTCCTTGTGGATCGCGCGAAAAAATTCCGACGTGCGCACTCCCGCCGAATAGCGCATCCACCGCCCCAAGCAGAGTGGAAGGCAGTTTGCCGCGGTCACGGCAGGATGAAATCGACTCGATATTGCGCAGCAAGGACAGCACGCTCCGGCATTCCTTCAGGGGCCCTGCGG
>DBMG01000016.1:10697-12914 GCA_002304785.1 Candidatus Accumulibacter sp. UBA704 | reverse complement strand
CAGACGTGGGCGTAGCCGTTCTTGCAGGGGTCGCAGGTGCCGCAGCTCAGGAGCGGATACACCGTCACCGGTGTGCCCGCCGGCAGCGTGCTGTGCCCCTTGACGATCGCCCCGGAGAATTCGTGACCCATCACCAGCGGCGCCTTGGCCCGCGGATGCACCCCCTGATAGATGATCATGTCGGAACCGCACACCCCGGCGTACGCCACCTTGATCAGCACTTCTCCAACTCCCACCTCCGGAACCGCCTTCTCCCCTACCTCCACACTCCGCGATCCCTTGTATTCGATGCTCTTCATGGCCCAATCACCTCAGAATTTGTTGACCTGGTACATCGGTGCTTCGCCGCGCAAGACACGCCGGGTTTCCTCGGCCGCCTTGCGTTTCAGTTCCTGCGCCGACTCCTCGGAATGCCAAGCCATGTGGGGGGTACAGTAGAAATTCTCGTGTTTGAACAAGGGATGCGTCGCCGGGCCGGGTTCAACCGCCAGGACGTCCATGGCGGCACCCGCGAGTTTTTTATCCGTGAGCAGTTTGTCCAGCGCAACTTCATCGACAATGCAGCCGCGCGCGGTATTGACGAGGTACGCGGAGGGTTTCATCAGGCTCAACATCGACTCGTCGAGCATGTTGCGCGTCACATCGGTCAGCGGACAATGTACCGAAACGACGTCGGACTGCCGCAGCAAATCTTCCAGGCTGGCCATAGTGACGTAATCCGGCAGGTTGGCCGGATTGAGGTAAGGATCAAAGCCCACCACTTTCATGCCCAACGCGTGGGTCTTGTGCGCCATAGCCCGACCGATACGGCCGAGGCCGATGATCCCGATGGTCTGCACCTGATGGCGATGCACCGGATGCATCAGGCGGAAGTCCCATTGCCCGCGCTTGATCTGCGCATTGGCCATGGGAATCTTGCGCGTCAGGCAGAGCATCATCGCCAGCGCATGGTCGGACACCTCGTTCGTTCCGTAATCGGGAACATTGCTGACCACGACACCCAGGTCGGAGGCGGCCAGCAGATCCACGGTATCGACACCGACACCGTAGCGGGCGATGATCCGGCATCTTGGCAGCTGCTCCAGGACGCGCCGCGTCATCGGGGCATACTGGATGAGGATCCCCTCTCCGTCCTGGCATTGGGCAATGATCTCATCTTCCGTCCTGCACGCCAGCCAGCGAATTTGCGGGCACGTGTCCTTGAGCACGGCCTGCTCGATATCGATCGACGGATGATCGCAGTCCGCCACGATGACCACATGCTGCTTATCCCGATGCTGAACCTGGTGCTTATCCTGATGCTTATCCACGTACCCTCCCGATCACTGACCTGTCGACAAAAAAATATGGAACGACGTTCCTTAATTACAAATCACGGAAATTTTTATGGAACGTCGTTTCAATGTCAACAAGTTTCGTTTACTGCCCACCTTCTCAATCGGAAAAACTCAACTGCACCTTCATCTGCGACGAACGATCGCGGGCGATCTCAAACGCCTCGGCAATCTTCTCCATCGGCAACGTTTTCGTGATCACGGGTTTCACGTCGATGCGCTGTTCCCGGATCAGGCGCGCCGCCACGGCGTATTCATGATGGAAGCGATGCGTGCCGACCAGCCGGATTTCCTTGCCAACCAAGGCATTCACCGGAATATCGGCGCTACCGGTCACTCCCACCTGGACGATGGTGCCGCGCGGCCGAATGACCGGAAACGCCTGCTTGAGCACCGCGCCGACCCCTGTGCACTCGAAGACCACGTCGAAATATCCCTTGTCGGCCGAGTAGTCGGCCAGCAGGCGATCCGGTTCGTTGGCGGCGTTGATGGCCACGTTCGCGCCCATCGCCAGCGCCGCCTTGAGCGGAGCTTCGGAAATATCCATGGCCACGATTTCCAGCGCCCCGGCCACTCGCACCGCGCCGATCAACAACGCACCGATCGGGCCGGCACCGGTCACGAGCACCCGCTTGCCAACAAGGCTGCCAGCCTGGTTGACTGCATGCACGCCGACCGCCAGCGGCTCGGTGCAGGCGGCTTCGCCCAGCGACACCTTGTCACCCATCGGTTCGCACTGATATTCCTCGGCCACCAGGCGGTCACGGAACCCGCCGTGCGTATGCGGCTTGCGCATGGCGCTGCCGAAGAACTGCATCTCCAGGCAATGCTGCTGCTCGCCGGCCAGGCAGAATTTGCATTTGCCGCAGGGCCGGCTGGGGCT
>DBMG01000016.1:0-10681 GCA_002304785.1 Candidatus Accumulibacter sp. UBA704 | reverse complement strand
ACCTCGTGCCCCATGACGATCGGCTCGGTCACGCGGATCGTTCCGATCCCGCCTTCCCAGTAATAGTGAATGTCCGAACCGCAAACACCGCCGGCACCGATGCGGACGAGCACCTGCTGCGGTCCGACTTCGCCGACTTCCCGGTTTTCGATGCGCACGTCTTCCTGCGCGTAGAGAACACAAGCTCGAGTTTCCATTTCTATTCCTTCAAACAGCGTTATCAGAACGACTTGATCTTTGCCCACACCGCATCATCCACGGGAATACCGTTGACCAGGTTGGTCTCGCGGATGGCCTTGGAGTTTTCGCCGGGGTACAGCACGGGTTTCGCCGGATCGACGCGCGCCGACTCGTGCAGGTTGTCGAGCACTTCGTTTACCGCTGCGGCGAGATAGTCCTCGCCGGCGATGCGCGTGGCATCCATGGCGATGAACATCTGCGACATCCCGTACTCGTCGCTGCCGAGTTTGCCGACGCCATAGGTCGACCGCCCGCCCGACAGCACCGTCGCCACGAGATCCATGACGATGGACAGGGCCGAGCCCTTCCAGTAACCAATCGGCAGCACGCGCCAGGTCTTGGCGATTTCCTTCGGATCGCACGACAGGTTGCCCTGCTCGTCGTAGCCGCCGGGAACCGGCAGCAATTCGCCGCGCATGGCCTTGTTTTCCATTTGGCCGTAGGAGAACTGCGCCATGGCGATATCGACAACGACGTGTCCATCCTTGCGCGGCACGGCCATGATGAACGGGTTATTGCCGATGCGCCGGTCGCGGGCGCCCCACGCCGGCATGTTGGGTTGCGTATTGGTCCAGCAGATACCCACGCAACCCGCGTCGGCCGCCTGCCAACCGTAGCTGCCGCCACGCAGCCAGTGGTTGGTGTTGGCCAGAGCGACACAGCCGATACCGTGTTCACGGGCAAGTTCGATGGCGCGGTCCATCGACAGCTTGGCGGCGACGTTGCCGAGGCCCAGGTTGCCGTTCCAGCGTTCGAAGGCACCCATGCCGTCTGTTCGGGTCGGCTTGGCCTTGAGATCGATATAACCCTTGTCGATGTACTCGACGACACGTGGGAAACGGTTGACGCCGTGCGAATACACACCGTCGCAGCTTGTCTCGGTCATCAGTTGCGCCGACAGGTCGGCGGTCGCTTCGTCACAACCCTTCTTGATCAGGACGCGCTTGAATTCGGCTTTCAGTTCATCAAAGGAAATGCGTGGCATGGTTTTCTCCGTTGGCCGTTTTTTGCTATTTCTCAATAGCCCTTCTGTTTGCGGTAGTTCTTCAGCACTTCGTCGGCCACCCAGGTCGAGCGCACCGCGCTTTCGACGTTGCCGGGACATGGCGCGACGCCGTTGAGGTCATCGACGATGCTCTGGATGAACGGTTGCTGCACGTGCGGCGGGTTGGGGATATCAACGACCTGCTCACCGGCTTCATCAACAAGCTTGAGCGGCCGGTCGGAGAAGAATTCGAACGTTATCCGCCCCTTGGAGCCGACGATTTCCACGTAATCCTCGCCATGCCCGCACACATAGCACCATGAGCCGTAGCCCTGCACGCCGCTGGCATGCCGCCAGGTGGCCGTAACCGTATCTTCCACGTCGTAGAGGCCGGCGCGATTGCTGGCAACGCCGTGCACTTCCTCTATGGCGCCGAACAGGAAATCAAAGAGATCGAGTTCGTGGATGCCCATGTCGAGGAATTTGCCGCCGCCTGAGACTTCGGGCTTCAGCCGCCACGGCAGCGTGGCGCGCGACAGGTCTTCCGGTGCCGGCGGCTGGTGTTGCACGGCGCGCACATTGAGAACGTCGCCGATAGCGCCGGAGTCGATCCATTCCTTGATCCTGAGGAAGCGCGGCATGGCCCGCCGGTAGAAGGCCACAAACAGACGCACGCCCTGCTCTGCGCAGACGTCGACGATCTCGCGGCACTCCTCGAAGCGCATGGCCATCGGTTTTTCGACATAGACATGCTTGCCGGCCTTGGCCACCAGCAGCGACAGCGGCTTGTGCGACGACGGTGGGGTCGCGACGTAGACGGCATCGACCTCGGCGTCCGCAACCAATTGCTCGCTGGTATCGTAGGCCTTGGCAACATCATGCCGCTGCGCGAAAGATTTCGTCAGCGCCGGGTCGGCGCTCGTCACGGCGACCAGCGCCGAGTTGCTGGCCTTGTAGAACCCCGGCCCGCTCTTCACTTCGGCCACAGCACCGCAACCGATCATGCCCCAACGGATGGTCGTCATGGTCATGCTCCCGCAAGCAGCGAAACGCGAACCTTGACGACGACCTTGCGGATCGCCTCCGGCTGATCGAAGGCGCAGGCCGGGCGATGCACGTCGGTTGGCAAAAAGACCGCAAAGCTGCCCGGCGTCATGGTCAGCGTCGATTCGTTTTCCATGGTCTTGCAGAACAGCAGGTCGCGTTCGGCGAGCAGGTCCTCGGCAACCCCGTTGTTGCCGGTGTCGGAGGCCACGCCGATCTTTTCGCGACCGCGCACCAGGAACTGCACGTCGATGTACTGGCGATGCACTTCCGGGCGCGTTTCCGCGAACGGCTTGGTCGTCATGTCGATGACCTGAACGTAGATGTCCTTGCCCTGCAGATCGTAGTTGCCCACGGGCAGCGCATTGAAGTCGGTCTGCTTGAGATGTTCGACGGCCGTCTTGAGCGGCTTGGGCAGCCAGGCAAAGCTGGACTCGAGGTCCCTGACGTTTCCAAAGATCATTTTGGTGGTCCTTTTCGGAGATTATCGGGCGGCGCTGCCGGAATACTTGCTGACCGCTTCCCACAGCCCGTTGAGATAAACGGCGCCGAGGGCGCGGTCGTAGAGGCCATAGCCGGGCTTGCCGGTCTCGCCCCAGATCATGCGCCCGTGATCGGGACGCCAGTAGCCTTCGAAGCCCACGTCGTAATAGGCCTTGACGATCGCGGCCATATCCAGTGATCCATCGCAGGAGCGGTGCGTTGATTCATAGAACGTGCCGTCGGCCTCGACCTTGACGTTGCGCAGATGCCCGAAATGGATGCGCTTGCGGCCGCCGAATTCGCGCACGAGCGCTTCGACGTTGTTGCACAGATCCGCGCCGAGCGAACCGGAACACAGGGTGATGCCGTTGGCCGGCGAATCGACGATGTCGAGCAGGCGCGCATAGTCGTCGCGGTTCTTCATGATGCGCGGCAGGCCGAAGATCGGACGGGGGGGATCGTCCGGGTGCATGGCCATCTTGACCCCGGCTTCTTCGGCCACCGGGATGATGGCCTTGAGGAAGTATTCGAGGTTGGCCCACAACTGGGATTCGCCGACCGACTTGTACTCTTCCAGAAGAGCCTTGAGCTCTTCTGGCTTGTAGCTGGCGTCCCATCCCGGCAGGGAGATACCCTGCTCGGGATCGATCTTGGCGACTTCCTTGGCGTCGAACGCCAGGGTCGTCGAGCCGTCGGGCAGGACTTTGGCCATTTCCGTGCGCGTCCAATCGAAGACTGGCATGAAGTTGTAGCAGATGACCTTCACGCCGACAGCAGCGCAGTTGCGGATATTCTGCTGGAAGTTGGCGATCAGGCGGTCACGCGTGGGCTTGCCGAGCTTGATGTCTTCGTGGGTAGGGATGCTCTCCACCACTTCAAACTTCAGTCCTGCACCCTCGATGCGGTCGCGCAAGGCCTGCAGTTTCTCGACCGGCCAGACGTCTCCGACCGGCACGTCGTAGATCGCGGACACGATGCCGTACATGCCGGGAATCTGGCGGATGTTTTCAAGCTTGACCGGGTCGGACTCGCCGTACCAGCGGAAGGTCATCTTCACTTTCTAGGTCTCCTGCTATCGTTGCAAATAAAGAGGCGTTTCAGGCCTTGATTTGTTGAGCCGTCGCGACGGCGGGATTCTTGGCGAGCTCGACGAACTTGCCCAGAAGTTCGGCGCGGAAAGCGGCGTTGGCCGGCAAGTCCTTGCCAAAGATTTTCTCGAGGGACAACAGGCTGTCGACGATCGCCGACGGTTCGACGTTCTTGCCGGCCTGCGCCAGGATTTCGGCCGACATCGGATCGTTGAGCGCACCTCCCGGAATGTGCGCCGTCTTCACCGCGAAGTGCATCCAAGCGGCAATCGCCGTGGCAATCGCCGGCGAGGACAATCCTTTGGCGATGCGGTCGCGTAGCGGCGCAAGCAGGCGCTGCGGCAGTTTTTGAGAGCCGTCCGAGGCGATTTGCGCGGTACGGTGCTTGAGCGCCGGGTTGCGGAAGCGTTTCTTCAGGCTTTCCACGTAATCCGCCGTATTGACGCCCTTGGGCGCGTGCAGGACCTCGCGGATTTCCACCCACAGCGGGTCGAGGATGCCGGTAATCAGTGGCAACTGCATTGCATCGGCAACCGTTTCACGGCCGGTCAACTGGCCCAGGTAGGAAAGCGTCGAATGCGCGCCGTTGAGGCAGCGCAGCTTCATGTTTTCCCAACATTCGATTTCATCCGAGAAGATCGCCCCGCCGATGCTCCAGTCCGGGCGTCCCATCGTGAATTGATCCTCGATGACCCATTGCACGAACTCCTCGGTGACGACCGGCCACGCGTCTTCCAAACCGGTCACCCCATTCACGTGCACGCGATCCGCGTCGGTGGTCGCCGGCGTGATGCGGTCAACCATCGTGCACGGGAAACAGACATTAGCCTCGACCCAAACCGCCAGGTCGGCATCGATCTCGCGGGCAAAGGCAAGTACCGCGGCCTTGGCCAATTTGCCGTTGTTCGGCAGGTTGTCGCAACTTAGGACGGTAAACGGCGGAATGCCCGCTGCCTTGCGATTCTTCAGGGCCTGCACGATCAGGCCGAGGATCGTCTTGGGCTGGGCCGGCGACGCAAGGTCGGCGGCAATGGCCGGCGCCTGCATCAACAGCTTGCCGGTAGCCGGATCTAGGTAGTAACCCTTTTCGGTCACCGTGATGCTGACGATGCGTGTCGCGATATCGCTCATGCGCGCCAGCAACTTGTCCGCGTCCTCCGGTCCGCCAAGGACGTCGACGATCGATCCGATCACCTTCACTTTCTCGGAGTCCGCGCCCATCTCCGCGAGCGCGTAGAGACAATCCTGCGGCAGCAGCGCGTTCTTCATGTCGGCCGAGATGACACCGGCGCCGACGATTCCCCAGCCGAGGTCGCCGGAAGCCAGGACGACATCCGTGAACATTGCCTGGTGCGCCCGGTGAAAGGCTCCAATGCCCAGATGAACGATAGAGGGAAGCACCTTGCTGCGATCGTAAGCGGGTCGCTGGATAGTGGCCGGCAGCTGCGACAGATTCTTTTCATTCAAACGCATTTTTAACCTCCGCTGATAAGGACAGCATTACTCTAATTGAAAAATGTATACTTGTATAGTAGTATTTCAGACGTACTCGGGCACCGACTGGCCGCCGAGTTTTCAAAGTAGAATAGACTGATGGAAATTGATACCGGCGACACCCTGAACGCAGCAAGCTTTCGACCGCAGGAATCCCTTTCCATCGGCGCTCAGCTGCACCGCATCCTGCGTGCCGCCATCATCCGCGGCGAACTCGTTCCCGGCCAGGCGATTTCCGAAATCGAGATGAGCAAGAAGTTCGCCATCAGCCGGCAACCGGTTCGGGAAGCGTTCATCAAGCTCGGCGAGGAGCGGCTCATCGAGGTGCTTCCCCAGCGCGGAACCTACATCCGCAAAATTTCCGTCAAGGAAGTTCTCGACGCACGCCATCTGCGCGAGGTGATCGAAGTTTCGATCGTGCGCGAAGTCGCTGAAAAACACGACGCCGCGCTGATCAAGACACTCCGCTCCCTCATCGCCGAGCAAAGAAAGGTCAAGCACGGCGATAACCAAGCTTTCCTGTTGCTGGACGAGGAATTCCACCGGACTCTCGCCCTGCACGCCGGGCGCGAGTACATGTGGCGGGTCACCGAGAGCATCAAGGCGCAGATGAACCGCGTACGCTTTCTCACCTTCGACTCCGCCACGCCGATGCCTCAGTTGACCGATGAGCACGCCCAGGTCGTCGACGCCATCGAGGCCGGCAACGCCGACCTGGCGGCCCAGCGCATGGAACAGCACCTGCGCGCCCTTCTCACCTCCCTGCCCCTGATTGCCGAGCGCTACCCGGAACATTTCGTCGCCGAATAGCCCCCAGCAAAGCACTCTCTCCCTATCGGAACGCCATCACGGCGATCCGATAGCGCGAATCTTTGCACATGCGATTCACCGGGCATATAATTGTTTGGTCGAGTGGCCTGACCAATTGTGTCACAAAACCGACTTCATAACATTTTCAGGAGAGCAAGCATGAGAAAAGCAACCGCCATATTCAGCCTGTGCGCGGCCAGCGCATTGTTGTTCGCTCCACACCTCGTCCTCGGCGCGACGAAAGCCGCGGGATCAGCGCAACCGGCCTTTGTCGAACTGAAGGCCGCAAACTTCCAAAAGGAAGTCGACGGCAAGAAAGTCGACCTCTATACGATCAAGAACAAGAAAGGCATGGTCGTCAAGATCACCAACTACGGCGCCCGCGTCGAACAGATCCTGGTGCCGGATCGCAACGGCAAACTCGGCGACATCGCGCAAGGCTATGAAACCATCGACCAGGTGATGGGTGGCCAGGGCTCGATGGGCGCCTTCATCGGCCGCTATGCCAACCGTATCGCCAACGGCGCCTTCAAGCTCGACGGCGTCGAGTACAAGCTGGCCATCAACGACCTGTCCACACCCCCTGCGCCGCCGCGCCAGAACACTCTCCACGGCGGCAAGAAAGGCTCGCGGTTCATTGTCTTCGATGCCAAGCAACTGTCTGAAAGCGCCGTGCAGATGACCATCCTGTTCAAGGATGGTGAGGAAGGGTTCCCGGGCGACCTGCCGGTCAAGGTCGTATATTCGGTGACCGACAACAATGAGTTCGTGATCAGCTACGACGCCGTGGCCACCAACAAGAAGACGGTGGCCAATTTCACCGGGCACACGTTCTTCAATCTCTCCGGCAATCTGGGTTCGTCGATCGAGGATCACATCCTCACCGTCCCGGCCGACAAGGTGCTGGAAGTCTCGCCGGCTCTGGTTCCCAACGGCAATTTCCGCGACGTAACCGGCACCCCGATGGATTTCCGCAAGCCCAAGGCCCTCGGCAAGGACATCAAGGCCGACTACGACCTGCTCAAGGCCGGCAACGGTTACGACAATCACTTCGTCCTGAGCATGAAGCAGCCGGACACTCTGGCGTTCAACGCACGCATCATGGATCCGAAGTCCGGTCGCGTCATGGAAGTCTGGTCGACCGAACCCGGGATCCAGGTTTACTCCGGCAATTTCCTGGAAGGCAAGGCGCCGCGTGACGTCGGCAAGGGATCGACCGTCTACCCGTTCCGCAGCGGATTCTGTCTTGAACCGTCCCGCTTCCCGGATTCGCCCAACCATTCCGGGTTCCCGACCACCGAAATCAATCCCGGCGAATGGTACAGCGGCAAGATCGTGTACAAATTCTCCACCGACAAGGCCATGAAGAAATAAGTACCAGCCGTTGCCGCCGGACGCAGAAAGGGGCATTGCGCCCCTTTCTGCTTTTCCGGGTAGCAGGCAAGCGTCAGTGATTGAGGTCTTCCTGCCCGGCGTCGATATTGAGCTCCGGGTTCACGATCTTGAGCAATTCAAGATACATGTTCTTGAGGCTGTAGAGGACCATCAAACCGCCCGTAATCGGCATGCAGGCATACAACCATTTCTTCGACATGGCAAACGCCGTGGTCTGCTCCTCCGTCTTGAGAAAGAGGTCCAGCGCGTACCAGAAGAACACGGCAATGAACACCAGCGAAAAGCATTCGACGATCAGCCGGTAGCCGAAGCGCGCGCGTACGCTCTTGAGGTGTTTGGAAATCCAGTCGCCGACGCTGAAATGGCTGTGGGTCACCCAGACAGCCGCCGCACCGTAGAAAATAAGCGCGCCGTAGAGCAATTCGAGAATTTCATCGAACCAGTGCATCGACATGATCGGCACGAAGCGGACAAAAACATTGAGTGACAGGATGATCGTAATGGCAACGAATAGCCCGATGCATATCCATTTCAGGATAGCCACCAAGATCCGGTCGATATGATTCAGGAAAGCAAAGAGAGTATTTTTCATGGCATCAACCTCATCTTGTCGGTCACGAACCCGGGCCCATGACGTAGTTCGGCAACCACAGTGCGATTTCTGGAACGAAAGCACAAAGAATCGTCACCGCCAGAATCGCAAACAGGTAGGGCAGGCATTCCACCGCCAGATTCCATATCCCCACCCGGGCGAAGCTCTCGACGGCAAAAAGGCACATGCCAACTGGCGGCGTCAGGTTCCCGATCATGATCAGCAGGGTCATGACCACGCCGAAGTTCACCATGTCAATGCCGAACAACGGGCAGATCTTCATGAAGATCGGCAGCGTAATCAGGAAGATGGCGTTTCCGTCCAGGAAGCAGCCTAGGACCAGAATGATACCGATCACAATCCACATGAACGCTGCCGCAGAAGCCCCGAGAGACGACAACTGGGTTATCAACGCGTCAGGAATACGCTCGAAGACAGTAAACCAGCCAAAGAAATTGGCCGTAGCGATGATGAACATCAGGCCGCAGGTCTGCTTGAGGGATACGAACAGGATATCGGGGAGATCCCTCACCTTCAGATCCCTGTAGAAAAAACCAAGCGCCAGAGCGTACAAGCTGGCGATAACCGCGGCTTCGGTCGGGGTAAAAAACCCGGTCATGATCCCGCCGATGATGATCACCGGCGCCATCAGGGGGAGGAAGGCTTCCTTGAAACTGATCACGATTTCCTGCAGATTGGCCCGCGGATCCTTCGGCAAGCCGCGCGGCCCGGCCATCAGCCAGATCGCGATCATCATGGCCAGTCCCATGACAACTCCGGGGACGGCCCCGGCAAGAAACAGGCGCGCAACGGAGACAGTGGTAATCGCACCGTAGAGCACGAACGGAATCGAAGGCGGAATGACCGGGCCGATCGTCGACGCGCCAGCCACGATGGCTGCGGAGATCGTCGGCTTATAACCGGCGTCGACCATCGCGCGATGCTGGATCTGCCCGAGCCCCGCAGCATCCGCCACGGCAGAACCGGACATGCCGGAGAAGATCATCGACGAGATCACGCTCACCTGCCCCAAGCCGCCGTTGAAATGACCGACCAATGCCCGGGCGAAGCGGAAGATGCGTTGCGTCGTGCCGCCGACGTTCATCAGGTTGCCGGCGAGGATGAAGAACGGAATGGCCAACAGGGTAAAGCCGGTCGTCCCGAAGTACATGCGCTGCGGCAGCATGGCCAGGAAGCTCGTCTGCCCCTGGGCGACAAAGAAAGCGACGGCGGTAAAGCCGATGGCGACGGCGATCGGCACATCGATCATCAACAGGATCAACAACACGGAAAAAATGGCTAGCGTCAGCATGAAGGAACCTCAAGAGGAGAGACCCGACGGGCGTCAGTCCGGGCTGCCCGCTTCGGTGCAGGCATGAAAAAGGCGGGACACCGAGCCGATGTCCCGCCGTGTCTCATAGACTGATCACTTTCCGGCCTTTTCCACCATATCCATGAAGCGCTTGAAGTTGTCTGCTCCGACACGAGCCTTCACCTTCTCCCAGGCCGGGCCCATGGCTGCCTTCCACGGGCCGAGGTCCGGACGCGCGACGACGATGCCCTTGTTGGTTTCCAGATCCTTCAACTGCGTCGTCTCATTGTCGCGCAGCAGCTTGCGCGCCTGCTTCGCCGCCGCGGCCGATTCCTCGGCAACAATCTTCTGCTGCTCCGGCGTCAGCTTGTCCCAGCTCTTCTTATTCACCACGTGGACCATCGAGCTGTAGGTGTAGTTGAGGATCGACATGTACTTCTGCGTTTCGTACAGCTTCAGGTCGTAGATCGTGCCGATCGGGTTTTCCTGTCCATCGACCACGCCCTGCTTCATCGCCATGACCAGTTCGGCGAAGGCGATGGTCTGCGCATTGCCCCCCGCGGCTTCAACGAACGCCTGATAGGCAAACGCCGGCGGGGTGCGGATCTTCATGCCCTTCATGTCGGCGAGCTTGGCGATCGGCTTCTTGGTGTAGAAGCTGCGCGCGCCGCTGTCGTAATAGGCGAGCGCGACCAGGCCCTTGGGCTCGAAGGCGGCGAGGATCTCGTCACCGATCGGGCCGTCGACGACGGTGCGCATGTGCGAGACCGAGCGGAACAGGAAGGGCAGGCCGTAGACCTGGGTCTCCGGCACGACGTTGTTGAACTGGGCGGTCGACACCCGGTTGAAGTCGATCACGCCGAACTGGGTCTGCTCGATCGTGTCCTTCTCGCCGCCGAGGACGGCGTTGTTGAACTCCTGGATCTTGATCCGACCCTTGGTCCGCTCGTCGATGAGCTGGGCGAAGCTCGCCGGGTCGCGCGGGTCGGCGAAGCGCACCGTGATGCTATGCTGCGNNGCGCCTCGACGGTCGGATAACCGTTGGGGTGGATGTCGGCGGCCTTGAGAACGGTCTGGGCATTGGCCGTGGTGGCGGCGCCGACGGCGAGCATCAGGCCGAATGCGAAGGCGTATCTGGCTTTCATCGTTGCGCTCTCCTCCAGAGGGGTGTCGTGACCTTGTGATGGCTCCTGGACACCCTCCCGCTCGTCCGCCGGCGGGCTCGGCGATCTTCAGGG
>DBMG01000001.1:53110-55828 GCA_002304785.1 Candidatus Accumulibacter sp. UBA704 | reverse complement strand
AGCGAGGGCAACCACGGCGAGGACGTCAAGGAGTACTACTTCTACCTCGACAGCACGCCGACGCACTCGTACATGAAGTACCTCTACAAGTATCCGCAAGCGGCCTACCCGTATGACGAGCTTGTCCGGCGCAATCGTGAGCGTGGACGCAAGGACATGGAATACGAACTGATCGACACCGGCGTGTTCAACGACGACCGCTATTTCGACGTGTTCGTCGAATACGCCAAGGAATCGCCGGAGGACATCCTCGTCCAGATCAGCATCCACAACCGCGGGCCGGAAGCCGCCGATTTGCATGTGCTGCCGACGCTGTGGTTCCGCAACACCTGGTCGTGGGGCGAGGACAATCTGCGCCCGTCGCTTAAGGCCATCAAGGGCAAGACGCCCGGCGTGAAGGCGACGGAAGAAGCGCTTGGAGATCGCTATTTCTACTGTGACGGTGCGTCTTCGCTGCTGTTCACCGAAAACGAGACCAACGCCAAGAGGCTCTTTGGCGGCCAGAACCGGACGCCGTACGTCAAGGACGGTATTCATTCCTGCGTGGTCCGCGGCGACACCGGAGCCGTCAACCCGAAGCAGACCGGAACCAAGGTGGCCGCCCACTATCGGATCACCGTCGCGGCCGGGAACTGTGAAGTGATCCGCCTGCGCCTGACGCCGGAAGGCCCCACCGCGCTGGACAAGTCTTACGGCAAGGGGCAGGGGGCGTTTGGCGCGCATTTCGACGAAGTCATGCAGGCCCGCCGGCAGGACGCCGACGATTTCTACGCCTCGGTAATTCCTGGCTCGCTCAACGGAGATCAGGCCAATGTGATGCGCCAGGCGCTGGCCGGCATGCTGTGGTCCAAGCAGTTCTTCTATTTCGACGTCAACCGCTGGCTTGAGGAGCGCGGCTGCAGTGTCTACCGACCCTCGGCGAAACAGCCGCCGCGCAACGGGCAATGGCACCACATGTACAACGCCGACGTCATCTCGATGCCGGACAAGTGGGAATATCCCTGGTATGCGGCATGGGATCTGGCTTTCCATGTTGTGCCGTTGACGCTCGTCGATCCGAATTTCGGCAAGCAGCAGTTGAGTCTGATGCTGAGCGAGAACTACCTGCACCCCAACGGGCAGATTCCAGCCTACGAATGGAACTTCGGCGACGTCAATCCACCCGTGCATCCGTGGGCCACCATCTTCACCTACCGCCTCGAGAAAACGAAGACCGGAAAGGGCGACATCGCCTGGCTCGAACGCAGCTTCCAGAAACTGCTGCTGAACTTCACCTGGTGGGTCAACCGCAAGGACCGCTCGGGCAAGAACACCTTCGAGGGCGGCTTCCTCGGCCTCGACAATATCGGCGTCTTCGACCGCAGTGCGCCGCTGCCTACCGGCGGTCACCTCGAGCAGGCCGACGGTACGGCGTGGATGGCGCTGTACAGTCTGAACATGCTCGAGATTGCCGGCGAACTCGCGTTGCACGACCCGACCTATGCCGACATGGCGAGCAAATTCGTCACGCACTTCCTGTCCATTGCTTCGGCCACCATCCATGCCGGCGGCGACACGGGCATGTGGGACGAGGAGGACGGCTTCTTCTACGACGTCCTGCAACTCCCCGACGGCAGAGCTCAACGCCTGAAGGTCCGCTCCATGGTCGGCCTGCTGCCGCTATGCGCCGTCACCGTCTTTGAAGGTGAGTTGCGCGACAAATACCCGGAGGCCGCGAAGCGCCTGCGCAACTTCCTAGAGGCCCGGCCCGATTTGATGGCCTTCATTCACGACCCGCTGAAAGAGGGCGTCGCCAGGCGTCGGCTGGGTGCCATTCTCGACGAGACGAAACTGCGCCGTGTGCTGGCCAAGATGCTCGACGAGAAGGAGTTTCTCAGCCCCTATGGAATCCGTTCCCTGTCGCGCTACCATGCAGAGCATCCGTACAAGCTCCAGGCCGGCGGTCAGGAACTCACCGTACCCTACCTGCCGGCTGAGTCCGACACCGGCATGTTTGGCGGCAATTCGAACTGGCGCGGCCCGATCTGGATGCCGGTCAACGCTCTGATCATTCGCGCGCTGCTGCAGTATTTCGCCTATTACGGCAACGATTTCACCGTCGAATGCCCCACCGGCTCCGGTCACCGGATGAATCTTTATCAAGTGGCCGAGGAAATCTCGCGCCGACTCGCCTCCATGTTCCTCAAGGCAGAAAACGGACAGCGGCCGGTCAACGGAGCGACGAGGAAATTCCAGGACGACCCCTACTGGCGCGACCTGATCCAGTTCTACGAGTATTTCCATGGCGACAACGGCGCGGGTCTCGGCGCCAGCCACCAGACGGGCTGGACCGGCCTCGTCGCCCGCATGATGCACCTGTTTGCCACGACGTCGGCCGAGCAGGTACTTGCGCTCGGAAAGATTGCGGCCATTGTCGAAGAGGATAAAGCGCCAGTCGCCAGGAAAGCTGCCGCTACCCGCGCGAGGAAAAAGTGACATGGAACGACCACGCTATCCTTCCCTCTACCAGATCAACACGCGCGTCTGGCTGAGCGGGTTGTCGCGCACGCTCGGCCGTTGCGCGACACTTGACGACCCACCGGACGCTGAACTCGACCAGATCGCCGGCATGGGTTTCGACTGGGTCTGGCTGCTCAGCGTATGGACGACAGGAATCGCCGGACAGCAGGTGTCGCGCAACAACCCCGGATGGCGGAAAGAGTTCGAGGAAACCCTGCC
>DBMG01000001.1:1635-53094 GCA_002304785.1 Candidatus Accumulibacter sp. UBA704 | reverse complement strand
GGCGACGCGGCCCTGGCGCGCCTGCGCGAGCGCTTGCAGCGGCGCGGTCTGCGCCTGATGCTGGACTTCGTGCCCAACCATATGGCGCTCGACCATCCCTGGGTGGAGAACCATCCGGAGTACTTCGTGCGCGGCAGTGAGATCGATCTGGCACGCGCTCCACGCAACTACACGTGGGTGAAGCGTTCCGACGGCGACATGTTGCTGGCCTACGGGCGCGACCCGTACTTCGAGGGCTGGCCGGATACGCTGCAACTCGACTACAGCAATCCGGACACGCAGGAGGCGATGATCGGCGAGCTACTGAAAATCTCGGGCCAATGCGATGGCGTGCGCTGCGACATGGCAATGCTGGTGCTGCCCGATGTGTTCGAGCGCACCTGGGGCCAGCGCGCGCCGCTGTTCTGGCCAGAAGCAACGCAAAGGGTACGCGAGCAGGTGCCGGGGTTCCTGTTCATGGCCGAGGTCTATTGGGATCTCGAATGGGCCTTGCTTGCGCAGGGTTTCGACTACGCCTACGACAAGCGGCTGTACGACCGGTTGCGTGAAGGTCATGCGCGCTCGGTGCGCGAGCATCTGCTGGCCGGTCTCGACTATCAGGGCAAGCTGGCGCGTTTTCTGGAGAACCACGATGAGCCGCGCGCCGCGGCGACGTTCCCGCAGGATGCCCACGAAGCCGCGGCCATCGTCACCTTCCTCTCGCCGGGGCTGCGCTTCTTTCATCAGGGGCAGTTCGAAGGGAGGCGGAAGCGCATTTCACCCCACCTCGTACGCGCTCCGCAGGAAGCCGCCGATGCCCGGCTGGTCGGATTCTACGAGTTGCTGCTGTCCGTCGTGCGGCAGCCGACCCTGCGTGACGGCCAATGGATACTTCTGGAGTGTTCCCCTGCGTGGGAAGGCAACTGGACCTGGGACTGCTTTATCGCCTGGGTGTGGCTGGGCGGTAATGGCCGGCGCATCGTGATCGTCGTCAACTACGCGGCGAACCAGAGCCAGTGCCGAGTACGCCTGCCGTTCGGTGAATTGGACGGCCATCCGGTCAGCCTGTCGGACCTGATGGGTGGCGCCAGCTACGAGCGCGACGGAGCCGAACTCGTGTCGCGTGGTCTATTCGTTGACCTGCCACCCTGGGGTTATCACGTCTTCGACGTGGGCCTCCAGTGAGAAAAGCCGGGGCGAAGGAACGAATTCGCCCCGGTCAGCCTTCTGTTACGAATAATCGTCCATCGGGGCGCATGCACAGAACAGGTGGCGATCCCCATACACGTCGTCGATCCGATTGACGCTTGGCCAGAACTTGTTGGCCGCTACCCACGGTAGCGGAAAGACGGCTTCCTCGCGGGTGTACGGGCGGGTCCATTCTGCGACGATATCGGCTTGCGTGTGCGGGGCATTCTTCAGCGGATTGTTGTCCGCCGGCCAGACACCTTGCTCGATTTTCCGGATCTCTTCGCGAATTGCCGTCATCGCGGCGACGAAACGGTCGAGTTCGGCCTTCGATTCCGATTCCGTCGGTTCCACCATGATTGTCCCGGCGACCGGGAAACTGACCGTCGGGGCGTGGAACCCATAGTCCATCAGACGCTTGGCGATATCGATCTCGGCGATGCCCGTGGCCGCCTTGATCGGACGAATATCCAGGATGCATTCGTGGGCGACGCGGCCGTTCTTTCCGGTATACAACACGGGGTAATGGGGCGCCAGTCGCGCGGCGACATAGTTGGCGTTGAGGATTGCTACCTCGGTGGCGCGCTTCAGCCCCTTGCCGCCGAGCATGGCGATGTACATCCACGAAATCGGCAGGATCGACGCCGATCCCCACGGCGCTGCGGAAACCGCGCTCTGGCCCTTGTGCGGCCCGTCGATCGGTTGCACGACATGGTTGGCCATGAACGGCGCCAGATGGGCTTTCAGACCAATCGGTCCCATGCCCGGTCCGCCGCCGCCGTGCGGGATGGCGAAGGTCTTGTGGAGGTTCATGTGGCTGACGTCGGCGCCGATGAGGCCGGGCGCGGTCAAGCCGACTTGCGCGTTGAGGTTGGCACCATCCATGTAGACCTGTCCGCCGTTGGCGTGGATGATGGCGCAGATTTCCTTGATGGCCTCCTCGAACACGCCGTGCGTCGAGGGGTAGGTGATCATCAGGCAGGCGAGGTGGGCGGCGTGCTGCTCGGCCTTGGCTTTCAGATTGGCGACGTCGACGTTGCCGTTCTCGTCGCAGTCGACGACTACGATCGAGAGACCGCACATCTGCGCGGTGGCCGGGTTGGTGCCGTGGGCCGACTTGGGGATCAGGCAGATGTTGCGATGACTTTCGCCACGGCTGGCATGGTAACGGGTAATTGCGACGATGCCGGCATATTCGCCCTGCGCGCCGGAATTCGATTGCATGCTGATGGCGTCGAAGCCGGTGATGGTCTTCAACCAGCTTTCGAGCCCGCCGATCATTTCCATGTAGCCCTGCGCCTGATCGATCGGCGCGAAGGGGTGCAGGTTGGCGAATTCCGGCCAGGATAGCGGGATCATCTCGCTGGTCGCGTTGAGCTTCATGGTGCACGAGCCGAGCGAGATCATCGAGTGGTCGAGCGCCAGATCCTTGTTCTGCAAGCGCTTCAGGTAGCGCAGCATCTCGTGCTCGGTGTGGTACTTGTTGAATACCGGGTGCGCCAGGATGGCATCGGTTCGGCGCAGGGCAGCGGGCAGGAATGGGTCCTGTTTCTGCAACTGGATGTCGAGTGCGTTCAGGTCGACACTGATACCTGCGAACAGGCGGATCAGCGCGGCGACGTCGTCGCGCGTCGTCTTTTCGTTGAATGCCACGCCGAGCACGCCGGTGCCAGCCTGACGCAGGTTGTAGCCGGCGGCCATTGCAGCTTGATACACGGCCGGCGCCTTCGGCCCGAGTTCTACGCGCAGCGTATCGAACGCGTGGGTGTTCTGAACCGCGACGCCGGCCCGCTTCAGCGCTTCCGCGAAGAGCGCCGTCAGACGGTGGATGCGTTCGGCGATCACGCGCACACCCTGCGGGCCGTGATAAACGGCGTACATGCCGGCCATGTTGGCTAGCAGCACCTGCGACGTGCAGATATTCGAATTGGCCTTTTCGCGGCGGATGTGCTGCTCGCGTGTCTGCAGCGCCATGCGCAGCGCCTTCTTGCCGCGCGCGTCGACCGAAACGCCGATGATGCGTCCCGGCACCGACCGCTTGTGCTCGTCGCGCGTGGCAAAGAACGCCGCGTGCGGGCCGCCGAACCCCATCGGGATGCCGAAGCGCTGCGTCGATCCGAGCGCGATGTCGGCGCCCATGGCACCGGGCGACTTGAGCAGGACCAGCGCCATCAGGTCAGCGGCGACGGCAACGACGCCATTGCGCGACTGGACGGCGGCGATCGGGCCGGTGAGGTCGGCGATTTCGCCGCTGTCGTTCGGATACTGGAAAAGCGCCCCGAATACTTCCTGCAGCGAGGCTTCTTCCGGCGTACCGAAAACCAGCTCGAAACCGAAAAAGCCGGCGCGGGTTTTCAGCACGTCGATGGTTTGAGGGAAACAGCCGGTATCGACGAAGAAGAGGTTCGACTTCGATTTGCTGATCCGCTGCGCCATGGTCATGGCTTCGGCGGCCGCGGTCGCTTCGTCGAGCAGAGAAGCGTTGGCCAATTCCATTCCGGTCAGGTCGATGACCATCTGCTGGTAATTGAGCAGCGCTTCGAGCCGACCCTGCGCGATTTCCGCCTGGTACGGCGTATAGGCCGTGTACCAGCCCGGATTCTCCAGCACGTTGCGCAGGATGACGGCTGGCGTCAGGGTGTCCGCGTAGCCCATGCCGATCATCGACTTGTTGATGCGGTTCTTGCCTGCGATCAGCTTGAGGGCCGCGAGTGCTTCCGCCTCGGGGCAGGGCTCGGCGAGCGAAAGCGGTTCGGGCAGGCGAATGGCTGCCGGCACGGTCTGGCCGATCAGCGCGTCGAGCGTCGGAGCGCCGATGGTTTCCAGCATGGCCGGGATGTCATCGAAGGAAGGGCCGATGTGGCGGCCAATGAATTCATCGCGCTGTTCGAGGGCGCTTAGTGGCAGGGTCAGTGGCATGGGAATCCGGAAACAGATAGGTAAGTCGGGTTAGCGCAGCGTAACCCGACGTGCTTCGATTGAACGTCGGGTTACGCTGCGCCAACCCGACCTGCGGAATCGTGGTTCGGTGCCTTACTCGGCCGCGGCGGCAGCGTAGGCGTTGGCGTCGAGGAGGGCGTCGACGTCGGCGATGTTGGCTGGCTTCAGCTTGAACAGCCAGGCGGAATAGGCATCCTGGTTGACGGCCTCGGGGGCGTCGGGCACCGCGGCATTCACCTCGGTGACCGTTCCGGCGACGGGAGCATAGACATCGGATGCAGCCTTCACCGATTCGACGACGGCGGCTTCCTGCTCGGCGGCGAGTTCCTTGCCCACGTCAGGGAGTTCGACGAAGACGAGGTCGCCCAGCAACTCCTGGGCGTGATCGGTGATGCCGACGGTGATCGTGCCGTCGCCTTCGACGCGTACCCACTCGTGGCTCTTGGTGTATTTGAGGTTGGACGGGATGTTCATTGGGGTCGCTCCTGAAGATGGATGTACGTGGTGGGGGGCGGGTTAAACGAGTGCCTTGCCGTTACGGGCAAAGCAGGGCTTGACGACTTTGGCCGTCAACAACTTGTCGCGTATTTCGACCTTGACCTGGTCGCCGATTGCCACGGCCATGGGCAGGCGGGCGAGGGCGATGGATTGCTGCAACGTCGGGGAAAACGTACCGCTGGTAATCTCGCCGTCTCCGTGACTGGTGATGACTTTCTGGTGGGCACGCAACACTCCCTTGTCGAGCAGCAGCAGACCGAGGAACTGCTTCTGCTGTGGGTGGGCGAGCAGTGCCGCCTTGCCGACGAAATCGCGCGGGCTGACCAGATCGATGGTCCACGCCAGGCCGGCGTCGAGCGGCGATACCGTTTCGTCCATGTCCTGTCCGTAGAGGTTCATGCCGGCTTCCAGGCGCAGCGTGTCGCGCGCACCCAGGCCGATGGGCTTGACTCCCGCTTCGAGGAGCTTCATCCAGAACTCTTCCGTCTTGCTGGCGGGCAGCGTAATTTCGAAGCCGGTTTCCCCGGTGTAACCCGTGGTGGCAATGAAGTACTCGCCGACGATTGCGGAATAAAAGGGTTTCAGCGGCTCGGTGGCGGATCGCGCGTCCGGCAGTACCTGCCAGACCCGGGCCTTGGCGTTCGGCCCCTGCACGGCGATGATGGCCAGATCGCGGCGCGGAACGCACGCGACTTCGAGTTGCCACTCCGCAAGCCGGGCGGCCATCCAGGCCAGATCCTTCTCGGCCGTGCCGGCGTTGATGACGATGCGGTACTGGCCGTCGGCAACGTAATAGACGATGAGGTCGTCCACCACGCCGCCGGTTTCATTGAGCATGGCGCTATAGAGCGCCTTGCCCGGTTCCCTGAGCTTATCGACATTGTTGGCGATCAGGCGCAAGAGAAACGCTTTTGCGTCCTTGCCGGCCACATCGACGGCGCACATGTGCGAAACGTCGAACATGCCGCAGTCGCTGCGCACGGCATGATGCTCCTCGATCTGCGAACCGTAGTGCAGCGGCATGTCCCATCCGCCGAAATCGACCATCTTGGCGCCGAGCCGGCGATGAACCTCGTTGAGGACAGTTTTCTGTGTCATGTCAATCCCTTGAAATAAGGTGTTGAAGCGAGTTTCAGAAACAAAAAAAGGGCGAACTCGTCTCGAGTTCACCCCCCTGTCCTTGATACCTGAGAGATTGTCGCGCCGGCATACAATCCGCCGCGTTGCCCCATCGGTGGGCGCTGTGGAATCAAGCGCCGCTCTCCAGAGTTCATTGCACGAACGGTCCTTTTGCCTGAGCGTTTCCGGGTGGATTGCGCCTTCGGCGGCGGGGTTGCTGAATCTACGTTCTTCCGCTCTCTCCCGTTCGCGTGGCGAACTATAGCGCGACGCGGGGGTGGGCCGCAAGCCGCTTTGGCGGCCGGACTAGCGCATGGTCCGGCACTTGCCTCGCGCCTTGTCGCCCTGTCCCGCTCATCACGGTTTGGGCTGGCCCGCACCCGTTGCGTCGGGAGATGCCTGCGCTGCTGCCTCCGGCGTGTCCTGCTCGTGCTGCATCTGCTCAGCGGGTGCTTCCTCCACCGGAGGAGCGGTGAAAGTCGTGATCCACGATTCTGGCGGAGCGTCTCCCAGAATGGCTGGCACCGAGACAACAGCCGAGTCCATGAAGGTCGGGATGGTGAATTGTTTCTCCACCGTCTTGTCCTCTCCGGAAAGCACTTCAATCGTGATGCTGTGCTTCGGCCCCCCTACCAGAACCAGAATTCGTTCGGCGCGTCCCATCGACTCGGCGGGTTTGCCGTCGATGCTGACTTCTATGGTTTCCGGCGATCTCAGTTCCTTTCCGTTTATCGTGACCGCATTGGTATCGATCAGCAGCATATGTCCCTTGCCGATGTAGAAGAGATAGACGGAAAGCGCGATGAATCCGAGCAGCACGCAACTCCTCTGAAAGAGGCTTCTGGAAGTCATGCCGCACCTCCCTTGGCTTCCTTCGCTGCCGGTGCGCCGCCACCCCGCAGTGTCGCCCGCGAATCGTTTTCCTGGGTTACGCGCTTCCACTCGTAGAGTACGAGGGCTAGGGCAATGACACCGTAGCTGACGAATTGCCGGAAATATTCCCCGAGCATTCCGGAGCCGATGAGGTTCTTGCCGGCCATCGGCGATACCAGAAAAAGAAGATGGAACAGGATCACCCCGACGATCACATTCGGTATTGACGCCTTGGTCACCGACGCTCCTCCGATAAGCAGGGCCGCGATCGAGAACATGCCGATCTGCTCGTGCGAGCTGGTGGTATTGATGGTTCCCAGGTTCTGCAGGAAGATGATCTGCCCGATCCCGGCCAGCACCGTCGAGATGATGATGGCCAGGATGCGCGTCTGCTCCACTGGAATGCCCGCAGCGCCGGATACGGCGCGATCTTGGCCGGCGGCCCGCATGTCCTGCCCGATCTTCGTCTTGCGGAACCAGATGATGAAGTAGCTTACTGCCGCGATGATCAGGAAACTGAAAGCCGGAATATTCAATCCCGCGATCTTTAGAGGAATAAGTGTGTCCAGGCTCTGCCGGACACCATCGAGACCGACGACGTTACGGATTCCGTAACCACGTGAGAGCAACAGTTCCGGGTTCATGATTGGAATGATGCTTCCCATGGCGTAGAGCACGACCATCATGTATAACCCGTTCATGAAGAACGCTAGGATGAACCCCGTTACCATCTCGCGCCCCTTGGCCAGGTTCATGATCGAACCGCACAGCCAGCCGAGGAAAACGGAGATCGGCAGGGAGATGATCATGGCCAGCAGCAGGCCGGGGATCCCGACGATGTTCCAGTCGGTGATGAAGATGAGACCCAGCTGCCCGGCCATGGCGCCGAGCACCATGCCGAAATTAAGCCCCATCCCGGCCATGATCGGCAGAAGCAGGGCAATCACCAGGAAGGTATTGCGTCCCAGACGAGTCAGGATTTCCTGCATCAGGAACGTGCCGGGCAGCCCGGAGACGGGTATGGCAATGGCGATGAGGACGACAAATAGTATGACGACAGCGTTGTCGATGAAGAAATTGCGAAGCTTGGAACTCATTTGGCCACCTTTGTCTTGCGGGTCAGGGCATAGAGGATCATGCCGTTGGAAACGATGATCCGGATGACGTCCGACATATCCACCTTGAGTACCGCATTGAAAATCGACGGGGTCATGGTCAGTATCCCCTGATAGAGCGCAGCGCCGATAAATACATTGGTCAGTGTTGCCTTGTTGACTCCCGCGCCGCCGATCAATATGGCGGCAACCGCCGGAAAAGCCATATAGAGCGGCCCCTCATAGAGCTGGATAAATCCGAAGCTTTGCTGGAAGACGATGATGCCCAGTGCGCCGAGCATGGTGGACATCATCACGCTGACGATACGCATCCGGTCGATGTTGATTCCGGAGGCGCGCGCGTAGGTCGGGTTCGACCCAACGGCCGTTATCGCCGTCCCGATTTTCAGGTGGAAGAAAACCCAGATCAGGAAGGACATTGCGGCGAAGACCAGGATCGCTCCTGTCGGGAACTTGAAGTTTTCCCCGATCTGGATGACCAGGAAATCGTCCAGGATATGCCGCCAGAATCCCTCGACGGAGATTGTGGTTCTCAGGCCCGTCCCACCGTATCCCCAGATCATTGTCGGATCCTTGAACGGCAGAATCAGCCACGCGATGGACATGATCATGACCGAGGAAAATCCGACGTAAGTGGCGATCATCATTTCGCCGCCCTTGACCCGGTTCAGCAGCTTTCCGTAGCCGTAGCCGAAGACTGCGCCGAATACCTGGGAAATGAGGATAGCCGCCCCGAAACCCCAGGCGCCGACAAACCCCATCTCGATGCTGATCGTGGCGCCGAGAAGGCCGGCGATGACGCCGAGCGAAAGTCCGAAATTGAGACCGCAGCCCGATTGGATCATCGGTACCAGAGCGAGAACCATGATCCCGTTCATGCCGATGCGGATCATGGTGTCTGAAATCGATGCCGGGAGATTCACCCCGACAAAAGGGGCCGCGAAAAACAGTGCAAACAGGTACAGCGTGATGATGATCCTGGGCAGGCCGAAATCAGCGACAAAACGTTTCATGCTATCCATCTTTAGTTTCCTCCGACGAGCGCAACGGTCGTTTCGTCCCTGTCCGCGCCTGCCATGAGTATCCCGAAGTCCTCGATCGGGGCCGTGTGCGGAAGAATCCCCTCGATGCGCCCTTCGTACACAATGGCGATGCGATCGCAGACTGAGCGCAGTTCCTCCAGTTCGCTGGAGACCATGACGATCGTCGTGCCGTACTCGCTGTTGTATTTCTTCAGCGTATCCAGTACGAGGTGTTTCGCGCCAATGTCGATACCGCGCGTCGGCTCCGATACGAAGAGAACGTCGGGTCGCAGGGCGAAAGCTTTGGCCAGGCAGACTTTCTGCTGGTTTCCGCCAGACAGGTTGCCTGCACGCTGCCCCGGTCCGGTGCACTTGATCTCGAGGAGCTTGATGTACTCTTCGGCCAGATTCGACATCGCTGCATCCGATCGCCACAGGAACAATCCGCCGAGAATCGGTTTGAGGAATTGGTTCTGCACCTGCATGGCCGTGAACGCTATATTCCAGTCGATGCCCTCGTCAAGCAGGAGCCCTACGCCGCGACGATCTTCCGATACGAACGCCATGTTCCGTTCGAGCGCGGCCCTTGGCGCATTCAACTCTACTGGCGTGCCGTTCAGCACTACGGATCCCCCGGCAGGGGAGAGCCCCATGATGCCATTGGGGATTCCGAGCTTGCCTTGACCGGCCAATCCGCCGATGCCGAAAATTTCGCCTTTCTTGACCGAAAGGTTGACGTTCCGCACTGTCTCGCCGGGCATGTCGACCCACAGGTTCTCGACCGACAGGATGGTTTCTCGCGCATCCGAATCGGATTGCGTCGAGCGAGCCGCGGAGGCGGCATCGATCTTGGCTTGCGCCTCCATGGAGCGTCCCACCATCAGGGAAGCAATTTGTTTGGTGGAAGATCCCTTGGCGGGAAAATCTTCGATTTTGTGCCCATCCCTCAGCACTACGACGCGGTCGCATAACTCAACGACTTCGCGCAAACGGTGGGAGATGAAGATAATTGCAATTCCTTCGGAGGCCAGGAGCCGAAGCGTCGAAAGCAGCACTTCGGCTTCGCTTTCCGTCAGCACCGCCGTCGGTTCGTCGAGGACGATCAGCTTGACGTTCTCGCGGCAAAGTTCCCGGGCAATTTCCGTGAATTGCTTATGGCCCACCGGCATTTCCTTGATGAGCATATTGGGGTCCAGCGTCACCCCGAGTTTGGCGATGGCGCTTTTTGCGCGGCTTTCCATCGTTGCGCGGTCGAGCGTGCTGATTCGCGGGCCGAAGACGTCGACAAGGACTGAACTGTTGAGCGATTCACGGTTGAGAAGGATGTTCTCTGTCGTCGTAAATCCGGGGATCAGGGAAAACTCCTGATGCACCATGCCAATCCCCGCATCCAGGGCATCAAAGGGCGTCTTGAATCTGGCTTCCTTGCCATTGAAATAGATGGACCCTTCAAACCCCCCGGTCTCGCTGATGACCGGCATGCCGAAGAGTATCTTCATGAGGGTGGATTTCCCGGCGCCGTTCTCTCCCACCAGGCCAATGATTTCCCCCGCGCCGACATCGAAGGAGACGTCAGCCAGCACCCGGTTGCCATAGAACGATTTGCCGATGCCCTTCAGGCTCAGAATCGGTTCTGCTGAATCCATTGCGGTCTTTCCCTGAATTAAATCGAATCCGCGAGAGAGATTTCGTTCTCTCCCGCGGATACGGTGTTTGTTGATACAACCTTGATTCGGTTTACTTCTTCTTCAGACCCGAGGAGATCTTGAGGTACTTTTCCGGCACGTCGATGTCGGCAGATTTGATGTAACCCTTGCCGAAAATGTAAGTGTCCTGTAGAAGCAGCGCGAAGTTGTTCAGCTTGACGCCGGTGGATCCGTCGACGTAATAGGAGCCGCCCCATTTCGCGCCCGGAGTGTACTTGCCGAACGCCTTGAAGATGTCTTTCATGTTAGTCATCTTAGACTTGCCCTCGATCACGTTGATCGCGTGCTGGGTCAGACCGACCGTGGCGCTGTACGGGAAGGAATAGGACCACGTACCCAGACGTCCCTTGCCGCCCTTCGCGACTACGGCAGCCTCGACCTTCTTCATGATCGCCGGGAAGTCGCCCTGTTCCGCCTTCAGGTCGATACCGAGGGCGCCAGGATAGCCGAGCAGCGGAGACGGCAGGCTGGCTTCTACGAAGAGGCCGCCGAATTCGACGACCTGGCGGATCAGCGGCTCGGTGTGCGCGTCGTTGGTCGCATAGAAGGCGGTGTCCTTGCCATACTTCTTGACCCATTTCGGCACATTCTCGAGCATGAACTGCTGGGCGCCGACAACGCCGACGTCGCTGAGAGGATCGGGGGCAGTCTCGAAGACAAATTTGACGCCCAGATCGTTACAGGCTTGCTCGAAAATCATGCGGCGACGCGTCAGCGTTTCGACGCTCATATGTCGCGGGAACGAGATATGAACGAACGTCTTTGCGCCAAGCTGCTTGGCCGCCCAGATAACGCGATAGCCTGCCGAGATGAAGTCGTTGCGCATGATCAGGTCGGCGACCTTTCCGATCACCAGCGGGTCTTCCTGGGGGACTCCGCCGAGCAGAAGGATGTCCGGCCGCATTTCGCGAACGCGGCGGAAACCTTCCGTTGCCCCCGGAACGGCCTGATTCATCACGATGGCCTTCATCAGCGGATCGTTCGCCAGGGATACGATCTGCGAGATGGTGGTCTCTTGTTCGGCGCTGAAGTTGTTGGGATAGGTCAGGTGCTGGATCATGCCGCCGTTCTTGACGTCACCATATTCCTTGATCATGGCTTCTGCGCCACGAACCTCGTCCTCTCCCTGATTGACCGTACCCGTGATAATGCCGACGTGATACGAAGCCGCTGCCAGAGCCGCAGCACCTGGAACTGCCAGACACAGAGCAAGTGTCAGTTGCGCCAGTCCTTTACGCACGTTCATCATATTGACTCCTAGAAAGATCCACCGAAGGATGGGTTGGTATGGATTGACCTCAGGACGAGAGTGAGCCGGGCGTCAGAACACAAACGCCCGTTCGTCGATCGGCCGGGAAAGCCTTGCATACGACAAAAACTACACTGCGAAAAACACGAACAAGAACAAGAACAAAAAGCAATAGCAAACTCGAATCTGCAATGGCAAGACGCATCGACGCGTTGCTTCCGATCCGGGCTCGCACGCCTGACGGAGAACCGGCCTTTGTCCAGGTGCCATGAGTCATCGTCGATTGCATGATGGGGGGAGTTCTTTTCGGCACTGGAAGAAGACAGCCTGTCCGCGAGCGCAATCAGCGGTAGATGGCGGTCTGTGGTGTTTCGCCGATGCGGGCGAAGCCACGGTACATGCCCTCCGAGTTGAACGGAAGGCACACGTTGCCGTTGGCATCGACGGCGATCAGTCCGCCCGTGCCGCCAAGAGCAGGGAGCGCGTCCATGACGACCTCCGTCGACGCCTGTTCCAGCGTTTGACCGCCGTACGCCATCCGCGCGCAAACGTCGTAGGCGGCCACGGCGCGCATGAAGGTTTCGCCGGTGCCGGTGCAGGAGACGGCGGCGGTGCGATTGTCGGCGTAATTGCCGGCACCGATCAGTGGGGTATCGCCGACCCGGCCAACGCGTTTGTTGGTCATGCCGCCGGTCGATGTTGCCGCCGCCAGATTTCCGCGAGCATCCAGCGCAACGGCGCCGACAGTACCGAATTTCCGGCTTTCGTCGAGAGGCGTCCCGGTTTGTGGTGTGTTGCCGAAAACCAGAGCCGCGCCGTCGTGGTCCAGGAGTGTTTTGCTGGCGGCGAGAGCGCGTTGTAACTGTTCGCGCCGCGCGTCGGTCGAAAAATACCCCGGCGAGACCATTTCAAGTCCCACGGACTCGGCGAATGCCTCGGCTCCGGGGCCAACGAACAGAACATGCTCGCTGTGTTCCATGACCGCGCGCGCTGCACGCACCGGACGGCGGATCCTGCTGACGCAGGCGACGGCTCCGGCACGCAGGTTCGCACCGTCCATCACCGAAGCATCCAGTTCATGCGTTCCGTCATGCGTAAATACCGATCCGTGTCCGGCGTTGAACAGCGGGCAATCTTCCAGCATTTCTACGGCGAGGGTTACCGCGTCCAGGGCACTGCCGCCGCTGGCCAGCAGGCGTTGCGGAGGAAGAAGAACGCAGCGCAACGCGTCGTGATAGGTTCGTTCCTGGTCGGCACTGATGCTGTTGCGGCTCAGGGTGCCGGCGCCGCCGTGAATGGCAATGACCGGAATAGCGGCACTTGAGGTCATTTCTTCGCCTTTTGCGCGGGCTTGCCAGTCATTTTCTTCTTTCGGGATGCGGCGGCCGCGGTATCGGGCAAAGAGCGCAAGCCGCTACCGGGATTGCCGTAGATCCAGGGTAGCAACGACTCTGTGAGTTGCGTCGCGGCCTCGATGGAGCCTTGAGTTCGGTGCGCGACGGCGCTGCATAAGGCCTCGATCAGGGCTAGCGCACTGGCCTCGCAGTTCGAAGAGTACTGGCTTTCGGTGTAGGCGTAGAGCGATACGCTCGCGAGTCGTGCCAGCGGCGATGTCACGCGATCGGTCAGGGCGAGCACCGGAACTCTCGCATCCGACGCGCGCTGGGCCAGGAATACAGTGTCGGCCGCGTAGCGCGGGAACCCGATCACGATCAGAAGATCGGTAGCTTCGAGGCGCGACACGACGCGCGCCGCGGCAGAGGAGCCTTCCACCGTAGCCAGCAGGTGTACGTCTCCGCAGTAGGGGTCGAGACCGCGTTGCAGGAGGCCGCCAAGCCATGTACTGGCGCCGAAGCCGACGATGCCGATGCGTTTGGCGCCCAGGATGGCGTTGACCGCCTGTTCGCAGGTGTGCGCATCCAGTGATTTCTGCGTCAGGCTGATGTTTCGCTGAATGTTTGAAAGCGATCCGATGAAGACGTCCGCGGCGGTGGCAGGGCTTTCAAGCTGGCTGCGCAGCTTCTCGACCGGAGCCAGCGCACTCTCGAAACCGAGAACGAGCGCGGCGCGGAATTGCGGGTAACCGTCGAATCCGAGCGCACGCGCAAAACGGTTGGCAGTTGCCACCGAAACGCCCAGCGCGGCCGCCAATTCGTCAATCGCCATGGTGGCAACCTGGAAAGGGTGATCGAGCACATAGTCCGCCATCTTCCGGTGAGAGCGTGTCAGATCGGGAAGCGCACGGGCAATGCGCTGCGCCATCGAAGGATTACGGGAGGCAGATTTCATTGGGCTACCGCATCATGAACGAAAATATAATGTATAGAAATTTACAAATTACATCAATAAAAAAAGATTTTTGATCATTTTTGTTGACCGCAGCTCACGCCATCGGACAAACTTCCGGCTGGATTTTTTCAATCGGGGTTCTTCATGACGGAAAGACTGAGCGGTGATGAACTGGTCGCCTTGATAAGGCGGGTTTTTCAGCCTCGCGAGAATGAAACTGGATTGGCCATCCTCGTGGATTTGCCCGATGCAACAGTCTCCGACAACAAGGACTGGGCGACCCGACGCGAGATCGCGGCGGATTGGCTCCGTGAACTGGAGGCTCGCCAGTCGGAGCTCGGAATGAAACCCGTTCTGGCAATCTATCGCAACGCCCATACCAACAATGGTGAGTTGCCCGATCGCTGCTGGATTCACGCCGGTGGAGACATGCCCGGAATGGCAGAGAATCTTGATCCGGCCCTGTCCATATCGTTTGCCGATTTGTTCGCTGCCAATCCCATAATTCTCGTGCCCTCGCAGTTTTCCGCCACGGCACCACTGAAAATGGCCGCGAAACAACACCGCTTTCGGGCTGCCACCATGGGTGGCTTCTGCGAGGGGATGATTCCCGCCTTACGGTTGGACTACACGGAGGTCAACCGACGAGTCGCCTTCCTGAAGGAGAAGCTCGACCGCGCCGTGGGCGCGGATTTCTGCTTCGAGTATCCCGGTGGTCAAGCGGCCTTGCATCTCGATCTTCGTTTCCGCAGCGCCCATGCCTCCGGTGGCTTGCTCCCCAATCCTGGAACGGCCGGAAACCTCCCTTCGGGTGAAGCCTACATCGTGCCCTTCGAGGGGGAAACCGAACCGAGTCGCAGCGCCGGCGAGTTGCCCGTGCAGTTCGGTCAGGAGATCGTGCGCTACCGCATCGAAAACAACCGGGCCATAGAAGTCTTGACGGATGGCGCCAGATCGCGCGAGGAAGCCGCTCATCTGGCCAAGGAACCCGCCTACGGCAACATCGCGGAACTCGGTTTGGGCGTCCTGGCGGCTTTCGGTATCAAACCCATCGGAAAGGTTCTGCTGGACGAGAAACTCGGCGCCCACATCGCTTTCGGGCGCAGCGAGCATTTTGGCGGCCAAGTGGGCCCCAAGGATTTCTCCAGTCCCGGCGCGGTCATTCACATCGACCGCGTCTATGTTCCCGAGACCCAGCCCGACGTAACGGTGAAAACCCTGGATCTCGTCATGGATGATGGACAACGGCTGCCGCTCATGCGCGATGGGCAATACGTGGTGGATTTTGGCTGAGAGGAAGCGATCCTCACGCGGAAAAAAAGCAACGGAGTGAACCATGAAAATCCGAGAGATACAGATCGGAAAAGTCAGCATCCCGCTGAAGAAGCCGTTCAAGACCGCCTTGCGGCAGGTGGATTCGGCAGAGGACATCATCGTCAAGGTTATCGCGGATACGGGGGAGATCGGATTCGGCAATGCTCCGCCGACGGCGGTTATCACCGGCGATAGCCAGGATTCCGTCATCTCTGCGATACGGGATACGCTCGGCCCCCGCATTATCGGCATGGACGTCGAAAATCTCGAAGGCATCATGACGACCCTTGATGCCGGGATGCTACACAACCATTCCGCCAAGGCGGCACTCGATATTGCCGTACATGACCTGTTTGGCAAGCGCTTCGGACTGCCGTTGTACAAGTTGTTCGGTGGTTTGAGAACGGACATGGAGACTGACCTGACGATTAGCCTGAACTCTCCGGAAGAGATGGTGCGGGATGCTCTTGAGGCTGTACAGGACGGTTATACGGCGCTGAAGCTGAAGGTCGGCAATGACATAGCGCTCGATGCCTGGCGCGTGCGGGCGATCCGAGACGCCGTCGGCGGCAAGATCAAGATCCGACTCGATGCCAACCAGGGCTGGAGTCCGAAGGAAGCGGTTCGCACGATCCGCCGGTTTGAAGTCGACGGGCTCGATATCGAGCTTATCGAGCAGCCCGTAAGAGCCCATGATTTCGAAGGGCTCAAGTACGTCACCGACCGCGTGGAAACCGACATCATGGCGGACGAGTCGGCGTTCGGGCCTTTTGAGGTCTTCCGTCTGCTGTCAATGCATGCTTGCGATCTGATCAACATCAAGTTGATGAAAGCGGGGGGTCTGCATAACGCCGTCAAGATCGCCAATCTTGCCGAGACGATGGGTATTCAATGCATGATGGGCTGCATGCTGGAGAGCAAGGTCGGCATCAGCGCCGCCGCCAGTTTCGCGGCCGGAAAGAAAATCATCACGCGTACCGATCTCGATGCCGCTGTCCTGTTGGCCGAGGATCCGGTCATCGGAGGCGTGGCGTTTTGCCAGAACCGGTTGCTTGTTCCAGAGTCGCCGGGCCTGGGGATCACAGATGTTGCAGGGTGGAGGCAGATCGGTTGTTGATCTGTTTGTGGAGCTGGATTGTATAAATAACCTGATAGGGAGGTGGTATTTTGGGCATAGTCATTTCTTTACTTGTCACTTTTTGGGCGGGCTTTCTGATCGTCAAGAAGTACAAGCCCCAACCGGTGCTATTTGTCGCCGGTCTGGTACTCATGTTCGCTGCCGTTGCTTTTGGCCTCGGCACCATTCTGCCGGCCAAGGAGAGCACCGGCCTTGTTCTGTTCGATGCCTTTGAGTTCATCAAGAAGACTTTCAGTTCCCGGGCCGGCGGGCTGGGGCTCAACATCATGGCGGTGGGCGGTTTCGCCCGTTACATGGATCACATCGGCGCCAGCAAGGCGCTGGTCAAGCTGACGATCAAGCCCCTGCTTGCGCTGCGTTCGCCGTATCTCGTGATGGCCGGTGCGTGGATCCTCGGAATGTTCCTCGGTCTGGCCATCAACAGCGCATCCGGTCTGGCGATGTTGCTGATGGTGACCGTGTTCCCGATTCTCATCAGCCTCGGCGTCAGCCGCCTGTCGGCGGTCGCCGTCATCGCGACCACGCTGTGCCTGGACTGGAGCCCCAGCGATACGGGGACCATCCTGGCCGCGACAACGGCCGGCATCGATCCAGTGACTTACTGGGTCAAGTATCAGATCCCGATTGCATCAGCGGTCATTCCGGTGGTGGCCTGCCTCCACTTCTTCACGCAGAAATGGATGGACAAGCGGTCCGGTCACGTCGTGCAGGCATCGGAGCTGGTCGCGCCGGTAGGCAAAGATGGTGAAGTCGAAAAACTGCCGCCGATGTTCTACGCCATACTCCCGGTGATTCCTCTGGCCCTCATCCTGATCTTCAGCGACCTGTGGATTGCATCGATCAAGATGGACATCATCAAGGCCATGTTCATCGGGATGGCCATCGGCATGCTGGTGGAGTTCATTCGGCTGCGCGATGGCAGAAAGGTTCTTGGCGATATCCAGGTGTTCTTCGACGGCCTGGGAATGCAAATGGCCAACGTCATCACCCTGATCGTCGCCGGCGAAACGTTTGCCAAGGGGCTGGTCACGATCGGCACGATCGATAGCATCATCACTTCCGCCCAGACCTCGGGGTTTGGTGCGGTGGGCATGATTCTGGTCATGATCACCATCATCGCGGTCTGTTCGGTACTCATGGGGTCGGGCAATGCGCCGTTTTTCGCTTTTGCCGCCTTGACCCCGACCGTTGCCGCCAAGATGTCCGTGGCTCCCGTGCTCATGCTGTTGCCGATGCACTTTGCGGCCAGCGCGGCGCGCGCCATGTCGCCGATTACGGCGGTCATCGTGGTTTCCTCGAGCATGGGGGGCGTGTCGCCGTTTGACGTCGTCAAGCGCACGGCAATACCCATGGCCGGTGCGTTGATTACCCTCGTTGCGGCAAACTTTGTCTTCTTCTACCACTGAATGACGTCATGAGCTGATCGTCTGGCCGGTTTGCGTGCATAACGCAACCCGGCCATGGGGTGGCGAAGGAGGTGGATCGGATCGATCCGCCTCCTTTTTCTTCTGCCTACTTGCCCGGAAATTTCGGCATGCGTTTCTCGCGGAAGGCGCGGATACCCTCCTGATAGTCTTCACTATCATAGACGATGCGCCGCATGCCCTGGATTTTTTCGAAAAGATCCGGCGTCACGGCGTGGGCGCTTGACAGCAACCGCAGGGAATCCTTCATCGACGAGATGCTGAGAGGCGAATTTCCGCTGATGCGTTGCGCCATGTCGAGCACGAACGATTCGATTTCGTCATTGGGCTTGATGTAATTGATGATGCCGAGGTTCAGCGCCTGCTCTGCGGGCAGTGGCTGGGCCGTGAACAGCATTTCCTTGACGATCGGCAGGGGAATCATGTTGATCAGCGTCATCAGGCCGCCCAGATTGTAGGGAACGCCCAGTTTTGCCGGGGTAATAGCGAACGTGGCCTCCGGCGTGGCGATCAGGATATCGCAGGCCATGGCCGCTTCACACGCGCCGCCCCAGACGCTGCCCTCGATCAGGCCAATTACCGGGGCCGGGAATTCCTGGAGGGAGCGGATCAGGATGCGCAGCGGATCGTTCCAGCCGAGCGGATCGCGGCCGCGCACAGGCAGTTCATTGACATCGTGTCCGGCCGACCAGACCTTGATGCCTGGTTGCGCCCGCAGAACCACGGCGCGGATGTCCAGCGCACGGAACCCTTCGAGCGCCGCGGTGATTTCCTCGATCAGCGTTTCGCTCAGGGCGTTGCGTTTTTCGGCATGATTCAGCGTGATGATGCCTGTCGAGTCGCGCTTCTCGGTCAGAATGAATGCCATTCACTGTCCTTTCAACTTCTGTCTTCGTTTGTCGAACCGATAGTGTACCTTAGCCGTCATCCTGACCGGGTACAGAACGAGCGTGATGCTTTGGGAGAAGTGGGGCGGCCGTTTCGCCGTAGGGGCGATGCCTGGCAATGGCCTTCCTGCGGCATCCCTTAAGGCGGGCGGTGGAGGGGTTCGTGTGCTATCATCGTCCGTTTGATTTTCCCCGGATCGTCTCTCCAGCCGTGCTTGTCGCCGACCTTCATTCCCATTCCAGAGCCTCCGACGGCTTGCTCTCGCCTGCCGAGGTGGCTCGGCGCGCCGCGGCAAACGGTGTCGAACTGTTCGCGCTTACCGATCACGACGATCTCGGCGGGCTGGCTGCTGCACGGGCCGTCGCGGAGCAGTCGTCGATGCGTTTTATCGATGGCGTGGAAATTTCCATCGAATGGGGGGGGCTTCAGGTGCACATCGTCGGGCTCGATTTCGATCCGCGGAACGAAGCGTTGAACGCCGGGCTGGCATGGATCCGCTCCGGGCGGATCGACCGCGCCCGGCGCATGTCGGCGGAACTCGAGAAAGTCGGCATCACTCACTGCTTCGACGGGGCGATGCGGTATGCGGAGAATCCGAGCTTGATCAGCCGCTCGCATTTCGCGAGATATCTGGTGGAAATCGGCATCTGCAAGGACGTCCGCAACGTGTTTGAGTCGTATCTGGTGCCGGGAAAACCGGGGTATGTCACGCATCGCTGGGCGACGTTGGCTGAATCCGTAGACTGGATTGTCGGTGCCGGCGGCATTGCGGTGATCGCTCATCCCGGGCGCTACAAGTTCTCCCGGCTGCAAATGCGCAATCTCCTCGACGAGTTCAAGAATTGTGGAGGACGGGCCATCGAAGTCATCTCGGGCAGCCACTCGCAGGACAACGTAAGCCAATTCTCACGCCTGGCGAGGGAATATGGTTTTCTTGCCTCTTGCGGCTCGGATTTTCACGGTCCGGAAGAGAGCTACATCGACCTGGGCGGAACCATGCCGTTGCCGGAAGGTTTGGCGCCGGTCTGGGATGCCTTCTGAGTCCGGTGCATGGCGCGCTATCTATCCATCCATCCGGACGACCCGCAGCCGCGTTTCCTAGCGCAGGCGGCGGAGGTGGTGCGCTCCGGGGGCATCGTGGCCTTGCCCACCGATTCCTGCTATTCGCTGGGATGCCGCCTGGGAGACAAGGATGCCGTCGAGCGCATTCGCCGGATTCGCGGGCTCGATGACCGCCATCACCTGACGTTGATGTGTCGTGACCTCTCCGAAATCGCGCAGTTCGCCCGTGTCGACAATGCCCAGTATCGCCTGCTCAAAGCCGCGACTCCGGGAAGCTATGTGTTCATCCTCGAAGGGACCAAGGAACTGCCGCGCCGCGTGCTGCACCCGAAGCGCAAGACGATCGGCCTGCGCATCCCCGATCACACGGTGGCTTTGGCGTTGCTCGAAGCGCTTGGCGAGCCCTTGCTGACGTCGACCCTGCAACTGCCCGGCGACGAAGAGCCTTTGACCGAAGCCTGGATCATTCAGGACAGGCTCGACGATCATGTGGAACTAATCCTCGATGGGGGGTACTGCGGAACCACCCCGACGACCGTGATCGACCTGACCAGCCTGCCGCCAACCCTGGTGCGCATCGGGCGCGGGCCGGTCGAGCCGTTCGGACTGGAGTGAGGTCATGGATATTTCCTCCCTGATCCAGACGATCGCCATTTCCGCTCTGCCGGTCATCTTTGCCATTACGTTGCACGAAGCCGCGCATGGCTATGCGGCCCGGCATTTCGGCGACACCACAGCCTGGGTGGCCGGGCGGATCAGCCTCAATCCCTTGCGGCACATCGACCCTTTCGGGACCGTCTTGCTGCCGCTGCTGCTCTTCATCGTGAATAGTCCGTTCCTCTTCGGCTGGGCAAAACCGGTTCCGGTCAATTTCGGGCGTTTGCGCAATCCGAAGCGGGACATGCTGTGGGTGGCTGCCGCAGGTCCGGCTGTGAACCTGCTGATGGCTCTCGGATGGGCAGTACTGCTCAAACTGGCGATCGTGATGCCGTTCAACGCCTACACCCGTCCGCTGGCCATGATGAGCGAAATGGGCATCGGCATCAATATCATGCTCATGGTGCTCAACCTGCTCCCGCTGCCCCCACTCGATGGCGGGCGCATCGCGGTGAGCCTGATGCCGTTCTCAATGGCCGTCAGGTTCTCCCAACTTGAGCGATGGGGCATCCCGATTCTTTTGCTGTTGTCCTTTACCGGGGTGCTTGGTAGCGTCATGTGGCCTTTCGTGGCGATGTTCAAAAGCCTGATAATCCTTCTTTTTCAGTTCAACTAATCCTATGTACGCAGAACGAGTCCTTTCCGGCATGCGCCCCACGGGTAGCCTGCACCTTGGCCACTACCACGGCGTGCTCAAGAACTGGGTCAAGCTCCAGAGCGAGTATCCCTGTCTGTTCTTCGTCGCCGACTGGCACGCTCTGACTACGCAATACGATGATCCGCACGGCATCGACAAGGCGACTTGGGATATGGTGATCGACTGGCTGGCTGCCGGAGTCGATCCTCAACAGGCCACGCTGTTCATCCAGTCGCAGGTCCCCGAGCATGCCGAATTGCACCTCCTGTTTTCCATGATGACACCGCTCGGCTGGCTGGAACGCGTGCCGACCTACAAGGATCAGCAGGAAAAACTGGCCAACAAGGATCTCTCCACCTACGGCTTCCTCGGGTACCCGCTGCTGATGAGCTCGGATATCCTCATCTATCGTGCCGACAAGGTGCCGGTGGGCGAGGACCAGATTCCGCACGTAGAGTTTTCGCGCGAGTTGGCGCGCCGCTTCAACCACTTGTACGGTCGTGAACCCGGCTTTGAGGAAAAGGCCAAGGAGGCCGTGGGCAAATTGGGCAGCAAGAACAAGCGTTCCTTCGAGCATTTGCGCACGCGTTTCCAGCAGGACGGTGATGTCGGAGCGCTGGAGCAGGGGCGCATGCTGATCCAGGAAGCACAGAGTCTGTCGCACGCCGACCGCGAACGCCTCCAGGGTTATCTCGAAGGTACCGGCAAGATGATTCTCGTCGAACCCGGATATCTGTTGACCGAGGCGTCGAAGATGCCCGGCCTGGATGGCCAGAAGATGTCCAAATCGTACAACAACACGATCACGTTGCGCGAAGACGCCGCGTCCGTGACGCAGAAGGTCAGGCGCATGCCGACCGACCCCTCGCGCGTGCGTCGTACCGATGCCGGCGAGCCGGACAAGTGCCCGGTGTGGCAGCTACACCAGGTGTACTCGGATGACGCCTGCAAAGAGTGGGTGCAGAAGGGGTGCCGCAGCGCGGGAATCGGCTGCCTCGAATGCAAGCAGCCGGTGATTGACGGCATTCTCAAGGAACAGGCGCCGATGCAAGAGCGTGCGCAGACCTACCTGGATAACCCGGCGCTGGTGCGCGACATTGTCGCCGATGGCAATGCCAAGGCCGGCAAGCTGGCGCGCGAGACCATGCGCGACGTGCGTGCCGCGATGGGCCTGAGTTACCGTTAGGCGTTGTTGCCGTTTGGCAGCACAGCCGGAAAGCGGGGAGTCAATGAGCGATAACGCCGTCATCGAACAGGTTTCGGAATCAGCGGCCGACTCCCAGACCGAATCCGGCGCTCCGTTTGCCCGCATCTACGGGCAGCCGATGGAGCAGTTGCCACTCGACCTGTATATCCCGCCGGATGCCATGGCGGTGATGCTCGATGCCTTCGAGGGGCCGCTCGACTTGTTGTTGTACCTGATCCGCAAGGCCAACGTGAACGTCCTCGATATTCCGATGGCGCCGTTGACCGTGCAGTATCTGACTTACGTCGAGGCCATGCGCTCGCAGAATCTCGAGCTGGCGGCTGATTACCTGGTCATGGCGGCGATGCTGATCGAGATCAAGTCCCGCATGCTCCTGCCCAAACTGAAGGCCGTCGAGGGCGAAGAAGTCGAGGATCCGCGTGCCGAACTGGTGCGACGCCTGATCGAGTACGAACAGATGAAGCAAGCGGCGCACAAGCTGGACGAGTTGCCGCAAGCTGAACGGGATTTCGACTGGGTCGAGGTGTGGGTCGAGAAGTCGATGCTGCAGCGCCTGCCGGAAGTCAATCCCGATGATCTGCGCGATGCGTGGACGGGGATCGTGCGTCAGGCAAAACTGCACACCCGGCACACGATTCAGCGTGAGGAGCTGTCGGTGCGCGAGCACATGGGCGTGATCCTGCGCACCCTGCGCGATGCGGGAGGTTTTGTCGAATTCGTCGGGATGTTCGACGTGACGCTAGGAGCGCAGGTGTTGGTGGTACATTTCTTGGCCATGCTGGAACTGGCGCGCGAGCACTTGCTCGAGATGACCCAAGCCGAGGCTTTTGCCCCGATTTACGTGAGGTTGACGGATGGACGACTTGAACACGGAAGCGAGCAGTCGGACGGAAGCGAAGATCCCGAGTAATACCGCCCAATTGAAGCGGATTCTCGAGGCGGTGCTGCTTAGCGCGCAGCAGGCGTTGTCGGTTGGCGAACTGAAAAAGGTGTTCGTCGAGGAAATCGGCAACGATGTCCTGCGCGTACTGCTTGAGGAATTGCGTGCCGAATGGGCCGAACGGCCGCTGGAACTGGTGCAGGTGGCGAGCGGCTGGCGCTTTCGCACACGCGCCGAGTTCCTGCCCTACCTGGAGCGGCTCAATCCCGAAAAGCCGCCCAAGTATTCGCGCGCCGTGCTGGAAACGCTGGCCATCATCGCCTATCGTCAACCCGTGACGCGCGGCGACATCGAGGAAATTCGCGGGGTCACCGTATCGACACAGGTCGTCAAGGCGCTCGAGGAACGTGGATGGGTCGACGTCGTCGGTCATCGCGACACGCCTGGCCGGCCGGCTCTTCTGGCCACCACCAAGAAGTTCCTCGACGACCTCGGTCTGCGCAGCGTCGCCGAACTGCCTCCGCTCGACATGATCAACCAAACCCTGGACTTGGCCGATGCCCAACAAACCGCGTAATACCCCCTTCCGCCCGGCGGCTCTCGATTCGCGTCGGTCGCGTGGCGGCCGGCCGGCGACTGCCGAAGTGGAATCTCCGGAAGCACAACCGGCTGACAAGAAACGCCGGCCGCCGCGCGCGGCCCCAGTCGATCCGTCGAAGCGCGCTCGGCACAAGGAACTTGCCGGCAAGCCGGAACGACTGCACAAACTGCTGGCGCAAAGCGGCATCGGTTCGCGGCGCGAGATGGAAGAGTTGATTGCCGCCGGCCGCGTCACGGTCAATGGCGAGACGGCGCAGACGGGACAGTCGGCCACTCCCGGAGACCGCATCAAGGTCAACGGCCGGCTGGTGAATCTGAAATTCTCTAACCGCCTGCCGCGTGTCATCATCTATCACAAGCCGGAAGGCGAGATCGTGTCGCGCGACGATCCGGAACACCGCCCCAGCGTGTTTACCTCGCTGCCGCGCTTGACCGGATCGCGCTGGGTTGCCGTCGGCCGCCTCGATTTCAATACCAGCGGCTTGTTGTTATTTACGACGTCCGGTGAACTGGCCAATCGACTGATGCATCCGCGTTACAACCTGGTACGCGAATATGCCGTTCGCGTGCTTGGAGAGGTGTCTCTCGATGCGCAGCAGAAGCTGCTGCAAGGCGTCGAACTGGACGACGGATCGGCCCAGTTCTCCACCTTCCAGGATGCGGGGGGCGATGGCGCCAACCACTGGTTCCGGGTGTCGCTGTTCGAAGGACGCAATCGCGAGGTCCGCCGCATGTTCGAGGCGGTCGGTGTCACCGTCAGCCGCCTGATGCGGGTGCGCTACGGCCCCTTTGTTCTACCGCCCAATCTCAAGCGCGGCCAGGTCCTCGAACTTGGCGAGAAGGAAGTGCAGAGCCTGCTGGCGGAATTCGGCATGGAAAATCCGGAACCTGGCAGGGTGCCGCGGAATTCTCGCGAGCGTTGATGGACTTCGGGTTGGCGATCCGGCCAGCCCGCGCGCCCCATTCTGTCAGGACCGTTCCCGCACAATCGCTGCCGATAGCGCATGCAACTGGCTGATCAGCCGGTCGTGGCAGGAGCGCAATTCTTCCAGGCGGTCGCGTGCCGCCTCGATATTGCCTGCTTGCATCAGCGTGATCAGTTCCCCGGCCTGTTGATGGACCTCTTCATGCGAGCGGCCGATGGGTGTGAACTCGTCCAAGTGACCGTAGTGCTGGCGCCCGTCTCCAAAGTGCCAGCTGCCGAAACGGCATTTGCCGGCGTCGAGTTGCGGCGGTTCCATGTTTGTGCCGGTAAGATAATCCTCCACGCACTTGATCCAGTTGCGATGCTCAACTTCGGCGTAGGTGATTGGCAGGTCGTCCCGCCTGGCGGACATGTTGCGGGAGTCGGCCCATGCCGGATCGGGACGCCAGCTGGCGATCCATCCCGGCAATTCGGCGGCCGGCATCGGGCGGGCGATGCCATATCCCTGGGCCAGATCGCAGCCCAGACGCAATAGCAACTCGCCATGCTCGGCCGTTTCCACGCCCTCGGCGACGACGACGCGGCGGAAGGCGGCAGCGAGTCCGATGACGCCTTCGACAATTGCCAGATCCTCGGAGTCCCAGAGCATATCGCGCACAAAACTCTGGTCGATCTTGAGCACACTCGCCGGCAGGCGTCGGAGATAGGTGAGTGAAGAGTAACCCGTACCGAAATCGTCGAGCGAGAATTGGACACCAAGCACCCGGCATCCCTCTATCAGGCGCGAGATCTGGGCGATTCCCTCGAGCGCGGCGGATTCCACGACCTCCAGTTCAAGCCTGTCTGGTCTTACGTCGCCGTAGGTCGCGAGCTTTGCCCGCAGACGCGGCAGGAAGTCTTCCTGTTGCAGATGGTGTGCGGCGATGTTGACGCTGACCGCGACATCCAGCCCCTGAGCATGCCATGCCGTCATTTGCGTCAGCGCCGATTCCAGCACCCAATCTCCGATGCGTACCTCCAGGTCGCTTCCCTCGATCAGCGGCAGGAACTCGCCGGGTGAAATCAGGCCTCGGTCGGGATGACGCCAGCGAATCAAGGCTTCGGCACCTATCACGACTCCGGTGCGCATGTTGACCTTGGGCTGGAAATACAGCTCGAATTCTTGCCGCTCGAGTGCTTGCTCAATGTGCTCGATGGTTTTTCGATGCGCCTGGGTCTGCCGGTCTTCTTCCGGATCAAACAGGTGATAGCGGTTCTTGCCTGCCTGCTTGGCCTGATACATGGCCTGGTCAGCATGGCGCAGCAGGGTATCGGGGTCGCTCCCATCCTGCGGGAACAGGGTGACGCCCAGGCTGGCCGAAAGCTGCAGCGTGTGTTGCCGCACCTTGATCGGTGTGGCGGCCGCCTGCAGCAGGCGCGAAAGGACGGTTTCGCATTCATGGCGACTGTCGATGGCCGTGAGCACGGCTACGAATTCGTCGCCGCCGAGGCGGGCGAGGGTGTCTCCCTCCCGGAGCGCGTCGCGCAACCGCTGGGCGATGCATATCAACAGCTGGTCGCCGGTTTCGTGGCCGTGCGCATCGTTGACTTCCTTGAATCCGTCGATATCCAGATAAGCGACCGCCAGTCCGCGCTGGTGCCTGCGCGACTGGGCGATGGCTTGCTGCAGGCGATCGCCGAGCAACACCCGGTTCGGGATGCCCGTCAAGGCGTCGTAATGTGCCATATGTTCGAGTTGCTGCTGATGTTTCTTCAACTCGGTGATGTCGGAGAACAGCGCAACGTAATGCAGCGATCCGTCGTCGGAATCGCGTACGGCGGCAATGCTCAGTTTCTCGGCGTACAAATCGCCATTCTTGTGGCGGTTCCACAGTTCTCCGCTCCAGTACCCGCGCGTCGTGAGGTCCTGCCACATGGCGCCGTAGAACTCCGGGCCCTGGCGCCCCGACTTCAGGATGCGGGCATTCTGTCCGAGCACCTCTTCCCTTGAGTATCCGGTGATGCGGGTGAAGGTGCTGTTGACCTCCAGAATTTGCGCGGTGGCGTCCGTGATCAGGATGCCCTCATGGGCATGCGAGAACACGCTTGCCGCCAGTTTCAGACGGGACTCCGCGGCCTTTTGCTCGGTGATGTCGGTGAAGGAGAATACGCGGCCGATGATCAGCCTGCCCTGGCGCGCCGGGCGCGATTTGCGTTCGAGAATAAGGCCGCTGGAAAGGATGAGGATATCGCGGGTCTCGTCGTCGCCATCCGGCCGGATCTGAGCCATGCCCCGGCGATAGGCCTCGGGGTCGCGCATGTACGACGCCAGAAAATCGAGCAAGGCGGCATCGTCGTGAGCCAGCAGAATCTCGTCGGGAATCTGCCAGAGTTGCGAGAACCTGTGGTTCATGTTGACGATGGAGCCGGAGCGGTCGACAAGCAGGATGCCGTCGGCGGTCGCTTCGAGCGTTGCGCGCAAACGTGCCCCTGTGTCGGCCAGTTCGTCCTCGGTGCGGCGCAGTCGGCCGGTCGGCACGGCACAGATGACCGCCCAGCCCGGATGGGTGGCAGGGCGGGAGATGGTTTTTGTCGCTGTCAGCTGTTTTCCGTCCGCGCGCAGGTAGGATGTTTCCGAGTCGTGCACTTCCGGGGCTATTCCCTGCTTCACGTCTTCCCAGAAGAAGACATCGGTGAGCGAACACTCGATATCAGTGATCGGCCGCCCGATCAACTCGCAGCGCGAGTAGCCGAGGTGTCGTGTTGCCGCCGCGTTGACCGAGATTATCTCCAGTGTGGATAAGTCGACGAGGAGCAGGATTTCATTGCCGTGATCAAGCAGGATTTGACAGACTTTCGGGCTCATGCGCCTCCCTGTCCCGGTTGTGCGCTGCTATCGAAAAAGTAGCTCACGCGCTTGCGCGGACTCAGGTAGGCCGCGATCACCGGAGGCAGAAGCGCAGGGCGCACGGCGTTGATGATGGTGATCTCGGTTTCCTGTTCGAGGTCGAGGAGGATGGCTTCTTCCTTGGATACACTCTCGTCGTAGACCTTGACCCAAGGGCGCAGCGGCCTGGCCGGATTGACTGACATCACCATGGCTATCGCGTCGTTGGAGAGCGTTACGACGGAGCCTGGCGGATAGACACCCAGGCAGCGTATCAGGCGTTGCAGAGCAGTGGCGTCGAACTTGTTGCGGCGTTGCCCAAACAGGAAGGACAAGGCCTCGTGCGGTGTCATGGCTTGCGTGAAGTCTACCGGATTGCATAAATTGTCGTAGTAGTTCACCAAGGCAACGATGCGCGCCGGCAAGGTGATCTTGTCCTGCTTGCTGCCAAGCGGATAGCCGCTCCCGTCGACCATTTCGTGATGCTGAAAGATGATCGCCAGAACATCCGCAGGCAGACCCAGCTGTTTGCCGATGCGCAGGCCGTATTCGCAGTGCATTGCGCGCAGATCCCGTTCGGGCCGGGTGTATTCGTCCGGTCGCAGTTTGAGTAGCCGATCAGGGACGTCCATCAAGCCGATATCGTGCAGTATTGCGCCGAGGCCGAGAATGCGCGCCTGCTCGGGAGTGAACTCGAGGCCCTTTGTGAGCATCATGCAAAGCACGGTGACGTTGAGACTGTGCGAGAAAATCTCGTCTCCGCCGCACTCTTCGCCCATCACGTGCAATGTCGCTTCCGGATGCTCGAGGAAGGCCTGTACCATCTGGTCGACCAGTCCTCCCATTTCCGTCAGCGTCACGGTGGGCGCATTTATAAGGTTGCGGTTCAGGTTGCGCAGAAGAGTGGTTGACTTCAAGAAAGCCTTATTGACCTTCTCGATGCGCTGGCGGTGTTCGCTCAGCAGGCGAATGCGATTCTCTTTCCCCCAAAGCGCCTCGGTAGCTTGCTGCGCTGTCGGGTCTTCTTGAACATCGACATTGGGCAATGATTCGTCGCTATCGGGCAGATTTTCGCGGGGCTCGGGGTCCGGAGGAAGCAGGCTTCGTTCCGGGTCGTAACGGAAGCGAGTTTGGCCCAGGTTGCTCAGCGCGCGAATCTGCTCATCGCTGGCAATGCGGAAGCTGTTGAGTGTGAACGGGTGCTGGAACCACGGCAAGTCGATGTAGATATACAGCCCGATTCGCAATCGATCGACGGCAACGTAGTGCGCCTGATTCGAAATACCGTTCTTTGCCACCATCGCCTCTCGTTCGAACTCTTGTTCTTGATGCACGTCCGGCGGTTTTCAAACGCCTGCCGACATGTTTCGGATACGTTGCTCCAATGTAGCTTTTTTGAAGCAGCGTGGTCAATCAACCATTCATCGATAGCTCGATGGTCTGCCGTCAGCGGACACTCACGGCGCTCGTCATGCTTATCTGATGATTGTTCGGAGCACCGGAAATCATCGGGATGGCGTCGATTTTACGTCGATTCCCATTTACCGCAGGCCAATTTATCGTTATAATCCAACGGTTTTCCGCTCGCTCCTTCGGGAGCAAATTACTGGGATGGGCATTTCGCCCATTTTTCTTTTGTGCCTATGGATTTGATCGCGCTTATCGAAAAAACGGTGACCGGACTCGGTTTCGAGCTGGTTGATATCGAGCAGAGTCCGCGCGGCCGTATACTGCGCGTGTTCATCGACAAGCCGGAAAAGGCCCGCGGCGTCGATGTGGAGGATTGCGCACTGGTCAGCAACCAGCTATCGCGCGTACTGGCTGTCGAGAATGTCGACTACGACCGCTTGGAAATCTCCTCTCCGGGTCTCGACCGGGTGCTGAAAAAGCCTTCCGATTTTGAGCGCTTTGCCGGTTCCGAGATCAATCTGCGATTGCGGCTTCCGATCAACGGGCGAAGGAATTTCAACGGTGTCCTGCACGGCATGCGGGATGGCAAGGTGTCCTTGACGATCGATACCGGCGATGTGGAACTGGAGCATGGCAATATCGACAAGGCCAGGCTGGTTCCCAAGTTCGATTAACGATTTCAGGCTGGATTAGGGGGTAGTGAGAGTATGAGTCGCGAGATTTTGCTGCTGGTCGATGTGCTGGCGCGCGAGAAAAACGTGTCCAAGGAGATCGTTTTCGGTGCTTTGGAACTGGCGCTGGCGTCGGCGACCAAGAAGCGCATTCACGACGATGCCGATGTGCGTGTGGTCGTCGACCGCGAAACCGGCGATTTCGAAACCTTCCGCCGCTGGGAAATCGTTCCGGATGAAGAGTTCATCCATGAAGCACAGCACATCGCTTTCTCGGATGCGCAGAAGCAGGATCCGGAGGTCGAAGTCGGCGATTATCTCGAAGAATCGCTCGAGCCCATCGATTTTGGACGCATTGGAGCGCAGGCGGCAAAGCAAGTGATCCTGCAGAAGATTCGCGATGCCGAGCGTGACCAGATTCTCAACGACTTTCTTGAGCGCAAGGAGCATCTGGTTACCGGTACCATCAAGCGCATGGAGCGTGGCAATGCCATCATCGAGGCGGGCAAGATCGAGGCAGTACTGCCGCGCGACCAGATGATTCCGCGCGAAAATCTGCGCGTCGGCGACCGTGTCAAGGCCTTCCTGCTGCGCGTGGATCGCGCAGCGCGCGGCCCGCAACTGATACTTTCGCGCACCGCACCGGAATTCATCATCAAGCTGTTCGAAATGGAAGTGCCCGAGGTTGATGATGGATTGCTGGAGATCAAGGCGGCCGCCCGGGATGCCGGCATGCGCGCCAAGATCGCGGTCAAATCCAACGATCCGCGCATCGATCCGATCGGCACCTGTGTTGGCATGCGCGGCATGCGCGTCACGGCGGTGACCAACGAACTGGCCGGAGAACGCGTCGATATCGTTTTGTGGTCGGCAGATCCTGCACAGTTCGTGGTCGGTGCGCTGGCGCCGGCAGAAGTCCTTTCGGTGGTGGTTGACGAAGACAAGCACAGCATGGATGTCGTTGTCGATGAGGCCAATCTGGCGGTAGCCATTGGCCGTGGTGGGCAGAACGTGAGGTTGGCTTCGGAGCTGACCGGCTGGACCATCAACCTGATGACCGAAGAAGAATCGCAAACGCGGCTCGAGGCGGAATCCGCTGCCATCCGGGTGCTGTTCATGGAGAAGCTGGATGTTGACGAGGATGTGGCAAACATCCTGATCGACGAAGGGTTTTCAACCTTGGAAGAGGTCGCCTACGTCCCTCTTCACGAAATGCTTGAAATCGAGGCTTTCGACGAGGCGGTGGTGCAGGAACTGCGCGAACGGGCCCGCAACGTGCTGCTGACGGAGGCGATCGTTGCCGAAGAACAAATTGGCGACGTCTCCGAGGATTTGTTGAATCTGGAAGGCATGGACAAGCAACTGGCCGGCAAGCTGGCGATGCATGGCATCAAGAGCCGTGATGACTTGGCCGACCTGGCGATAGACGAACTGACTGAAATGACCGGCATTGAAGCCGATCGTGCCAAACAACTGATTACCACCGCGCGCGCGCATTGGTTCGAATAAGCAGTATCGAGCAAGCAGAGAAGAGGAATATACATGGCGCAAACAAGCGTTGCCCAATTTGCTACAGATCTGAAGATGCCGGCTACGGTGCTGCTGGAGCAGTTGCAGAAGGCCGGAGTTGTCAAAAGCAAGGCGGATGACCTGCTGTCCGAGCAGGATAAGTCGAAGTTGCTAGAGTATCTGCGTCGGTCGCACGGCGAAGCTGAGTCGAAAACGAAAATTACCCTGACGCGCAAGGAAACGAGCGAGATTCGCGCTCAGGACTCGCATGGAAAGTCGCGCACCGTTCAGGTAGAGGTGCGCAAGAAGCGCGTCCTCGTCAAGCGCGATCCTGCCGAGCTCCGTGCCGAGGCGCTTGCCGCGAAGATGCCTGCCGTTGCTCCTGTTCCGGAAGCAATGGCCGAGGTGCCGGCGGAGCCGGTCGCCGAGCTGGAAACGCCGCCGGTCGCCGAACCTGCCGTTTCGGAAACTGTCGTTGTCGCGCTGCCGACTGCCGAATCGATACTGCCCGCGCATGGCGAACCGAAATCCGAGGAGCAAGCCGCGCCGACACCTCAGGCTCAAGTCTCGGAAACTGTCCCTGTCGAGGGGGATGCACCTGTTGCCGAACCAAAACCCAGGCATTCGGCGAAAGGCAAAGGCGAATCCGAACACAAGGCGCATGCGGGCACCAAGGCGACCCCCAAGAAGGTGGTTACGCGTGCTTCGATCATCGGCGAAGAACAGCAGCGCCTGAGGGCAGAGGAAGAACGTCGAAATGCCGAGCTGCGCGCTCGTCAGGAAGCCGAGTTTCTCGAGAAGCAGCAGCGTGCGGCGGATCTTGCACGGTTGAAGAAGGAGGCGGAAGAGAAGGCGGTGGCTGCCCGTGCCGCAGAGGCGGCAAAGCAGGTTGCGGCCAAGACGGCGAGCGGGAGACCGGAAGAAAAGGGCGAGAAACAGGATCGCTCGGTGCGCAAACCCGAGCCAAAGCAAGGTGCTGCCGAAAAGAAATCGGGCGAGAAGAAGGGGCCGTGGAAGAGCGAGGATGGCGCCAAGCGCCAGGGGCTCAAGACGCGTGGCGCCACATCCGGCTCGGAATGGCGCGACGGCAAGCATGGCAAGCGTGGTCGCGGCAGCGACTCTGATCAGGCGCACGCATTCCAGGCGCCGACCGAGGCCGTGGTCCGTGACGTGCAGGTGCCGGAAACCATTTCCGTATCCGACCTGGCGCACAAGATGGCGGTCAAGGCGACCGAGGTCATCAAGGCCCTGATGAAGATGGGCTCGATGGTGACGATCAATCAGGTGCTCGATCAGGAAACTGCAATGATTCTTGTCGAGGAAATGGGGCACCGCGCTTTCGCCGCCAAACTCGACGATCCGGATGTTTTCCTGGAGGACGCCGAGCACAAGGATGCGGAACAGTTGCCGCGCGCGCCGGTAGTCACCGTCATGGGCCACGTTGACCATGGCAAGACGTCACTGCTCGACTATATCCGGCGGACCCGCGTGGCGTCCGGCGAGGCGGGCGGCATTACCCAGCATATCGGCGCGTATCACGTGGAGACGGCGCGCGGCATGGTAACGTTCCTCGATACCCCGGGGCACGAAGCCTTTACGGCAATGCGCGCGCGCGGTGCCAAAGCCACGGATATCGTCATTCTTGTGGTTGCTGCCGACGACGGCGTGATGCCACAGACGCGGGAGGCCATCCACCATGCCAAGGCGGCCGGCGTGCCGATCGTCGTGGCCGTGAACAAGATCGACAAGCCCGAAGCCAACCCGGATCGCGTCAAGCAAGAACTGGTTGCCGAATCCGTGGTGCCGGAAGAATACGGCGGTGATTCGCCGTTCATCAGCGTGTCGGCCAAGACCGGTGTCGGTATCGATGAATTGCTGGAAAACGTCCTGTTGCAGGCGGAGGTACTTGAACTCAAGGCTCCGACGGAAACACCGGCCAAGGGGCTGATCATCGAGGCGCGACTCGACAAGGGGCGCGGTCCGGTGGCCACCATGCTGGTCCAGTCGGGAACACTGCGTCAGGGCGATGTGCTGCTCTCAGGTCAGGTTTTCGGGCGCATTCGCGCCATGCTTGACGAGAACGGCAAGTCGATCAAGGAAGCCGGTCCTTCGATTCCGGTTGAAGTCCTGGGCTTGTCGGATGTCCCGTCCGCCGGCCAGGATGCCATGGTCCTCGCCGACGAGCGCAAGGCGCGCGAAATTGCGCTGTTCCGCCAAGGCAAGTTCCGTGACGTGAAACTGGCCAACAAGCAGGCGGCCAATCTCGAGAATATCCTCGATCAGATGGGCGAATCGGAGGTCAAGACGCTGGCGCTGATCATCAAGGCCGACGTTCAGGGTTCGCAGGAAGCACTGGTCCAGTCACTGCAGAAATTGTCGACGGACGAAGTCAAAGTCAACGTCATTCATGCCGCCGTCGGTGCGATCAGCGAATCCGACGTGCATCTGGCGCAGGCTTCCAAGGCCGTCATCATCGGCTTCAACACGCGGGCTGATGCCGGTGCGCGCAAGGCGGCCGAGACGGTGGGTGTCGATATCCGCTACTACAACATCATTTACGATGCAGTAGACGAAGTGAAGGCGGCGTTGTCCGGCATGCTGTCGCCCGAGAAACGCGAGGAAATCACCGGTCTGGTCGAGATCCGGCAGGTGTTCCGCGCCACCAAGATCGGCACGATCGCCGGTTGCTATGTGCTGGAGGGGGTCATCAAGCGTACTTCGCGAGCCCGTCTGTTGCGCAACAACGTGGTCGTCTGGGAAGGCGAACTGGAGTCGCTCAAGCGCTTCAAGGACGATGTCAAGGAAGTGCGCGCCGGTTTCGAGTGCGGCCTGTCTCTCAGGAACTACAATAATTACGAGGAAGGTGACCAGCTCGAGGTTTATGACCTGACCGAAGTGGCCCGGACTCTCTAGGATCGGCTCAGGTGACAGCGAATAAGAGCTTTTCGCGCCGCGACAGGGTGTCTGAACAGATCCGCCGGGAACTGGCGGATCTGATTCGCACGGAACTCAAGGATCCTCGTGTTGGCTTGGTCAGCATTACCAGCGTCGAGGTCTCGGCCGATTACGCGCATGCCAAGGTTTTTTTCAGCAGCATGTCCGGCCGCGAGCACCTGGATTCGGTGTTGACCGGCCTACAGAAAGCGTCCGGTTTTCTGCGCCGGGAGTTGGGTAAACGCATTACCATCCACTCGACTCCTCAATTGCACTTCGTTTTCGACGAATCCCTGGAACGCGGGGCTGACTTGTCGAAGCTGATCCAGGAAGCCGTGTCGATTTCCAGGGCTTCCGATTCCACTGACTCCACCGAAGACTGAGTTGACCGCGAACATCCGCCCAAAGCGCACGTGGCGGCGCGTTGATGGCGTATTGCTGCTCGACAAGCCGCAGGGTGTGACTTCCAACGCGGCTTTGCAGTCTGCCCGACGCCTGTATTCTGCCGCCAAGGCAGGGCATACCGGAACGCTCGATCCGATGGCGACCGGTCTGCTGCCCGTGTGTTTCGGCGAAGCCACCAAATTTTCGGCCGATCTGCTTGAAGCCGACAAGACCTACGAAGCCGATGTTCTTTTCGGTGTCACCACGAATACCGGCGATGCCGACGGCGAGGTGTTGGAACGTCGTATTCCGCTTTTTGGCCGGGTTGAACTTGAAAATGTGTTGCAGCGCTTTCATGGCACGATCAAGCAGATTCCTCCCATGTATTCGGCTCTCAAGAAGGACGGTCAGCCGCTTTACCGGCTGGCTCGGCAGGGAGTGGAAATAGAGCGAGAAGCTCGGGAGGTGGTGATCCGTGAATTGCGGCTGCTGGAATTCTCTGGCGACCGTTGCCGTCTTGCGGTGACGTGCAGCAAGGGAACGTATATTCGTACCCTGGCCGAGGACATCGGCCGTTCCCTGGCGTGCGGAGCGCACCTGACGGCCTTGCGGCGGGTCGCAGTGGGCGATTTGTCGATAGCGCAGGCTGTCTCGCTCGATTGCCTGGGCCATCTGACCGACGAAGATCGAAATCGCCGGTTGTTGTCGCCGGATTCGCTGCTGCAGACTCTGCCGGCAGTCGTTCTCGATCTGCAGGATGCGCAACGTTTTTCCCACGGCAATCCGGTTGCCGTTGCAGTTAATGTTGTGGGCAAGTGTCGCGTCTATGCCGATGGCCGCCTGCTCGGCTTGGGCCATGCCGACGATTCGGGAAGATTGCAGCCCAGCCGCCTGGTGGCATCGAACTGACATAAGGAACGCGCTACAAAGAACGCGCTTGCTGTAGGACATGGCGAGCGATATAATCCGCGGCTCGCTTCGCCAAGCGAGCGTTACTTTTTTCAATCTGGCGCTGGCTCTATCAAACTGGGGCGGCGTCGCTACTTAAGAAAGAGAGTTTGACATGGCGATCACCGTTGCGCAAAAAGCGCAGATCATGAATGAATACCAGCGCGCTGCTGGCGATACTGGATCCTCGGAAGTCCAAATTGCCCTGCTGACGGCACGCATCAACGACCTGACCGGCCACTTCAAGGAGCATGTCAAGGATCACCATTCGCGTCGCGGCCTGTTGCGCATGGTCAGCCGCCGCCGCAAATTGCTGGACTATCTGAAAGATACGAACATCGATTCGTATCGCGCTCTGATCCAGCGCCTCGGCCTGCGCAAGTGAACTTGCCTGCCGAACCGCTGTGCGGTTGGGATTCTTCCAGTTTTCAATAAGTTGCAGCGGACAACCCTTTCGGGGTTGTCCGCTGTACTTTTTTGTAGTTTCGCCATAACGGCGTATTGATGAATTGCGTGCCGGTGTCGTGGGCTCGCGTAATGGACTAATTGAGAGGTAATTTAATGTTTAAGATCGCCAAAAAGACTTTCGCCTACGGTGCCCATCAAGTCACCCTCGAAACCGGTGAGGTGGCTCGCCAGGCCGATGCAGCCGTGCTGGTGACGATGGATGATACCGTTGTGCTGGTGAGTGTGGTCGGTGCCAAGACGGTCAAGCCGGGCCAGGATTTCTTCCCGCTGACTGTCGATTACATCGAGAAGACCTATGCGGCCGGAAAGATTCCCGGCGGCTTCTTCAAGCGCGAAGGGCGTCCTTCCGAGAAGGAAACGCTGACCTCCCGCCTGATCGACCGTCCGCTGCGCCCACTTTTCCCGGAAGGCTTCTTCAATGAAGTTCAGGTCGTGGCGATGGTGGTCTCGCTCAACCCGGAAATCGATCCGGATATCCCGGCGATGATTGGTGCATCGGCAGCCATGGCAGTTTCCGGCATTCCGTTCGATGGTCCGATTGGCGCTGCACGCGTGGGTTACCTCAACGGCCAGTATGTCCTCAATCCGACCAAGACCCAACTCGAAACCTCACAGCTCGACCTGGTCGTCGCCGGAACGCAGGCGGCAGTGCTGATGGTCGAATCGGAAGCCGACGTGCTGCCGGAAGACGTCATGCTCGGCGCGGTGGTCTATGGTCATGAGCAGATGCAAACCGTAATCAATGCCATCAATGAGTTCGTTGACGAAGCCGGCAAGCCTGAATGGGATTGGGCTCCTGCCGCCAAGAACGAAGAACTCGTGGCCAAGCTGAATGCTCTGGTCGAAGCCGATCTTCAGGAAGCCTACCGCATCACCAGCAAGCAGAAGCGCACGCAACGCGTCAATGAGATTTCCGCCAAGGCGGTCGAAGTGCTGACGGCGGGTGAGAATGCTCCTGATGCCGCAACGATCGGCAACCTGTTCTTTGAAATCGAGTCGCGCATCGTGCGTGGCCGCATCCTGGCCGGCGAGCCGCGCATCGACGGGCGTGATACCCGTACGGTGCGCCCGATCGCCATACGCACAGGCGTTCTGCCGCGCACGCATGGTTCGGCCCTGTTCACCCGTGGTGAAACCCAGGCGCTGGTCGTTGCCACGCTGGGAACCGGACGTGATGAGCAGATCATCGATTCGCTGGCTGGCGAATACCGCGAGCGCTTCATGCTGCATTACAACTTCCCGCCTTACGCCACCGGCGAGTGTGGCCGCGTAGGTACGCCGAAGCGCCGCGAGATCGGTCATGGCCGCCTGGCCAAGCGTGCGATGATCGCCGCCCTGCCGAAGCATGAGGATTTCTCCTACACCATGCGCGTTGTCTCCGAGATCACCGAGTCGAATGGTTCGAGCTCGATGGCTTCCGTGTGCGGCTCCACCCTGGCCCTGATGGACGCGGGCGTGCCGCTCAAGGCGCACGTGGCCGGAATCGCCATGGGTCTGATCAAGGACGGTAACCGCTTTGCCGTGCTGACCGACATCCTGGGCGACGAAGATCATCTTGGCGACATGGATTTCAAGGTGGCCGGTACCGATACCGGCGTGACCGCGCTGCAGATGGACATCAAGATCCAGGGCATTACCAAGGAAATCATGCAGGTCGCGCTGGCTCAGGCCAAAGAGGCTCGCCTGCACATCCTCGGCCAGATGCAGACCGCCGTTGCCGCGCCGCGTCAGGAAGTGTCGACCTATGCGCCTCGCCTATACACCATGAAGATCAATCCGGAGAAGATCCGCGACGTGATCGGCAAGGGCGGCGCCGTGATCCGTGCCATCACCGAAGAGACCGGCACGACGATCGACATCCAGGAAGACGGCACCATCACCATCGCCTCGGTCAACGGGGCGGCGGCCGATGCGGCGAAGGCGCGCATCGAAGCCATCGCCGCCGACGTCGAGGTCGGCAAGATCTACGACGGCACGGTTTTGAAGCTGCTCGACTTCGGTGCCATTGTCAGCATCCTGCCGGGACGCGACGGCCTGCTGCACATCTCGCAGATCGCCAACGAGCGGGTCAACGCCGTTGCCGACTACCTGAAGGAAGGGCAGAAGGTACGCGTCAAGGTGCTTGAGGCCGATGAGAAGGGGCGTGTCCGCCTGTCGATGAAGGCGGTTGCTGCCGAAGAAGCCGCGGCGGCTCAAGCGGCTGCCCCGGTGGAAGGTCAACCCCAGGCGTAATCCCCGCCGCATCAGCAAAAAAGGACGCTTCGGCGTCCTTTTTTGTTGGATTGTTTGGTTTGGTTGAAACGGCGGGCGATTGATCCGTCGGGGAGGCCGAAGACTACTTGGCGACCTGCTTTTCCCGCACTTCTTCGAGTGTCTTGCAGTCGATGCACAACGACGCCGTGGGACGGGCCTCAAGCCGCTTGATGCCGATTTCCACGCCGCAGCCGCTGCAATAGCCATAGTCGCCGCTGTCGATCTGGGCAATGGTCTCCTCGATCTTCTTGATCAGCTTGCGTTCGCGGTCGCGATTGCGCAGTTCGATGGCGATGTCCGTTTCTTGGCTGGCACGGTCGTTGGGATCGGCGAATACGGTCGCTTCATCCTGCATGGTATGTACCGTTCGCTCGATATCCTGCATCAACTCGGCCTTGAGAGTCTCGAGAATGGTGCGGAAATGCGCCAGTTGCCTGTCGCTCATGTATTCCTCGCCCTTCTTGGGAACATACGGGGCAAATTGTTTGTGCAGCAGTTCTTCAGGCATGTTCGAGACCATCCATACGTTTTTGCAAAGAGGCGATTAAATATCAGAAATAGCCGTACACTGCAAGCGATCCGAGTGGAATTCTCCGGAATGAAACAGGGTTGCTAGGTTTCAGCACTTTATCGCGTTCCGCGATTGACCTCGGTCGGAGCTGTCTGTAGAATGCGCCCTTCCTCGGGGCGTAGCGCAGCCTGGTAGCGCATCTGCTTTGGGAGCAGAGGGTCGTGAGTTCGAATCCCACCGCCCCGACCAGTATTCAGCAGCAAAGCGTTATCGGCGGGATGCAACTTCCCGAAGTCTCGCGCCTCGCGCCCGTAGCTCAACCGGATAGAGCACCGGCCTTCTAAGCCGGGGGTTGTGAGTTCGAGTCTCGCCGGGCGCGCCAGAACAACGGCGGTGTTAGCTCAGTTGGTAGAGCATTGGATTGTGATTCCAAGGGTCACCGGTTCAAGCCCGGTACATCGCCCCAGCAAACAAGCGGGTTGTAGAGGATGTCCTCTCAACCCGCTTTTTTATTTGTATTCGCTGCTGCACTCGAAATCGGATCGAGTTGCAACGTTGCGCTCCTTCTGAGTTGGAAAAAGGTTGTAAAAGCCGCGTCAAGGGGCTAGCTTGAAACCGTGGCAAGATTTTTCATGCTATCTCCTCCAGTTGGTAGTGATTGCCCCGGCCTTGGTCACATCGCCGGGGTTTTTGTTGCGCCAGGTCGCTGTACATCAAGGTGAATTCTCGTGGGTAGCGCCCTTTTTGAAAGGCGTCCAGCGTGCTATGGTGGGTTTGTCTCCAACGATTTTAGAGGAGAGGACCATGCCGGCGAACCATGCTGTCAATCGCGCCAAATCTGGCCGCAGGACTTCCGCCAACATTTCCCGCGCGTCGAGGATTGCTCAGAAGGAAAAAGTTTTCCCTGTCGTCGGGAACGATGAAGACAAGCTCTACGATCCTGAGTGGGACACGGCATCTGACGATGACGATCTCAATACTTACGTGGACATTGCAGCGAAAGACGATTAGCAGCGGTTTCCCCGGAGCGAACGAGCCACGCGCGATGATCAATGCTGTGGCGATAGTGGCGGGATGCTCGACTCGATTTCACGGTCCACGGTGCGCCACAGCGGTTTCATCATGAATCGCATGCTGCGGATTACGCTCTGTACATCAATCACCGACGGCACTCTAGTGCTGCCGTTTGAGATCGGACTGCCGATCCGCCGAATATTGACCCCCAGGCGGGCAAAATGATCAGCCAGCAGGGGTTCCGTCAGCATGAACAGCATGTCGATATTCTTGTGGGCGGCGAGCGAAATGGCGCCCATGTACAGGCCGACGGGGATGTAGGGGAATCGGGGTTGTGTCTTCGTGCCGAAGTCTTCGTCGCGGATGGTCAGCGTGCTGCGGTGTTCGCCTTTGCGGCGGCGATATATCCCGCGCACGGCAAGGCGGGAAATCTCGGCCATGCGCTCACGTGGCAGCCTGGACGTATCGATGATGGTTCGATCGAGTGTTGCCGCACAGGTCCGTTCGAACGGCAATGGCGCTGCCGGGTCGGCCGGATTCGGTAGCACCAGCCGCGTGCAGCCGACCAGTTTGTGCGGATGGTTTGCCTGTCTCAGCAGGCAGTGCATGCTGTGCGTGTCATATTCGTCGATCTGGCAGCGATCCCGTCGTTCGGGTTCGTGCTTCAGTTCCTCGCAATGCACTTCACGGCGGATGCGAAAGACGTTGTCGCGTCGCTCGTCGTCCAAAGCCGCATCAATGCGGAAGTACTGCCGAAAGCCATAACCCAGATTCAAACGTTCGAGGAACGACATGATCAATTGACCGAGAAGGTTGATTGACAAGTAGAAAGCCACGACTCAACCGGCGCACGTTCGTATGGCAGTGTGACCTGAACTACTATAGCCGGTAACGCCGGGACTGCCAACGCATTTGTCTGGACGGCCTGGAAAATCAGGCACGCTTTTGGCCGAATGTGTCTGGAAGGGGTGGCATCGGCGAGTTTTCAAGCACGAAAACGAGCTGTTCTGCCCTGTGTCGGCCTATACTGAACAGGCAGTTTTCTTCCAGTCCTAACAAGGAGTGATCAGATCATGGGTAAATCACAGGAAAGCGTCAAGGAAGCGAAGAAGAAACCGGCAAAGACGGCGAAGGAGAAAAAAGCGGCCAAGCAGGCCAAGAAGCACCCCACGGATAACGTTCCCATCATTCCCCCCAGCAAAGTCTGATTTGTCGGGAAATTCCGTTCAGGCGGCTCCCGCCGGAATCGCCTGCGGGCCGGTTGTTGCTTTTGTTGGAAAAACAAGGAGCTTTTGATGTCAGACCACGTTTACAAGATCGTTGAGATTGTCGGATCCTCGAAGCTTGGACTCGACGACGCCATTCGGAACGCCATTGAAACCAGCGCGAAATCGATCAGGCATATTTCCTGGTTTGAAGTGTCCAAGACGACCGGGCACGTTGTCGATGGCAAGGTGGCACATTTTCAGGTGACCCTGAAGATCGGGTTCCGCATCGAGGACGAGTGATGCGGGCATGGCGCCAACTGGGTTGATCGGTTCGTGACAAACCATGCATGAACTGGCGCTGGCGGAGAGCGTTCTCCAGATGGTCGACGAAGCGGCTCAGGCCAACGGATTCCGTCGCGTCAGGAGAATTGTCCTCGAAATCGGGCAGCTGGCCGCCGTCGACCCGGCGGCCATGCGCTTCTGCTTCGACGCGGTTGTTCGCGAAACCGTCGCCGATGGTGCTGTTCTGGAAATCGAGGAGATTCCAGGGCGCGGCTGGTGCGTCCATTGTGCCGCCGTTGTTCCGATGGACGATTTCGTTGCGGCCTGCCCGCAATGTGGCCGTTTTGGCGTTCAGTCCAGGAACGGTAGGGAACTGAGACTGAAGACGCTGGAAGTGGAGTGAGCCATGTGCATGACCTGTGGGTGTGAAAGCGAAGGCGTCCATCTCGACGGGCACAAGGACGACGTCGGACACGAACATGAGCATGTCGGCGCCGATGGCGTGGTTTACCGCCATGCCCATCGGCATCACCATCACGGTCCGGACGTATCGCATCGCCACGACGCTGCGCCGGCCGTGCCGCGGGAAATCCGTATCGAGCGCGACATCCTAGCCAAGAATGACAGCTTTGCCTCCGCCAATCGCCAGCGTTTCGAGCAGGAAGGGGTGCTGGCGCTGAACGTGGTCTCCAGCCCCGGTTCGGGCAAGACCTCGCTGCTGGTGCGCACACTCCTAGCTTTGCAGGGAAAAACGCCTGTCGCCGTGATCGAGGGCGATCAGCAAACCAGCCTCGATGCGGAGCGCATCCGCGCGACCGGAATCCGCGCTGTGCAGGTCAATACGGGCAAGGGGTGCCATCTCGATGCGCAGATGGTGCAGCGGGCCCTTGCCGAGCAGGCGCCGACGCCGGATTCGATGCTGTTCATCGAGAACGTCGGCAACCTAGTCTGCCCCGCGGCCTTCGATCTCGGCGAAGCGGCCAAGGTGGTCGTCCTTTCGGTGACCGAAGGCGACGACAAGCCGCTCAAGTACCCCGACATGTTCCGCGCGGCGCGGCTCATGCTGATCAACAAGTGCGATCTGTTGCCGCATGTGCAGTTCGATGTGCAACGGGTAATCGAGCATGCGCGGCGAGTCAATCCGGGTATCGAGGTCATCCAGCTTTCCGCGGTGACCGGGGCCGGCGTGGCGGAGTGGCTGGACTGGCTGGAACGGGAGCTTTGTGCAGTGAAAGCGCGAAGGGCGGATTCTGTTGCCGTGTTGAAGCGCCGGGTGGCAGAGCTGGAGGCGCAACTTCAGGCACAACACACGTTTCCGGCGAATGAGCCTCACGACCTTTGATCTGCCGATCGGCTCAGCGGATGTCCTGGCGCTTGGTGGCTGGTTGAAGTGTTCGGTATGCGCGGTGCGCGGCACGACGGCGTTCGTGACCGATCCCGTGGGCGACTTGGTTGATGCTGACAGCTGCGAGAAATTGGAGATGATGGTCGAGAACCTCCTCTCCGATCTGCGCGTCGGACCCGCTGTTGTCGTGCACGATCTGCACCCCGATTTCTTCAGCACCCGGCTGGCACTACGGATCAGCGGGCAAATGGGCATTCCCGCTCTCGGAGTGCAGCATCACCATGCGCACGTCGCGGCAGTATGTGCCGAGCACAGCGTCGCCGAACCGGTGCTCGGACTGGGTATGGATGGCGTCGGTCTCGGAACCGATGGGAAAGCGTGGGGCGGGGAATTGCTGCGCGTCGATGGCGCGGGATTTGAACGTCTTGGCCATCTGCTGCCGCTGCGTTTGCCCGGCGGTGACCGAGCGGCCAGGGAAGCGTGGCGCATGGCGGCGTCGGCGCTGGATAGCCTGGGGTGCCGCCAGGAAGTCGTGTCGCGTTTTTTCGACCAGCCGGCGGCATCGACCGTGTCGGCAATGCTGGAGCGCGATTTCAACTGTCCGCCGACCACCAGTCTCGGCCGTCTGTTCGACGCGGCGGCCGGGTTGCTCGGAATCTGTCCGGTACAGTCGTTCGAGGGTGAGGCGGCCGTGGCCCTGGAGGTGCTGGCGGAGCGTAACGGCAAGGTCGGGGCTCTGGCCGGCGGCTACGATATCGGCGATACACTCGATTTTCGCCCCTTGCTCGCGGTTCTTGCCGGCGACATCGACACTAGTTACGGTGCTGCGTTGTTTCACGCCACGATTGCCGCCGGCCTTGCCGAGTGGGTGAGTATGGCCGCTGAGCGAGCCCGCATTCGCCGGCTGGCGTGTGGCGGTGGATGCTTCCTCAACCGGCTGCTGGTGCAGACCCTGACCGAGCTACTGCACGAGCGGGACATCGAAGTGCTGACAGCGCGGCGCATCTCCCCCGGCGATAGCGGACTGTCGCTTGGACAGGCCTGGGTTGGCATCCGGCATCTGCTGGAAAGGTAAATCATGTGTCTGGCCATCCCCGCTCGCGTCGAGCAGATCATCGATTCCGGGAACGCCGTCGTGGATTTTGGTGGCGTACGCAGGCCGATTTCACTGGCGCTGGTCGACGACGTTTCGGTCGGCGACTACGTCATCGTGCATGTCGGCTTCGCGCTGCAGAAGCTCGATGTCGAGGAGGCCGAGCGTACGCTGGCGCTGTTGGCAGGCATGAATCAGTGCGTGGGCAGGGAAGCATGAGATACGTCGACGAGTTCCGCGACGGCGAACTGGCGCGTCATCTGGCTGCCGCCATCGGCAGCGAGGCGAAGGGTACGCGCCGCTATCACCTGATGGAGTTCTGCGGCGGACATACCCATGCGATCTCGCGCTACGGCCTTGGCGACCTGCTGCCGCCTTCCGTGCTGATGATCCACGGCCCGGGCTGCCCGGTCTGTGTGCTGCCGATCGGGCGCATCGACCAGGCGATTCGTCTGGCGCTGGAACACCGGGTCACGCTATGCAGTTACGGCGATTGCCTGCGGGTCCCGGCATCGCACGGGCTGTCGTTGTTGAAGGCCAAGGCGCAGGGTGCTGACGTGCGCATGGTCTATGCCGTTACCGACGCGCTGGAACTGGCTCGGCGGAATCCTGAGCGCCAGGTAGTGTTTCTGGCCATCGGGTTTGAAACGACGACGCCGCCGACGGCGGTTGCCGTGCAACAGGCAAAGGCGTCCGGCTTGAAGAATTTTTCCGTGCTGTGCTACCACGTGCTCACGCCGGCCGCCATGCACGCGATCCTGGAGAACCCGGCGGGTGTGCAACTCGACGGGTTTATCGGGCCCGCACACGTGTCCACGGTGATCGGGAGCCTCTCCTACGAGCCGTTCGCCCGCGATCACGGCAAGCCCGTGGTGATTGCCGGTTTCGAGCCGCTCGACGTGATGCAGGCCGTCCTGATGCTGGTGCGCCAGATCAACACGGGCCGCGCCGAGGTGGAAAACGAATTCACTCGGGCAGTCACGCCGGAGGGCAACCTCAAGGCGCAGGCGATAGTGAATGAGGTGTTCGAACTGCGCGACAGCTTTGAGTGGCGTGGCCTGGGGGCGTTGCCGAACAGCGCCGTGAAGCTGCGCCCGCGTTACGCCGACTTCGATGCCGAAGCGCGTTTCGGCGTTGGCTACGTTCCGGTACCGGACAACAAGGCCTGCGAGTGCGGCGCGATCCTGCGCGGCGAAAAACGACCGCAGGATTGCCGGATCTTCGGCACTGCCTGCACTCCGGACCGACCGGTCGGATCGTGCATGGTGTCGGCAGAAGGCGCATGCTCGGCGCACTATACGTATGGACGTTTCCAGGGGCCGGCGAGAGCGAATGCGCGGGGGGACATGCAATGAGTATCGATCTGCATCACGGGCGCGTGGAGATGAACCACGGCAGCGGCGGCCGCGCCATGGCGCAATTGATCGACGAACTGTTTGCCAGGCAGTTTGCCAACGACTTCCTGGCGCAGGGCAACGACGGCGCGATGTTGCCGGCGCCTGCGGGACGACTGGTGATGAGTACCGACAGTCACGTCGTCTCGCCGCTGTTCTTCCCCGGCGGAAATATCGGCAGCCTGTCCGTGCACGGCACGGTCAACGACGTGGCGATGATGGGCGCCCGGCCGCTCTACCTCGCCGCGTCATTCATCCTGGAGGAAGGGTTCCCGCTGGCCGACCTGCTGCGCATCGTCGAATCGATGGCAAACGCGGCGGTCGGGGCAGGCGTGTGCATCGTCACCGGCGACACCAAGGTCGTGGAGAAGGGCAAGGGTGACGGGGTGTTCATCACCACGACCGGTGTTGGAGTGGTTCGCGACGGCATCAGTCTCTCCGGCAACCAGGCTTGTCCGGGGGACAAGGTGTTGCTCTCCGGCAGCATCGGCGAGCATGGCATGGCGATCTTGTCGCAGCGCGAGGGACTGTCGTTCGATAGCGGCGTCGTTTCCGACTCGGCGCCTCTCAATGGGCTGGTCGAAGCCATGCTCGATAGTGGAGCGCAATTGCGGGCGCTGCGCGACCCGACGCGTGGCGGACTGGCGACGACGCTCAACGAACTGGCGAAGCAATCCGGGGTTGGCATGCGGCTCGACGAAGCGGCCATCCCCGTCCGCTCGGCAGTTTCCGCCGCCTGTGAATTCCTCGGTCTCGATCCCTGTTACATCGCCAATGAGGGAAAGCTCGTCGCGATTTGCGAGTCGCGGGATGCCGATCGTTTGCTGGCCGCGATGCGCGGCCATCCACTCGGGGAGAACGCCGCGATCATCGGCGAGGTGGTCGACGACCGGCACGGATTTGTCCAGATGACGACCCGCATGGGCGGGCGCCGCATCCTCGATTGGTTGAGCGGTGAGCCGTTGCCGCGCATTTGTTGACCCGATACTTGCGAGATTGTGACGATCCTTTGTATTTTTCGATGCCTTTTCCTATGCTGAACAAGGAATCCGGGCTCCGAAAACAATGAAGCAGATGGCGTGCTGCCCGGCCAGGAAAGCAAGGGGGAGGGAGCATGAGCAAGGTACGCATTGCCACCGTCTGGCTGGATGGTTGCTCGGGTTGCCATATGTCGTTTCTAGATATGGACGAGCGTTTATTGGCCGTCGCGGACATGATCGATCTCGTGTACAGCCCGCTGGTCGACGCCAAGGAGTTTCCGGAGAACGTCGACCTGACCATCGTGGAGGGAGCAGTCAGCAGCGAAGATGACCTGCACAAGATCAAGGTTGTGCGTTCGCGTACCAAACTGCTGATGGCGCTCGGCGATTGCGCGGTGACCAGCAACGTGCCCGGCATGCGCAACTACTTCAAGCGCGACGAACTGCTGCGCCGCGCCTACGTCGAGAACGCGTCGGCGAATCCGGGGATTCCGGTCGAAGTGATACCGCCGCTGCTACCCAAGTCCAAACCCGTTCACGAATACGTCAAAGTCGATATCTTCGTGCCCGGTTGCCCGCCTCACGCCGAGATCATTTTCAGTGCGGTGGCCGCCTTGCTCGAAGGACGCATGCCCGACCTCGAATCCAGGGCACGCTTCGGTTGATCGTTGGTGACGATACAGGGAGACGCCATGACCAAACTCATCACCATCGATCCCGTCACGCGCATCGAAGGTCACTCAAAGATCACGATCCGGCTGGATGATCAGGGCCAGGTCGATGTCGCGCGCCTGCACATCACGCAGTTCCGTGGCTTCGAGAAGTTTACCGAGGGCAGGCCCTACCAGGAGATGCCCTCGCTGACCGCGCGGACTTGCGGCATCTGCCCGATCAGCCACCTGCTGGCGTCGGCCAAGGCGTGCGACGACCTCATGGCGGTGACGATTCCCGCGTCGGCCGCGATGCTGCGCCGGGTGATCAACTTTGGCCAGCTCATCCAATCGCACGCGCTGAGCTTCTTCCATCTCAGTTCGCCGGACCTGCTGCTGGGCATGGATTCCGATCCGGCGTCGCGCCACATCCTCGGCGTTGCCGCGAAGTTTCCCGAACTGGCGAAGGACGGGATCTGGCTGCGCAAGTTCGGCCAGCAGATCATCGAACGGCTGAGCGGCAAGCGGATCCATCCCACGTGGATCGTTCCCGGTGGAGTCAGCCAGCCATTGAGCGAAGCGGTACGCGACCAGATAGTGGCCGAGATCCCGCAGGCCATGGCCATCGCGCGCAAGACGCTCGACTGGTTCAAGCCGGCAATTGCCAACTTTCAGGATGAGATCGACAGTTTCGCCAACTTCCCCAGCCTGTTCCTCGGCCTTGTCGGGATCGATGGGGCGATCGAGCACTACGACGGGCACATGCGTGTTGTGGACGCACAACGCCGGATCGTCGTCGACAAGATCGAATCGCGTGACTACGCGAAGTACATCGGCGAGGCCGTCGAGCCGGACAGCTACCTCAAGTCGCCGTACTTCAAACCGCTCGGATACCCCGCCGGGCTTTACCGCGTCGGCCCGCTGGCGCGCCTCAACGTCTGCGAGCGCATGGGCACCCCGCTGGCCGAGGGCGAACTGGCTGATTTCCGTGCGCTGCAGCCGGAAGGCGCCGTGCTCAGTTCGTTCCATTTCCACTACGCGCGCCTCGTCGAGATTCTCTATGCACTGGAGCGCGTTGCCGAACTGCTCGGCTCGCCCGAGATTCTTAGTACCCAGGTCCGCGCGATCGCCAATCCGAACAAGGCCGAAGGCGTCGGCATCTCCGAGGCACCGCGCGGCACGCTGATCCACAACTACCGGATCGACGTGAACGGGCTTATTACCTGGGCCAACCTGATCATCGCCACCGGGCACAACAACCTGGCCATGAACCAAGGCATCACGCAGGTCGCCAAGCGGTTCGTCGATGGCAGGAAGATCGGCGAAGGAGCGCTTAACCGAGTGGAGGCGGTGATCCGCTGCTACGACCCGTGTCTGAGCTGCTCTACGCACGCGCTCGGCGAAATGCCGCTGCGCATCGAACTGCTCGACGCTTCCGGCGAAGTCCTGGATTCCTGCGAACGTGGGCTGTGACCTGTCTCGACGGCCGGCCGAGCCATTGCCGTCCCTTCCTGCAACGCTGGTCATCGGCTACGGAAACGACCTGCGCGGCGACGATGCGGCCGGAATCCGGGCGGCCACGCTGTTGGCTGGGGAGGCGCCGGAGCACCGTTCGATCATTACGCAGCAGCTAGCGCCGGACCTCGCTGCGGATATTGCGCAGGCCGAGCGCGTGGTTTTCGTCGATGCCTATCCGGCGGACCGCGACGGCGCGCCGCTCCGCGTCGAGCGGGTTCCCGGTGACAGCGAAGGGCAGGGTTCTGCACTAGGCCACCACAGCGACCCGGCGACCCTCGTCGGCCTGGCGCGACGGTTGTTCGGCGCCACGCCCGAAGCCTGGGTCGTGGGTATACCGGCGTACTGCTTCGACGCCGGCGAGGCGATATCGCCACAGACGTCGTTCTGGATCGACGAGGCGGTGGCGCTGATCGAAGGGAGCGCGTTTTTCAGGGAATAGGTATTTGAAAGGGGACCGAAAATGCTTGCGTCAGACAACACGCCTCTCCCGAGCGAGATCATCGACGGCATCATCGCCCGGCATCCCGACAAGACGGGCGACGTACTGAGCGTCCTCGAGGAAATCCAGCAGGCGCATCCGCTGAAATACCTCCCGCACGAGACGCTTGACTACGTCGCCTGCAGCATGGGGGTTTCACGTTCGCAGGTGCTCAGCGTCGCCACCTTCTATTCGTTCTTCAACCTGGCGCCGCAGGGGCGCCATACCGTGACCGTCTGCCGCGGCACCGCCTGCCATACGCGTGGCTCGAAGCAACTGCTCGATTCGCTCAAGGCCGGCGCCGGTTTCCGCGAGGACGAAGAAGCCGGCAGTGCGACGTCGTTCACCACACCCGATTTCGGGTTGACCATCCGCACCGTCGCCTGCTTCGGCCAGTGCGCCCTGGCTCCGGTCGCCGCGATCGACCATGACATCTATGGGCATGTCAGCGACTTCAAGCTCAAGAAGCTCGTCTCGGCTATTGACGGAGGGAAGGCATCATGAGAATTCACGATCTCGACGGCCTGCACGACATCCGCCGCACGGGCTTGATGAAACTTTTACCCGGCAAACCGCGCATCGGTGTCGGCATGGGGACCTGCGGCATCGGCAACGGAGCGCGCGAGGTGTTTCAGGTGCTGGGCGCCGAGCTGGAAAAGCAGGGCGTCGATGCGCAACTGACCCCGGTCGGCTGCTTCGGGTTCTGTGCCGCCGAGCCGCTGGTCAACGTGCATATTCCGGGCTTGCCGCTGGTCATTCTGGGGGGCGTCAAGCCCGATGATGCCGCCGCCATCGTTCAGGCCATCGGGTTGCGACTGCCACCACTGGAAAAGGCCATCTGCAGGATCGAGGAGTGGGATCACCTGACCGGCCACTTGATGTACGGGCGGGGAATGCCCGAACTGCCGCACTGGAACGAAATCCCGTTCTTCAAAGGGCAGAAGAAGATCGTGCTGCGCAACTGTGGGCTGATCAATCCCGACGACATCGAGGAATACATCGCCGTCGGCGGCTACCACGCCTTCTATCAGGCAACGCAGAAGCCGAACGTCACCGAGATCATCGAGGAGGTCAAGAAATCCAAGCTGCGCGGGCGCGGCGGCGCCGGCTATCCGACCGGCGTGAAATGGGACCTGCTGAGCAAGGCGGTGGCCGACCAGAAATACATCATCTGCAACGCCGACGAGGGCGACCCCGGCGCGTACATGAACCGCAACGAGATCGAGAGCGATCCGCACATGCTCATCGAGGGCATGCTGATCGGCGCTTTCGCCATGGGGGCGACGCAGGGCATCGTCTATCTGCGCGCCGAGTATCCGCTGGCCGTGCAACGCTTAAAGCGCGCGGTGGCCGAGGCGCGCGAGTTCGGGCTGATCGGCGAGAACGTACTGGGCACCAGCTTCAGTTTCGACATCAAGTTGGTCGAAGGCGCCGGCGCCTTCGTCTGTGGCGAGGAGACGGCGATGATCGAATCGCTGGAAGGCCGCGCCGGGCGCCCGCGCCCGCGCCCGCCGTTCCCAGCGCAGAAGGGGCTGTGGGGCAAGCCGACCAACATCAACAACGTCGAAACCTGGTGCAATGTGCCCGTGATAGTGGCGCGCGGCGGCGCGTGGTTCAGCGAGATTGGCACGGCGCAGAGTTCCGGCACCAAGGTGTTCTCGCTGGTCGGCAAGATACGGAATACCGGGCTCGTCGAGCTGCCGCTCGGCACGCCGCTGAAAAACGTCATCTACGACATCGGGCAAGGCAGTCCGGGCGGCAAGCGCGTCAAGGCGCTACAGTCGGGCGGGCCGTCGGGCGGCTGTATTCCGGCGGAGAGCTTCGACGTGACGATCGACTACGAATCCCTGGCGCAGATCGGCGCGATCATGGGCTCCGGCGGCATGGTGGTGATGGACGAGGACAACTGCATGGTCGACGTGGCGCGCTACTTCGTTGAATTCACGCATTCCGAGTCCTGCGGCAAGTGCATCCCCTGCCGCGCCGGGCTCGACCAGGCGCTGCGCATTCTGAAGAAGATCACCGGCGGCCAGGCCGAGGAAGCCGACATCCAGAACCTCGAAGAACTCGGGCAGATGATCAAGGAAATGTCGCTGTGCGGCCTCGGCCAGACGGCCCCCAACCCGGTCCTGACCACGCTGCGCTACTTCCGCAACGAGTACGAGGAGCACCTGCGCGCCCGGCGCTGCCGGGCCGGCGTCTGCGAGGATCTGTTCCTCTCGCCGTGCGAGAACTCGTGTCCGCTGCACATGCGTATCCCGCAGTTCCTCGAACTGGCGAAGGCGGGGCGCATCGCCGATGCCGCCGAGATGATCTGGCTCGACAATCCGCTGCCCGGCTCGACCGGGCGCATCTGCCAGCATCCGTGCGAGAGCCAGTGCCGGCGCAAGACGGTCGATGCGTCGGTCAACATGCGCGAAGTGCATCGCTTCATTTCAGATCAGGTTTTTGGCGGCCCCTTGCTAGGCGAGGTCGCGCAGCGGCTTGCCGGCCGTCGCATGGCCCCGACCGGCAAGAAGATCGCCATCGTCGGTGCCGGTCCGTCCGGGCTTGCGGCGGCATTCTATCTGGCCCTGCTCGGCCATGATGTCACCATTTTCGAAGCGCGTGAGGAAGCAGGGGGTATGCTGCTCTATTCGCTGCCGCAGTATCGGTTGCCAAAGTCGATGCTGCGCCAGGAACTGGAGGTGATCGCTGGCCTCGGCGTGAAATTCCGCTTCGGCCAGAAACTCGGCGCGGGGGTTTCGCTCGATGTGCTGCAAGCCGAGAACGATGCCGTCTTCCTGGCCACGGGAACGTGGAAGGCGATGACGGCCGGTATAACCGGCGAGGA
>DBMG01000001.1:0-1615 GCA_002304785.1 Candidatus Accumulibacter sp. UBA704 | reverse complement strand
GGGCGCGAGGTCGTGGTGATCGGCGGCGGCAACGCGGCGGTCGATTCGGCGCGCACCGCCTTGCGGCTGGGCTGCGACGTCACTATCGCCTATCGTCGTGAACGGGGCGACATGCCGGCGATTGCCGAGGAAGTCAACGATGCCGAGGCCGAAGGCGTCAAACTGCAATTCCTCGTCGCCCCGCAGCGCGTGTTGACCGACAAGCGCGGTCGGGTGACCGGCGTCGAACTGATGCGCACCAAGCTCGGGGAATACGCGATTGACGGGCGCCGCCGGCCGATTTCGACCAGCGAGAAAACGATCATTCCGTGCGACAACATCATCCTGGCCATCGGCGAACGGCCGGACGCCGAGCCGTTACGCCGTTTCGGCATCCACGTCCGCGAGAACGATACGGCGGCGGCCGATTGGGTGACGTATGAAACGAACCGGCCGCGGGTTTTCGCCGGCGGCGACCTGGTCACCGGTGCCTCGAATGTCTCCTCGACGATGGCAACGGGAAAGGCCGCCGCGCGGGCGATCGACAGCATCCTCACCGGTCACGATCGTTTGCCTGGCTTGCTCGGCACGTTCGACGTGGGGACAAACGTCCCGCCCGAGCCGGAAGGCGGAACACGGCACGTGTCCGAGGAACTCGCGCCCGACCAGCGCCGGGCGAGCTTCGACGAAGTGATGCTCGGCTTGCAGCAGGAACAGGCCGTTGCGGAGTGCAGCCGTTGCCTGCGCTGCGACGTTCGTGAAACCAGTGCGGTGAAAGATTGAGGTCTGTCGTGACCAATACCGCCTTTTTCTTCGTCATTCCGGCGAGAGACGGAATCCAGTACCCCTCCGATGGATTCCGACGCAATGCCGGAATGACGAGCCTCATGTTTGCTCGATGGAGAACGCTTGCCGAGGTGACGCCATGCCCAAGACCATCACGTTGAAGATTTCCGGCTCCGAATTCAAGGCGAGCGAGGGCTGCACGATTCTGGATGTCGCCCGCGCCAACGATATCTTCATTCCGACCCTGTGCAGCTTCAAGGGACTGTCGAACGTCGGCGCCTGCCGTCTCTGCATGGTCGAGGTGCGCGGCGTTCCGCGCCTCCTGCCGGCCTGCGCGACGACGATCGTTGAAGGCATGGACGTGACCGTCGATTCGCCGAAGGTGACGAAGTACCGGAAGATGATCCTCGAACTGCTGCTGGCGGAACGCAATCATGTCTGCGCCGCCTGCGTTTCCAATGGGCATTGCGAACTTCAGTCCCTGGCGCAAAGACTCGGTGTTCATCACACGCGCTACCCGTACCGCTACCCGCATTTCGTGTTCGATGCCTCGCACCCGCGGTTCAATTACGACCCCAATCGCTGCGTCCTGTGCACGCGCTGCATGCGGGCATGCGAGGAAGTGGAGGGGGCGCGGACGTGGAACGTCATGGGGCGCGGCATCAATTCGGTGATGATCACCGACCTGCACCAGCCTTGGGGTGAGTCACATTCGTGCACCTCATGCAGCAAATGCGTTCACGTATGCCCGACCGGGGCGCTGAGCGAGAAGGGGTGCGCCGTCGGCGAGATGGTGCCGCGGGAAAACGTGTTTACCTACCTCAAGTCGATGCGGTACAGCGGGCGGTGA
>DBMG01000037.1 GCA_002304785.1 Candidatus Accumulibacter sp. UBA704 | reverse complement strand
GCCCAGGCGGCCGACCAGGTCAACATCATCTGTTCGGTGCAGGCCGAGTGGTGCAACATGATCGGTACCGTCTATGCCCGCACGACCGGCACCAAGATCAACGTGACGATGAAGGGCTCCGGCGAAGCGCTGGCGCAGCTCATCGCCGAGAAGGACAACCCCAAGACCGACATCTGGTTCGGCGGCACCGGTGATCCGCATCTGCAGGCCGCGGAGCAAGGACTCTCGCTGGAATACAAGTCGCCCAGCCTGCCGCAACTGCATCTGTGGGCGCAACAACAGGCGGAACAAGCCAAGTACAAGACGGTCGGCATCTATTCCGGCCCGCTCGGCTTCGGCTACAACCCGGAACTGCTGGCCAAGAAAAAACTGCCCGTGCCGAAATCCTGGGCCGATCTGCTCAAGCCCGAATACAAGGGCGACATTCAGGTCGCCAACCCGGCTTCCAGCGGCACGGCCTACACGATGGTCGCCACGCTGGTGCAACTGATGGGTGAGGACAAGGCCTTCGAGTACCTGAAAGCCTTGCACCGCAACGTCGGCCAGTACACCCGTTCCGGCACCGGCCCGATCAAGGCTGTGGCTCGGGGCGAAACCGCCGTCTCGATCAGCTTCGTCCACGATGCGCCGGGCGAGAAGATGGCCGGATTCCCGGTCGAGACCGTCACTCCCAGCGAAGGCACGGGTGCGGAAATCGGCTCGATGAGCATCATCAAGGGCGCGCGCAATCTCGAAGCCGCCAAGAAGTTCTACGAATGGGCTCTGACCCCGGCCGCGCAGGAAATGGCGGCGGCGGCCAAGCAGTTCCAGTTGCCGTCGAACAAGAACGCCAAGGTCGACCCGCGCGTTCCTGACTTCAAGTCGATCAAGTTCATCAACTACGATTACGCCAAGTACGGCGCCAGCGCCGAACGCCGGCGACTGATCGCCAAATGGGAAAAGGACGTCAATTCTCTGCCGCGCTGACCGGCGGGAACAGACACCAATCCTTTCACCGCAGAGGCACAGAGACACAGAGAATTCGCAGAGAAAGACATTGAACAAGGTGTTTTCCTCTGCACTTCTGCGACTCTGCGGTGGGTTCTTGGTTTTTTCACAGACCTTGAGCGACAACCAACCGTGAGCAAACATCCCAATAAGGCGCCCGGCCTCTGGCTGGTTATCGGCCTCGCCAGCTATCTGTTGTTTCCCTGGTACGCCATCCAGGACACCGCGTGGTATTACGTGCTGCCCCAGATACTGGGCGGCTCGGAAACGGCCAACGGACTGATGCAGGCACTGGCCAACGGCCGCAACTGGCTGCTTTCCGGCCTGCTCGGCTTGGGCATGGCCGCCGCCGGGCTGGCGCTTCCAGCCGGCAAGCAACAGGGGCGCTGGCTCCTGGCCGGAGGGCTCGTCGGCCTGCTTGGCCTGATCGGAAGCGGCTTTCTGATCGGTGCGCGCGGATGGTCGTTTGAAGTCCTCAACACGAGCTTTGGCGAACTGGCCATCAACCAGTTCGGGATGGGCATGGGAGCCTTCATCGCCCTGCTCAGTCTGGTCGTAATCACCGCATTCGGATTGGCGCGAATCGGTTACTTCAAGGGCGACCTGTTTGTTGCCGCCGCCGTTGTCTGCTGTTCGGCGCTGCTCGCCCTGTTCATCGCCTTCCCCGTCGTCAAGGCGTTGTCCGGCGCTTTCCTGACCGAAGAAGGGCAATGGGCGGCGACGGCGATATTCCAGCGTATCAGCGACAGCCGCATCTGGAACCTCAACTGCCTGGGCGGCGGCGTGCAGTGCGGCGTGGCTTGGAATACCCTGTTCCTGGCGTTGGCCGCGGCCTTCGGAACGACCGTGCTCGGTACCATGATGGCCCTGCTCGCCGAACGCTGCGCGGGTCCGCGCGTACAGGCGCCGCTGCGAGTCATCGCCCTGCTGCCGATCATCACCCCACCCTTCGTCGTCGGCCTCGGCCTGATCCTGCTGTTCGGGCGTGCCGGGATCGTCAACCAGTTCCTGGAATACGCCTTCGATATCACGCCCACGCGCTGGTTCTACGGCGTCCTCGGCATCCTCGTCGCGCAACTGTTCGCCTTCACGCCGATCGCCTTCATGATCATGCGCGGCGTCGTGCAAGGTCTCGCCCCCAGCCTGGAGGAAGCGGCGCAGATCCTGCACGCCGATCGCAAGCAGACCTTCTTCACCGTCACGCTGCCGCTGCTCAAGCCGGGGCTGGCCAATGCCTTTCTCGTCGGCTTCATCGAAAGCATTGCCGACTTCGGCAACCCGATCGTCGTCGGCGGACAGTTCTCGGTACTCTCCACCGACATCTTCTTCGCCATCGTCGGCGCCCAGTTCGACCAGGGACGCGCCGCGACCCTGGCCTGGATATTGACCCTGTTCGCCCTCGGCGTGTTCGCCATGCAGCGCGGTTTGCTCGGCAAACAGAACTACACGACGGTCAGCGGCAAGGGCGATTCGGGCATCCCGATGCCGCTTCCCGACGGACTGCGCCGCACCCTGAACGGTGTGGTCTACCCGTGGCTGGCCTTTACGCTGGTCGTCTATCTGTTCGCTTTCGTCGGCGGCTTCGTGCAGACCTGGGGACGCGACTACACCTTTACGCTGGTGCACTTCAAGACCGCATTCGGCATCGAATGGGGACAGTTCGGCCTCGTCTGGTCCGGCGCCGCGTGGAACTCGCTATTCACCACGCTGAAGCTCTCGGGTCTGTCGGCACCGCTGACCGCTGCGGTCGGTCTGCTTATCGCCTACCTGCTCTCACGCACCGATTTTCGCGGACGCAACACCTTCGAGTTCGTAGCCCTGCTGGCCTTCGCCATTCCCGGCACAGTGCTCGGCGTCAGCTATATCCTGGCCTTCAACGTCCCCCCCGTGGAACTGACCGGCACCGGTCTGATCATCGTCATCTGCTTCATGTTCCGCAACCTGCCGGTTGGGGTGCAGGCCGGCACGGCGGCCTTCAAGCAACTGGACAAGGCGCTCGACGAAGCCTCGCTGATGCTGCGCGCCACCACGGCCCAGACGCTGTTCACCATCATCCTGCCGCTCCTGAAGCCGGCGCTGGTCGCCGCGCTGGTGTACAGCTTCGCCCGGGCGATGACCACCGTCAGCGCGGTGATCTTCCTGGTCACCGCGGAGAACGAACTGGCCACCACCTACATCATCGGCCGCGTCGGCAACGGCGATTACGGCGTGGCACTGGCCTACTGCACCGTGCTCATCGTCCTGATGTCCCTGATCATCGCGCTGATCCAATGGACCGTCGGCGAACGCAAACTCGGGCGGAGAAAGGCGGGCGCGGCGACGGCGCTCGTTACCCCGGCGTAATTCAGCTCTTCAAACACAAGGAATGAAAGCATGACTTTCGGCGTTGAATTCAGGAACATTACCAAGCGCTACGGCACCGACCCGTCGGCGCCGTTCGCCGTCAAGGGTGTCAGTTTCGGCATCGAAAAAGGCACGCTGACCACCATCCTCGGCCCCTCCGGCTGCGGCAAGACCACCGTGCTGCGCATGATCGCCGGGCTCGAATCGCCGACCGCCGGCCAGATCTTCATGGACGGCCGGGACGTGACCACGCTCGGCCCGGCCGAACGCAACGTCAGCATGATGTTCCAGAGCTACGCCCTGTTCCCGCACATGA
>DBMG01000036.1:45953-46366 GCA_002304785.1 Candidatus Accumulibacter sp. UBA704 | reverse complement strand
GGGCCAGCTTCCGCTCGCGCTGCGCTGGCCGGCGCACCAGCGTTTCGAGAGCTTCAGCGCGGGACCGAACGCCGCCGCCGTGGAGCTGCTGCGCGCGGTCGCGCGCGGCGACGACGACGCCTGGGCCTACCTCGCCGGACCGCACGGCAGCGGCCGCACGCACCTGCTGGTGGCCGCCTGTGCCGAGGCGAACGCCGCCGGCCGCAGCGCCCAGTACCTGTCGATGTCGGCGCTGCGCGCGCGCCGCGCCGACGCCATCCGCGGTTTCGGCGGCAGCGACCTGCTCGCCGTCGACGACCTCGACGCGATCGCCGGCGAGCGCGAAGCCGAGCATGCGCTGTTCGATCTCTACAACCGCTGCCGCGCCGAGGGGGCCAGCCTGCTGTTCGCGGCGAGCGCCCCGGCCGCTCAGC
>DBMG01000036.1:12647-45935 GCA_002304785.1 Candidatus Accumulibacter sp. UBA704 | reverse complement strand
ACGCAGGTCGCGCTGAAGCCGCTCGACGAAGCGGAGCGCCGCGTCCTGCTGCGCGGCCGTGCGCTCGAGCGCGGCATCGAGCTCGACGACGTCGTGCTCGACTGGTTGTTCACGCGCAGCAAGCGCGATCTCGCGACCCTGTTCGACCTGCTCGACCGCATCGACCGCGCCTCGCTCGCCGCGCAGCGGCGCGTGACCGTGCCGTTCCTGCGTACGCTGCTGGATTGACGGCAGCGATGTCCGGCGCTCGTGCCGTCACGGCGCGGGGCGGATGAGGTCTGGCGTGCGGTTGTGCGCGAAAACCGCCTGAATTACCCTCCCGAAGGGTCCAGCCAAGGGGGGCGGCATGGAGGGCAGGCGCCTTTTCACTCCGCGCGAGGCGCAGTGCGACACGCGCTCCGCCAGTGGGTCTCTTTGCGGTCATTTCCCGCTGGCGCACGGCGGCGCGGTCACCAGAGTCGACTTCGGGCATCGCGTCCGGCCTCCGCGCAAGCGCGAACATGCAGGCTCCATGCGACATCGGCGATTCGCTGTCGTGATCGGGACCGTATCCCATGTCCGCGCGAACGAGCGGACGGCATCCAGGACCGGGGATTCATGATGAACCACACTCGACCGATCGCAGGTCATCGCCGCTGGCGGTGGCTGCTGTGGCTGATCCCTGCCGTCGCCAACATGTCGATGGCACAGGCGGCAGACGTAGTGCAGGTCGCGACGGGCAATTTCCATGCTTGCGCGCTGAAGCGCGACGGCACGGTGGCGTGCTGGGGGTGGAACGCGCTCGGGCAGCTCGGCGACGGCAGCACGACCGACAGCGCCGCACCGGTGGCCGCCCATGGGTTGTCCGATGTCACGGCGATCGCGGCCGGCGCGGGCCACACCTGCGCGCTCAGGAGAGGCGGCACGGTGGCCTGCTGGGGCTACAACGGGATGGGGCAGCTCGGCGACGGCAGCACGACGGACAGCAGCACGCCAATGACCGTCAGCGGACTGTCCAACGCCAAGGCGGTCTCGGCGGGGGAGGGGCACACCTGTGCGTTGAGGAACGACGGCACGGTAGCGTGTTGGGGCTACAACGACTATGGACAACTCGGCAACGGCAGCACGACGGGAAGCCTGACGCCGGTGACCGTCAGCGGACTGTCGAACGCCACGGCCATCTCGGCAGGCGGGATGTTTTTGGGCATCGGTCACACCTGCGCACTGAGGGATGACGGCACGGTGTCATGCTGGGGCCACAACGACTATGGGCAACTCGGCAACGGCAGCACGACGGGAAGCACCACGCCGGTAGTCGTCAGCGGGCTTTCCGGCGCTACCGCGATCTCGGCGAGCGGTGATCACACCTGCGCCGTGAAGAATGACGGCACGGCGACGTGCTGGGGGAGCAACGAATCCGGGCAGCTCGGCAACGGCAGCACGACAGGAAGCCTTGTGCCGGTGAATGTCGGCGGGCTGTCCGATGTCGAGGCTATCTCGGCGGGACGGGCCTACACCTGCGCGGTGAAGAGCGGCGGTACGGCGACGTGCTGGGGCATCAATTCATACGGGCAACTCGGCAACGGCAGCACGATCGACAGCACCACGCCCGTGGCCGTCGACGGATGGTCCGATGCCAAGGCGGTTTCGGCAGGGCAGAACCACACCTGTGGCGTGAAGAACGACGGCACGGCGTCGTGCTGGGGTTCCAACCAGCTCGGACAAATCGGCAACGGCAGCGCGATGACCAGCACCACGCCCGTGGCCGTCAGCGGACTGTTCGATGCCGCGGTCGTCTCGGCTGGGCATAGCCATGCCTGCGCCGTGAAGAACGATGGCACGGCGACCTGCTGGGGTGACAACGAGTTTGGGCAGCTTGGCAATGGCAGCACGACGGGCCGCCTTGCGCCGACGGCCGTCAGCGGCCTGTCCAACGCCACGACCCTCTCGGCGGGTTGGAGCCACACCTGTGCCGTGAAGAGCGACGGCACGGCGGCGTGTTGGGGGGGCAACGAGTCCGGACAGCTTGGCAACGGCAGCACGACGGACAGCACCACGCCGGTGGCTGTCATCGGGTTGTCCGACGCCAAGGCGGTCTCGGCGGGTCGGCGTCACACCTGCGCGCTGAAGATCGACGGCACAGCGGTGTGCTGGGGCAACAACGGGAATGGACGGCTCGGCAACGGCAGCATGACGGACAGCACCACGCCGGTAGCTGTCATGGGGTTGTCCGACGTCGCGGCCATTTCGGCGGGTGGAAACCATACCTGCGCACGGAGGAACGACGGTACCGCGGCGTGCTGGGGCTACGGCGACGATGGACAACTCGGCAACGGCAGGCGGGACAGCAGCGTCCCGAGGAATGTCCTCGACATGTCCAACGTCGTGGACATCTCGGCCGGCTGGAACCACACGTGTGGACTGAAGAACGATGGCAAGGCCGTGTGCTGGGGCAGCAACAGTTACGGACAACTCGGCAATAGCAGCTCCTTGGGCGGCGATCTGCCGGTGTATGTCTACAGGCTGTCCGATGCCACGGCCATCTCCGCAGGTAATGGCCATACCTGCGTCGTGAAGAGTGACTCTACGGCGGCGTGCTGGGGCCGCAACGAATCGGGACAACTCGGCAGCGTCACGGGAAATCCCAGCTACAACCCGGTGTGGGTGGCCGTCGGTTCGCTGTCCAGCGCCACGACCCTCTCGGCGGGTGGAGGCCATACCTGCGTCGTGAAGAGCGACTCTACGGCGGCGTGCTGGGGCGACAGCACCTACGGACAACTCGGCGGCGGCGGCGCTTCCTTCTACGCGACGCCGCAACCGCTCTTCTGGAATGAAATCTTCGCCAACGGCTTCGATTGACGCCGTTGCATGCCGCCTGCGTTTCCGAGAGGAGCGGCAATACTCCGCAGCCGAACCGGACGCTCATCGGATTCCTTCTCCTAGGAGTGCGGGATGCGATCGCTGCCGTAGCCACTCGTGGCCAGCCGGCGCGCGGCAGGCCGCTCTCCCGTCGTCCAGTCTCCATGCCGCATGGCACGGTCGCATGGCTTGCGTTCTCCGTTACCTTCGTGACGATTCCACTGGATAGGGGCATGCGGATGTACGCAAGAAGACTGGCCGTCATCGCGGCCGTCGCAGCAGCATGCGTGGGCGGAGAGGCCCATGCCGTCGATTCCTTCGCGCGCGATCCGGCGCAGCCGGTCGACGCGGCGTACACGGCGAAGATCGCCGAGTACACGACCGACAAGGCATTCAATACGGTGCTGACGGACTACCTGCCGGCGTCCTCGACCGTGCCGACGCCGGACAAGGTGCTCGGCGACATCGCCGGCGCGCCGGACTACCTGCCGTACGCCGCCGACGTGCATCGCTACTTCCGCCTGCTCGCGGCGGCGACGCCGCGCGTGCGCGTGGTCACGGTCGGCCGCAGCGAGGAAGGGCGCGAGATGATCGCGGTCGCGGTCGCCGACGAGAAGCTGCTGGACGATCTCGAGGCGAATCGCGCGCGTCTCGCGCAGCTCGCCGATCCGCGCACGCTCGGTCTGGACGACGGCAAGGCCGAAGCGCTGATCGCGCAGACGACGCCGGTCTACTACATCACCGGCACGATGCATTCGACCGAGACCGGCGCGCCGACCGCACTGATGGAGCTGGCCTACCGCCTCGCGGTCGACGACGCGCCGTACATCCAGAAAATCCGTTCGCAGGTAATCACCTTGATCACGCCCGTCGTCGAGGTCGACGGGCGCGAGCGCATGGTCGACCTCTACCGCTGGCACAAGGCCAATCCCGGCAAGCAGTATCCGCGGCTGATCTACTGGGGCCACTACGTCGCGCACGACAACAACCGCGACGCGATGGCGCTGACGCTGAACCTCAGCCGCGACGTGCTCGGCACCTATCTCGGCTGGCACGCGCAGGTGCTGCACGACCTGCACGAATCGGTGCCGTTCCTCTACGACAATACCGTCGGCGACGGGCCGTACAACGCGTGGATCGATCCGATCCTCGTCAACGAATGGCAGCAGATGGGCTGGAACAACGTCGAGCAGCTGACGAAGCTCGGCATGCCCGGCGTATTCACCCATGGCGGCTTCGACACGTGGAGCCCCGGCTACATGATGTTCATGGCGGCGATGCACAACGGCATCAGCCGCCTGTACGAGACCTACGGCAACGCCGGCGCCGACACGGTCGAGCGCATCCTGAAGCCGGAGGAATACGCGCGCACCTGGTACCGCCCGAATCCGCCGCTGCCGAAAGTGCGCTGGTCGCAACGCAACAACAACAACTACGAGCAGACGGGCCTGCTGACCGCGCTCGACTACTTCGCCGCGAACCGCACCACGTTCCTGCGCAACTTCTGGCTCAAGAGCAAGCGCTCGGTCGAGAAGCCGAAGGCCGCCGGTCCGGCCGCCTATGTCCTTTCCGCCGACGACGCGCGCAAGGGCGCCCAGGCCGAGCTGCTGCGCGTCCTGCGCGCGCAGCACGTCGAGATCAGCCGCGCGGAACGCGCCTTCACGGTGGACGTGCCGGTGCTCGACGCGAAGAAGCCGAAGGACGGCGACGAAGCGGCCGGGACCGTGCCGGCGCAACCGAAGCGCGCACCGCGCCAGTTCCCGGCCGGAAGCTTCATCGTGCGCATGGACCAGCCGTACTCGCGCATCGCCGACACGCTGCTCGATCGGCAGTACTGGGCACCGGAGGATCCGCAGAAGAAGCCCTATGACGACACCGGCTGGTCGCTCGGCGACACGTTCGGCGTCGACGTCGCGCGCGTCTCCGACGCCACCGTGCTCGACGTGCCGGTGCAGCGCGTCGATGCGGTCGAGGAACCGCGCTTCGATGCGTCCGCGCTCGGAGTGCCGGGCAGGATGCCGCGCATCGCGGTCATGCACACGTGGCTCTCCACGCAGACCGAGGGCTGGTGGCGCATGGCGCTCGACAAGCTCGGCGTGAAGTACGCCTACATCAGCACGCAGGACGTGGCGAAGGAGGCGAACCTGCGCGGCAAGTACGACGTGATCCTGTTCGCGCCGGTCGGCGCGAAGGACCGCCGCGCGATCGTCGAGGGCATGCCGATGTACGGCAATGCGCTGCCGTGGAAGAAGACGTCGTTGACGCCGAACCTCGGCCTCATCGACGCCACCGACGACATGCGTCCCGGTCTCGGCGCGAGCGGAGTCGACAACCTCAAACGCTTCGTCGCAGGCGGCGGCCTGCTCGTCACTTCCGAGGACACGGCCGAGTTCGCCATCAACTACGGCCTCGCGCCGGGCGTGTCGGTCGTTCCGAAGAAGAACCTGCGCGTCGTCGGCTCGGTGCTCGGCGCCGAGCGCGTCGCCGGCGACAGCCCGATCGCTCGCGGCTACGACCGTCCGTTCTCGATGTACAGCAAGGAGGGCATGGCGTTCCAGCTCAGCCATCTCGTCAGCGGCGATGCGATGCTTCCGAACGCGAAGGACTACAAGCGGCCGACCGGCCGCGGCGGCCTGCACGACGAGGACGTGCCCGAAGGCCGCCCGTTCGACGAGCCGCTGCCGCTGCCGTCGGCGAAACCGTGGGAAGCGCTGCCCCTGAACGCCGAGCAGGAGCGCAACAATCCCTACGTGATTCCGCCGGACATGCGCCCGAGGACGATCGTGCGCTGGGCCGACGCGGACCGCCTGCTCGTCGCCGGCCTGCTGGACAACGGCAGCGAGATGGCCGGGCGCGCGGCCGTCGTCGACGCGCGCTACGGCCGCGGCCACGTGCTGCTGTTCGCCAACAACCCGGTCTGGCGCGGCGTGACGATCGGCAACTACGCGCTGCTGCTCAACGCGATCGCGAACTACGACAAGCTCTGATCCGGATCGCCGGGCAGGCGCCGCATCGCGGCGTCTGCCTGGGCCAGTTGCCGCGGCGTACCGAGGTTGTGCCAGCCGCCGTCGTGGCGCTCGCCGCTGAGCCGGCCCTCGCGCATCGCGCGCTGGTACATCGGCAACAGCTTGAAGCGTCCGTCGGGCTGGCCGGCGACGAGTTCGGGGCGGTACACGCCGATGTTGCCGAAGGTCAGGCGTTCGCCGGCGCCTTCCTCGTTGAGGCGGCTGCCGTCCAGCCAGAAGTCGCCGTGCGGATGGAAGTCCGGGTTCGGCACCATGACCAGGTGCGCCAGGCCGGCCGGCTCGCGCGGCAGGCGCGCGTAGTCGTAGTCGCTGACGATGTCGGCGCTGACCGCGATGAACGGCGCGTCGCCGAGCAGCGGCAGCGCGCGCCGGATGCCGCCGCCGGTTTCGAGCGGCTCGGGTCCCTCGTCGCTGTAGGCGATCGAGAGCCCCCAGCGCGAGCCGTCCCCGAGCGCGGGACGGAATTGGCCGGCGAGATGCGAAATGTTGACGACCACTTCGTCGATGCCGATCGCGGCGAGCTTCTCGAGATGGTGTTCGATCAGCCTCTTCCCGCCCACGCGCAGCAGCGGCTTCGGCGTCGTGTCGGTCAGCGGACGCATGCGGTCGCCGCGGCCGGCGGCGAAGATCATCGCGCGGCGGACGGTCATGCGGCTTCGGCGCGCGGTCGGGTGATGTCGCGGTCGCCGAGCACGCGTTCGAGCAGGTCGGCGAGCGGCGCCAGGTCGTTGTAGGCGCGCGCGACGGAGATCACGTAGCGCCAGACCAGGGGAAGGTCGTCCAGGTACTGCGCCTTGCCATCGCGGTAGCAGAGCCGGCAGAACAGCCCGAGCACCTTGATGTGGCGCTGCAGTCCCGCAAGGTCGAACCAGCGGCGGAAGCGCGCGGCATCCGTGTGCGTGTCGAGCAGGTGCGCGCGCAGGAGGCGCTGGCGGTGGCTCTCGAGCCAGCCTTCGACGCGCTCGGCGTCCCATTCGATGTAGCAGTCGCGCAGCAGCGAGGCGAGGTCGTAGGTGATCGGGCCGATCACCGCACCCTGGAAGTCGATGATGCCGGGGTTGATGCGTATCGGGCCGACGTCGTCCTCATTCCCGCGAACGCGGGAATCCGGGCTGCTTTCTTTCATGGCCGGAAAAACGGATTCCCGCGTTCGCGGGAATGACGGAGAAAGAGAACCCGCAGGGAGATTCGTCTCGTTCCCGCACACCATCAGGTTGCGGCTGTGGTAGTCGCGATGCATGAACGTCTGCGGCTGTCCGCGCGCGGCCTCGATCAGGCGCATGAACGCGAGTTCGATCACGTCCCATTCCTCGCAGGCGATCTCGTGGCCGAGGTGCCGGCGCAGGAACCACTCCGGCATCAGCTCCAGTTCCATCGTCAGGAACGCCTCGTCGAACACCGGCAGTCCCGACGGATCGACCCGCGTCTGCAGGCGCAGCAGCGCGTCGAGCGCGTCCGCGTAGAGCGCGTCGGCGCTGGCCTCGTTCAGTTCCGGCAGGTAGGTGCGCGAGCCGAGGTCCTCCATCAGGATGAACCCCTTCTCGCGGTCGACGGCCTGGACTTCGGGGACGTGCAGGCCGGCACCGTGCAGGCGCGCGCCGATGTCGAGCCACGGCGCGATGTTCTCCCGGTCCGGCGGTGCATCCATGACGATGCGCGTCGAGCCGTCGGCCAGCGTCACGCGCCAGTAGCTGCGGAAGCTGGCGTCGGCGGATGCCGGTTCGATGGGGGGAGCGGAGACGGAGAGCGCCGACTCGATGAAGCGTCGGCGTGCGTCGGCACGGTGCGGATCGGTGTTCACGGGGCGGTCCGGAGGGCGGTCGCTCCAGTCTAGCAAGCGGTCGGCGGCCGGCGTTCCGCACGAGGCGCCGGCGGGAGACGGGGCTCGTACCGGCCGCCGATGCGAGGTCGCCGGAGCCGGGTTCAGCGCGTGCGGCGGTCGAGGCCGTCGGCGAGGATCGTTTCCGGCACCAGCCGCCCGGGCCGGTGGCGCGTCTGTCCTTCGGGCTGGGTGAACTGCCCGTCGACCACGATCCTGCTGTCGGCCGGCACGGCCAGGCCGAGGACCGTGCTGTCGGCGTTCGGATCGAAGCCGTCGACGGTCGTCTGCGCCAGTGCGGTCGAGGTGGCCAGCGCCAGCAGCCAGGGCGGCGTCGATGCGCGGCGCGGGACGGCATCGGCGACGGGGCCGGGAGGCGCGAGGCAGGCGGGAGCGTGCGGGGCGGAGGCCGGAATCATGGTTCGGTTCCTTGGGACGGCTGGCACGCGGCGTCGCGTGCCTTCCTCGCGGCATGGCGGAGCCGTCGCGGCGGGGCGGTCATGCCCCGGATCGGTGCCGTCCTTGGGGGCGCAGCGGGTGGGCCCGGTTTGACCCGTGAGAGGGTAAACAGTACTATTTCGGTCCTGATTTGCCCTTCTTCCGCCCGCCCATGCTCCGCGTCAGCAAGCTCACCGACTACGCGACCGTCGTCATGACCTGCCTGGTCGACGCCGACGGCGTGCTCAGCGCGCAGGCGCTGGCGGAGCGCTCGCATCTCGAGGCACCGACGGTCAGCAAGCTGCTGAAGCAGCTTGCCCAGGCCGAACTCGTGGTGTCGACGCGCGGGATCAACGGCGGCTACCGCCTTGCGCGCGAGCCGCAGGCCATCACGATCGCCGACATCGTGACGGCGATGGAAGGTCCGATCGGCATGACCGAATGCAGCGCGCAGGCCGGTGCATGCGATCACGAACCGCATTGCGGCGTGCGCGTGAACTGGCAGCGCATCAACCAGGCCATTGCGGACGCGCTCGAAAGCGTGACGCTGGCCGACATGATCAAGTCGCCGTCGCGGCGCTCCGGGACGATCCCGGTACGCGTCGCGATCGCGTGAATCCCTCAGGCAGCCCCTTCCATGGCCACCCAACCCGCTGAACTCCAAGCCGCGCTGAACCGGCGCTACGATGCCGGCTTCGTCACCGACATCGAGAGCGAGAGCCTGCCGCCGGGCCTCGACGAGGACGTCGTGCGCGCGATCTCGGCGCGTAAGGGCGAGCCGGAATGGATGACCGAGTGGCGTCTCGAGGCCTATCGCCACTGGCTGACGATGACGCCGCCGCAGTGGGCGAAGCTGAAGATCGGCCCGATCGACTTCCAGGCGATCAGCTACTTCTCGCGGCCGAAGAACCAGCCGAAATCGCTCGACGAGGTCGACCCGAAGCTGCTGGAGACCTACGACAAGCTCGGCGTGCCGCTGCACGAGCGTGCCCGCCTCGCCGGCGTCGCGGTCGACGCGGTGTTCGACTCGGTTTCGGTCGGCACCACGTTCCGCAAGGAACTGGCCGAGAAGGGCATCGTGTTTTGCTCGATGTCCGAGGCGATCCGCGAGCAGCCCGAGCTGGTGCGGAGGTACCTCGGCAGCGTCGTGCCGGTCGGCGACAACTATTTCGCGGCGCTGAACTCGGCGGTGTTCTCGGACGGATCGTTCGTGTTCATCCCGAAGGGCGTGCGCTGCCCGATGGAGCTCAGTACCTATTTCCGCATCAACGCCGGCCACACCGGCCAGTTCGAGCGCACGCTGATCGTCGCCGAGGAGGGCGCCAGCGTGTCGTACCTCGAGGGCTGCACCGCGCCGATGCGCGACGAGAACCAGCTGCACGCGGCGGTCGTCGAGCTCGTCGCGCTCGACGACGCCAGCATCAAGTACTCCACCGTGCAGAACTGGTATCCGGGCGACGAGAACGGCGTCGGCGGCATCTACAATTTCGTCACCAAGCGCGGCGACTGCCGCGGCGCGCGCTCGAAGATTTCCTGGACGCAGGTCGAGACCGGTTCGGCGATCACCTGGAAGTACCCGAGCTGCGTGCTGCGCGGCGACGACTCGGTCGGCGAGTTCAACTCGGTCGCGCTGACGCACCACCGGCAGCAGGCCGACACCGGCACCAAGATGATCCACATCGGCAGGAACACCAAGTCGAAGATCGTCTCCAAGGGCATCAGCGCGGGCCATGGCCAGAACACCTATCGCGGCCTCGTGAAGGTGGAGAAGGGCGCCGACGGCGCGCGCAACCACACGCAATGCGATTCGCTGCTGATCGGCAAGAAGTGCGGCGCGCACACGTTCCCGTACATCGAGGTCAGGAATCCCGGCGCGATCGTCGAGCACGAAGCGACGACGTCGAAGATCTCCGACGACCAGCTGTTCTACTGCCGCTCGCGCGGCATCGGCGAGGAGGATGCCGTCTCGATGATCGTCGACGGCTTTTGCAAGCAGGTGTTCAAGGAACTGCCGATGGAGTTCGCCGTCGAGGCGAAGAAGCTGCTCGAGGTGTCGCTCGAAGGCGCGGTGGGTTGAGATGGACGGCGCCGATGCACACCTCGTCCTGCGCGCCGCCGTGCCGGCGGACGCCGCGACGATCCACTCGCTGATCTGCGAACTGGCCGACTACGAGAAGCTGCGCCACGAAGTCGACGCGACGGCGGACGACATCGCCGCCTCGCTGTTCGGCGCGAATCCGCGCGTGTTCGCGCAGGTCGCCGAATGGAACGGCGAGATCGCCGGGTTCTCGCTGTGGTTCTACAGCTATTCGACGTTCCGCGGCCGCCACGGCATCTATCTCGAGGACCTGTACGTGCGTCCGGCGCTGCGCGGCAAGGGCATCGGCAAGGCCCTGATCGTGGATCTCGCGAAGCGCTGCGTGGCGGAACGCCTGCCGCGCTTCCAGTGGTCGGTGCTGGACTGGAACACGCCGTCGATCGAGTTCTACGAATCGCTCGGCGCGAAGCGGATGCCGGAATGGATCGGCTGCCGCGTCGAAGGCGAGGCTCTGGCAGCGCTGGCCAATCAATAGACATTGCGTCGTTCCGGAGAAGGCCGGAACGACGGCGGAGAGAAACGACGATGCTGAAGATCGACAACCTCCACGTCCGCGTCGCGGGCAAGGAAATCCTCAAGGGGCTCTCGCTGGAAGTGAAGGCCGGCGAGGTGCACGCGATCATGGGGCCGAACGGCGCGGGCAAGTCCACGCTCGGCAACGTGCTCGCCGGGCGCGAGGGCTACGAGGTCACGCAGGGTTCGGTCGTCTACGAAGGCCGCGACCTGCTCGAACTCGAGCCGGAAGAGCGAGCCGCCGCCGGCGTCTTCCTCGCGTTCCAGTACCCGGTCGAGATCCCGGGCGTCAACAACACCTATTTCCTGCGCACGGCGCTGAACGCGCAGCGCAGGCAGCGCGGCGAACCGGAACTGGACTCGATGCAGTTCCTCAAGCTGGTGCGCGAGAAGCTCGCCGTTCTGCACCTCAAGGACGAGCTGCTGCATCGCGCGGTCAACGAAGGGTTCTCCGGCGGCGAGAAGAAGCGCAACGAGATCTTCCAGCTCGCGTTGCTGGAGCCGAAGCTGGCGATCCTCGACGAGACCGATTCCGGCCTGGACATCGACGCACTGAAGATGGTCGCCGACGGCGTCAACGCGATGCGGGATCCGCAGCGCGCGTTCGTCGTCGTCACGCACTACCAGCGCCTGCTCGACTACGTGGTGCCGGATCGGGTGCATGTGCTCGCGCACGGACGCATTGTTCGCTCCGGCGGACCGGAACTGGCGCGGGAACTGGAACGCCAGGGATATGCCTGGCTCGACGCGGTCGGACAACAAGCCGGAGCCGGGCCATGAACGCTGTCACCCCCGACTCCGGCCTCCACTATGTTGAGGATTTCACGCGCAACAAGGCGTCCCTCCCCGGTCGACAACAGCCTTGGGTCGTCGCCCTGCGCGAGGCCGCCATGCGGCGCTTCCTGGCCATGGGCTTCCCTACGCGCCACGACGAGGACTGGAAATACACCAGCGTCGCACCCATAGAGAGGGGCCGCTTTCTTCTGTCCTCAGGTCAACCCCGCGCTGTTGATAAACCACAGGTCGACGCCCAGGCCCTGCCCGGGGTGCATTTGCTGGTGTTCGTCGACGGGCACCACGTGCCCACCCTGTCGAAAGTCGACGCGTTGCCCGCAGGAGTCAGCATCGCCAGCCTAGCCACTCTGCTCGAACGCCGCCGTTCCGGGATCGAAACGCAATTCGAAGCTGCCGCGAGCTACCCGTCGGCGTTCGCCGCTCTCAACGCCGCATGCATGACCGACGGCGCGTGCGTTCATCTGGCTAAGGGAGTGCGCCTAGACGCACCGATCCATCTGCTTTTTCTGTCCGTCACTTACGGTCTGGCCGCCCACACACGCAGCCTGGTTTTCGCCGAAGAGGACAGCCACGCCGTCATCGTCGAACATCATGCCGCGCTGGGAACCCCGGTCTACTTCACCAACACGGTGACAGACATCGTGCTCGGACGCCGGGCCCAGATCGAGCACCACAAATTGCAACAGGAAAGCGTCAGGGCTTTCCACATCGCGGCGATCACTGCCGATCTGGCGGAACAAAGCCGCCTCATCTCAACGTCCTTCGCCCTGGGGGCGGCGCTGGCGCGAACCGACATCGTGGCGAAACTCAACGGAGAAGGCGCCGAATGCTCACTTGATGGCCTGTACGTTGCCGACAGTCGCCAGCACATCGACCATCACACGCGCATCGACCACAACGTGCCGCGCGGCACCAGCCGCGAGCTCTACAAGGGCGTGCTCGACGATGCCTCGCGCGCGGTCTTCAACGGCAAGGTGATCGTGCATCCCGATGCGCAGCGGAGCGATGCAGCGCAAACCAACCGCAATCTGCTGCTCTCGGAGCACGCGGAAATCGATACCAAGCCGCAACTCGAAATATGGGCCGACGACGTCAAATGCTGCCATGCCGCCACAGTCGGCCAACTCGATGCCGGGCAGATCTTCTATTTGCGCTCGCGCGGCCTTGACGAAGAAACGGCACGGGCATTGCTGACGTACGGCTTCGCCGCGGAGATGGTTCAGCGCATCGAGCATCCGGAATTGCGCCAACGGCTTGACGGTCTGTTACGCGGACGGTTGCCGCAACAACTGGAGGCGGAGGTGCTGTCTTGAACGCCTTGACGGAAAGACCGGAAGCGGTGCCCGCCACCTTCGACGTCATGCGCCTGCGCGATGACTTTCCGATCCTCGAACGCCGCGTGCACGGCAAGCCGCTCGTCTATTTGGACAACGCCGCCACCAGCCAGAAACCGCGTTGCGTCATCGAGCGTGAAGCGCGTTATTACGCCGAGACCAACGCCAACATCCATCGCGGCATCCATTGCCTGAGCCAGGAAGCGACGGACGCCTACGAAGCCGCACGCGACAGCGTCAGGCGATTCATCAACGCCGGCCGGCGCGAGGAGATCGTCTTCGTGCGCGGCACCACCGAAGCCGTCAACCTGATTGCCGCCAGCTACGGACAACGCTTCAAGCCCGGTGACGAGATCCTCATCACCGGCATGGAGCACCACTCCAACATCGTGCCATGGCAACTGCTCTGCGAGCGGAGCGGAGCGATTCTGCGCGTCGCTTCGATCGACGATGCCGGCGAGCTGGACATGGCGTCGTTCGAACAACAGCTCGGCCCGCATACGAGGCTGGTGGCCATGACTCATGTTTCCAACGCGCTGGGCACGATCAATCCCGTGCGGAAAATGATCGATCTCGCTCATTCCCACGGCGCAGTGGTGCTGGTCGATGGCGCGCAGGCGGCACCGCATCTGGAGGTGGATGTGCAGACGCTGGACTGCGATTTCTATGCCTTCTCCGGGCACAAGCTCTACGGCCCGACCGGTGTCGGGGTGCTCTACGGCAAGGCTGCACTGCTCGATTCGATGCCGCCATGGCAGGGCGGCGGCGACATGATCCGGCAGGTCACTTTTGCCAGAAGCACCTGGAACGACCTGCCCTACAAGTTCGAGGCGGGAACCCCCAACATCGCCGGCGGCATCGGGCTCGGCACGGCCATCGGATACCTCGAGAGCATCGGACTGGACGCCATCGCCGCGCACGAACATGCCCTGCTCCGCCAGGCCACGGCACGCGCGGCGGACGTTCCCGGATTGCGCCTGATCGGCACGGCGCGCGACAAGGCGGGCATCCTGTCGTTTGTCCTCGACGACGTGCATGCGCACGATGTCGGGACCATTCTCGACAGCGAAGGCGTCGCGGTACGCACCGGTCACCATTGCGCGATGCCGGTGATGGAACACTTCGGCGTACCGGCCACGGTGCGCGCCTCGTTCGCCCTGTACAACACGCCAGGCGAGGTGGACGCGCTGTTCGCCGCACTGGCAAAGGTTCGGGAGGTATTCGGGTAATGTCGGATTTGCGCGATCTCTACCAGGAAGTCATCATCGATCACAGCCGCCGGCCGCGCAATTTCGGTCCGATGCCGGGCCACAACCACCATGCCGAGGGCTTCAATCCCCTCTGTGGCGACAAGCTGACTCTCTATCTCAAGGTGGTCGACGGCATCATCGAAGAAGTGCGCTTCGAGGGCGCCGGCTGTGCCATTTCGACCGCTTCGGCCTCGCTGATGAGCGAGGCCTTAAAAGGCAAGAGCGAAGCACAGGCGGAGGAGTTGTTTGCACGTTTCCACGCCCTGCTGACCGAAGCCGACGAAAAACAGGCGGCGAATCAGGCCGAATCGCTCGGCAAACTGCAGGTACTGGCCGGCGTGCGCGATTTTCCGGCGCGCATCAAATGCGCCACCCTGGCCTGGCACACCTTGCACGCGGCGCTGCACGACCAGGCGGCCCCCGTGTCGACGGAGTGAATGATGGACACCTTTGACGCGGCAGGGAACGAACCGGGCACAGAGACAATCGAAACCCGGGTAATCGCCGAACTGCGCAACATTTACGACCCGGAGATCCCGGTCAATATCTACGACCTCGGTTTGATCTACGGACTGGACATAGACGAAGCGAAGGGCACGGTCCGCGTCCGCATGACACTGACCGCGCCGGCCTGCCCGGTCGCGGAAAGCCTGCCGGAAACCGTCGACTACGTGGTGCGGCAGGTGGAAGGCGTCAGCGACGTCGGCGTGGAGTTGGTCTGGGAGCCGCCCTGGTCCCAGGCCATGATGAGTGAAGCGGCAAGGTTGCAACTGGGGATGCTTTGAACTGAAACGCAAGGGGACTGGCCATGGACGATTGGACCGACGTTGCAGCAACTACGGACTTCCCTCCGGGAACGCGGCGCAAGGTCGATGCCGGCGGTACGCAGATTGCCGTCTTCAATATCGACGGGGAGTATTATGCCATCGAGGATATTTGTTCCCATGAGGCCGAAACACTCTCCGACGGCACCGTCGACGGCCTCGAAATCACCTGCCCGGCGCATCAGGCGCGCTTTTCCCTGCTCGATGGGGCTCCGCTTTGTGCGCCGGCCTACGAGCCGATCGCGACGTTCCGGGTACGCATCGTGGACGGCATCGTCCAGGTCCGCGACGACCGGTTCGACGACAACTGAGTCATTTTTACACAGGAGAAAAAACATGGCGAAGATACTGGTGCTCTACTACAGCATGTATGGCCACATCGAAACGCTTGCGAGCGCCGTGGCAGAAGGCGCACGCGGGGTCGCGGGCAGCTCGGTCGACGTCAAGCGCGTGCCGGAATTGATGACCGAGGAAGTCGCGCGGCGGGTCGGCGCCAAGCTGGATCAAGCGGCGCCTGTCGCGACGGTAGACGAACTCGCCGGCTACGACGCGATCATCTTCGGCACCCCGACGCGCTTCGGCAACATGTGCGCGCAGATGCGCAATTTCCTGGATCAGACCGGCCGGCTGTGGATGGCCGGCGGGTTGGTCGGCAAGATTGGCAGCGTCTTCACCTCGACGGGAACACAGCACGGTGGACAGGAAACGACAATCACCTCGTTCCACAACACTCTGCTGCACCACGGGATGATCATCGTCGGCGTACCTTATTCCTGCCAGGAACTGACCAACATGAACGAGATCACCGGCGGTTCGCCTTACGGTGCAGGTACGCTGGCCGGAGGCGACGGCAAGCGGCAACCCAGCGAGAACGAACTGGACATTGCCCGCTTCCAGGGCGCTCACGTCGCACGGATCGCGGCAAAACTGGCGGCTTGATCGACTCAGGCCACGATGAATCGGAACACCTTTCAGAGTCCGTCATTCCGGTCCTGAACCGGAATGACGTGGGTTCCCTTTGTTCTCGGGTCATAACAAGAGATCCCCATGCCCACTCCCCTCTTTCCGAGATCCCCATTGCTGGCAGGTGACGACAGCGAGCAGAAGCGTGCCGAAATCCGCCGCTACTTCCACGCCACCTTCGACCGCTACGAGCAGTTGTTCGAGGTGCTGACCTGCGACGAGGCGTACTACCGCAAGCCGATATCTCTGCGCCATCCCCTGATCTTCTACCTTGGCCACACGGCGACCTTCTTCATCAACAAGCTGGTGCTGGCCGGGGTGATGGACCGGCGCATCAACCCGGCCTTCGAATCGATGTTCGCCATCGGCGTCGACGAAATGAGCTGGGACGACCTTAACGACGAGCGTTACAACTGGCCCGCCGTCGAGGCGGTCGAGGCCTATCGCCACGCGGCGCGGGAGATGGTCGACCAGGTCATCCGCACGCAGCCGTTGTCGCTGCCGATCGGCTGGGACAACCCATGGTGGATCATCCTGATGGGCATCGAGCACGAGCGCATCCACCTCGAAACCTCGTCGGTACTGATCCGCCAGCACGCCTTGAAATACGTGAGACCGCATCCGGCGTGGACGGCGTGCCGAACTTCGTCCGCGGCTCCGAATAACGACCTCGTCGCCGTTCCGGCGTCGGACGTGCGGATCGGACGGGACATCGACTCCCCGATCGTCTACGGGTGGGACAACGAGTTCGGTCGTCATGAAGCCCGCGTCGAGGCCTTCCAGGCCAGCCGTTACCTCGTCTCCAACCGCGAATTCCTGGCCTTCGTCGAGGCCGGCGGCTACACGGACGAATCGCTATGGCAGGAGGAAGGTGCGGCCTGGAGGAACTTCGCGCGCGCCGATCATCCGACGTTCTGGGTCCGCGACGGCAGCGAGTGGCGCCTGCGCCTGATGCTCGAAGAAGTGCCGATGCCGTGGGACTGGCCGGTGGAAACCAACTATCACGAGGCCAAGGCATTCTGCCAGTGGAAGGCGCGCGCCAGCGGCTTGCCGGTACGCTTGCCGACCGAGGATGAATGGCACGCGCTTAGCCGCTACGCGGGTACCGATGGACTGCCGGACGAGCGGATCGCCGGGGCCAACCTCCAGCTCGACCATTACGCCTCGTCGTGCCCGGTCACCGAATTCGCGCACGGACCGTTTTTCGATGTGATCGGCAATGTCTGGCAATGGACCGAGACGCCGACCTACCCCTTCGACGGCTTCCGCACGCACCCGATCTACGACGACTTCACGGTGCCAACCTTCGACGACCGGCACAACCTGATCAAGGGTGGCTCGTGGATTTCCTGTGGCAACGAGGCTTTGACGGAATCGCGCTACGCGTTCCGCCGGCATTTTTTCCAGCACGCCGGCTTCCGCTACGTGGTCTCCGATGCGCCGGCAACGATGAACACTTCGCGCTACGAAACCGATCGCCTCGTTTCCGAATACGCCGAGTTTCATTACGGCGACGAGTACTTCGGCGTGCCTAATTTCCCGCGTGCACTGGCACGTCTGGCCATTGACGCAGTGGGCGGCCGTCCGGCCGGCAAAGCTCTGGATATCGGCTGCGCTGCCGGCCGCGCGACGTTCGAACTGGCGCGGCGTTTCACGCACGTGACCGGAATCGATTTTTCCACCAGCTTCATCCGCCTGGGAATCCAGCTGTTGGAACAGGGACGGTTGCGTTACACGCTGCTGGAAGAGGGAGAACTCGTCAGTTACAAGGAACGGACGCTCGCCGAACTCGGGCTGAACACGACCGCCGAAAAGGTCGAATTCTTCCAGGGCGATGCCTGCAATCTGAAGTCGGTATTCACCGGCTACGACCTGATTCTGGCGTCCAACCTGATCGACCGCCTGTACAGCCCCGCCAGGTTCCTCGAATCGGTGCATGAGCGGCTGAACCCCGGCGGCCTGCTGCTGATCGCCTCGCCCTACACCTGGCTGCCGGAACACACCAAACGCGAAGACTGGCTCGGCGGCTTCAAGAAGGACGGTGAGAACTTCACCACGCTCGACGGCCTGAAGGCGGTACTCGGCAAGCATTTCCGCCTGGTGCGCGAACCGCTTTCTGTGCCGTTCGTCATCCGCGAGACCCGGAGAAAATTCCAGTACGTGCTTTCGGAGGTCACCTTCTGGGAGCGCATTTGACGACCCCATGAAAGGAGGTCAACCATGAACCCACTCGGTTTCCGAAGACTCAAGGTGGTGGCTTTGGCGGTGGACGACCTGGCTCGAGCCAATCGGTTCTACGGCGAAACGCTCGGCCTGGAACCGGCCTTCGAAGGAGAACGCCAGGTCGGCTTCCTGTTCGCCAACGTCATCGTGATGCTTAAGCCGACGGAGGCCGGCTGGTACGCCCGGCCGAGCGCTCAGCTCAACCCACGCATCACGTTTGCGTCGGACGACGCTCCGCAAACGGAAAAGGAACTGCGCGACCGCAACGTCAGGATCAGCGATCCGGTCCAGGGCTACGCCGAAGAAGGCTTCTACGTCGGCAGCTTCCTCGACAGCGAAGGCAACAAGATCTGGTTCTGTTCGCCGTTGCCGACGAGTTCCGAGCGGCTGGCCGAAGTTTCCGCCGAGGATTTGAGCACAGTGCCGGCCGAGTAACCGGCAAGGCTCACGACCAAACCGGCCACGGCGCAGGCGCCGATCACATGGACGACCTTGCGCTTGAAACTGAACAGGGCCACAGCCGCGCCTAGGGCGATCAGCGCCGACACCGCATCGAACGCCCCGGCGAACCCTTTCGGCCAGAGGACGTGGTACCCGAAGAACAGCGCCAGGTTGAGGATCACGCCGACCACCGCTGCCGTGATCGCGGTCAGCGGCGTGGTGAACCCGATGTCGCCGCGCGTCGACTCGACCAGCGGCCCGCCGCCGAGGATGAACAGGAAGGACGGCAGGAAGGTGAACCAGGTAACCAGGCACGCCGCCACGGCGCCGGCCAAGAACAGCGCATTCGGCCCGAACAGCGCCTTGACGTAGCCACCGACGAAGCCGACGAAGGCCACCACCATGATCAGCGGCCCGGGCGTGGTTTCGCCGAGGGCCAGGCCGTCGATCATCTGCGTCGGTGTCAGCCAGCCGTAGTGGCTGACTGCGCCCTGGTAGACATAGGGCAGCACGGCGTAGGCGCCGCCGAAGGTAAGCAGCGCGGCCTTGGTGAAGAACCAGCCCATCTGCGTCAGCGTGTCGTCCCATCCGTAGGTGGCCGCCAGCAGTCCCATCGGCGCCAGCCACAGCAGGGTTCCCGCGACGGCGACCTTCGCCAGCCGGCTCCAGTGGAACCGGGCATGTTCCGGTACGGGCGTGTCATCGCCAATCAGCGCCGGCCCCGCTTCCTTTGCGGCGCCGTCGTGGCCGCCGCCGGCCTGGAAAGTGCGCGGCGAAATCCGCCCACCGACGTAGCCGATCAGCGCCGCCGCCGCGACGATGACGGGAAACGGCAGGTTGAACGCAAAGATGCCGATGAACGCCGCCGCCGCGATTGCCCACAGCCAGTTGTTCCGGAGCACGCGCGAACCGATGCGGTGCGCGGCCTGCACGACGATGGCGGCGACGGCGGGCTTGATGCCGTAGAACAGCCCGGCGATCGCCGGCACATCGCCGAAAGCCACATAGACCCACGACAGGGCGATCAGGATCAGCAGCGACGGCAGGACGAACAAGGTGCCCGCCACGACGCCGCCCCAGGTGCGGTGCATCAGCCAGCCGATGTAGGTGGCGAGCTGCTGCGCCTCCGGGCCGGGCAGCACCATGCAGTAATTGAGCGCGTGCAGGAAGCGCCGCTCGGAAATCCAGCGCCGGTTCTCGACCAGTTCCTGGTGCATGATCGCAATCTGCCCGGCCGGCCCGCCGAAGCTGATGAATCCCAGCTTCAGCCAAAAGGCGAAAGCCTGCCGGAAACCGAGAGACGCCTGCGGCGGCGAAATTCCCTGCGCGACGTGATTCGCGGACCGGGTCATGGAATGCGCACTCCAGAGTCATGAAGAATCAATGACGACCTCTCCCGGCATTGGACAGGTATTGTCGTCGCAGTTCAACCGCATTTCCCAGAGGCGATGAACCTTCCGCGCAGATATGGTCAGGATCGGTAAGTCTGATGCATGCCGTTCCGGCAGCCCCCCAATTTCAGGCGGGTAACATCAGCTGCTTCAGGTCGCTGACGATTCCTTCGACCGACGCATCGTCCTTGAGATAGAGCCTGATTTTCCCTGTCGGATCGAGGACATAAGCACCCGTCGAATGGTCGATCACGTCACTCTTGCCGTGGTTGTGTGCATCCTTGCCGCGCGAGAAGAACGATTTGAATTCCATTACCGCGGCCTCGGTCGCCGCCAAGTCGCCGTACAACCCGATGAATGAGGGATTGAACCCCGTCAAATAGGCAGCAAGCCGTACCGGGGTATCACGCTGCGGATCGACGGTGAGCATGAGGATCTGCACCCGACCGGCGACATCGCCGAGTTTCACCATCACCTCCGCCAGGCGAACCAGCGTCGTCGGACAGACATCCGGGCAGGACGTATAGCCGAAGAACAGGACGACCGCCTTGCCCCGGAAGTCGGCCAGCGTGCGCGGGTTTCCATGGTGGTCGCGGAACCCATTCAGCTCTCGCCCGAAATCGGCGCCTGTCATTTCCACATTGCGGAACCTCTCCGACGGAGGGTCACTGCAACCTGACAGCGCAAGCACCAAGACAACCAGAAGCATCCGCCACATGTGCCACCCCGACATGTGCCACTCAATGAACTTTCCAACTCTGCGCGGTCAGAGTGTTACCCCCAAGCAATTCATAACGACCGGGAGGGAACACCTTGGACACGCCGAATTGCCGTAACCGCTGTGTTGGTCCGTTTTCCCGCGCAAGTTGTTCCCTCTTGCCTGCCCTTTCCGTGTTCGCCGCGCTGGCACCCGCATCGGGCCGGGCCGAATTCGCCATTAATCTTCAGCCGCCGGCCTCCGGGCTCGCCCGGGAGATATACGACCTGCATTCCCTGATCCTGTGGATATGCGCCGCCATCTTCATCGCCGTCTTCGTTCCCATGCTCGTGGCCCTGATCCGCCACCGCAAGTCCCTGGGCCACCAGGCGGCGGGATTTCATGACAACCAGGCCGTGGAAATCGCCTGGACCGTCATTCCGACCCTGATCCTGCTCGGCATGGCCTGGCCGGCCACGCGCATGGTCATCGCCATGAAGGACACGGAAAAGGAAGACATGACGATCAAGATCACCGGCCACCAGTGGAAATGGGAATACGAATACCTCGGGGACGGCATCCGTTTCATGAGCAACTCTTCCACCCCCAAGGAACAGATCGACGGTGCGCAACCCAAGGGAGAGCATTATCTGTTGGAAGTCGACCACCCCCTGGTGGTGCCTGCCGGAAAGAAGATACGACTGGTGACGACGGCCAGCGACGTGATCCATTCGTGGGCGGTTCCAGCGCTCGGCGTCAAGCAGGACGCCATCCCCGGTTTCATCCGCGACACCTGGTTCAAGGCCGACAACCCCGGCACCTACCGCGGCCAATGCACCGAATTGTGCGGCGTCGGCCACGGGTTCATGCCAGTGGTCGTCAATGTTGTGACGCCAGAGCAGTTCGCCGCCTGGAGGCAGGAGCAGAAAGACCAGCTTGCGGCAATCGCCGCCAGCGCGGGCAAGACCTACGACATGGCGCAATTGAAGACCATCGGCGAAAAGGTCTATGCCGCCAACTGCATGGTCTGCCACCAGGCCACCGGCGCCGGAATCCCCAACGTCTTCCCGGCCCTCGCCGGATCGAAGATCGCCACCGGCGACAAGTCCGGGCATATCGATATCGTACTGAACGGCAAGCCGAACACCGCAATGGCCGCGTTCGGCAAGCAGTTGTCCGACCTCGACCTGGCGGCAGTCATCACCTACGAGCGCAACACGTGGTCCAACAGGACCGGCGACCTGGTGCAACCCGCCGACGTCGCCGCGCGGCGCAAATGAACGGGAGTCCGGGAATGAACACGACGGCAATATCCGAAACCGCACCCCATCACGACGAACACGCACCCGCCGGCATCGCGCGCTGGCTGACCAGCACCAACCACAAGGACATCGGCACGCTGTACCTGTGGTTCAGCCTGTTCATGTTCTTCTTCGCCGGCGCGTTGGCCATGCTGATCCGGGCGGAACTGTTCCAGCCGGGGCTGCAACTGTTCCAGCCCGAGGTTTTCAACCAGCTGACGACGATGCACGGCCTGATCATGATCTTCGGCGCGATCATGCCGGCGCTCGTCGGCTTCGCCAACTGGCAGCTTCCACTGATGATCGGCGCCTCGGACATGGCCTTCCCGCGCCTCAACAACTGGAGCTTCTGGCTGCTGCCAGCGGCCGGCATCCTGCTCATTGCCACCTTCTTCGTTCCAGGCGGAGCAATTGCCGGTGGCTGGACGATGTATCCGCCGCTGTACATCCAGGGCGGCATTTCCCATGACATGACGATCCTCGCCGTGCATATCCTCGGTATCTCGTCGATCATGGGGGCGATCAACATCATTACCACCGTCCTCAACATGCGCGCGCCCGGCATGACGCTGATGAAGATGCCGCTGTTCGTGTGGACCTGGCTGATCACCGCCTTCCTGCTGGTGGCGGTCATGCCGGTCCTGGCCGCCGCGATCACCATGCTGCTCACCGACCGCCATTTCGGCACGCATTTCTTCAACGCCGCGGGCGGCGGCGACCCGGTGATGTTCCAGCACATTTTCTGGTTCTTCGGCCATCCCGAGGTGTACATCATGATCCTGCCGGCCTTCGGCATCATCTCGACGACCATCCCGGCCTTTGCCAGGAAACCGCTGTTCGGCTACGCCTCGATGGTCTATGCCGTGGCCTCGATCGCCTTCCTGTCGTTCATCGTCTGGGCGCACCACATGTTCACCACCGGCATGCCGGTCGGCGGACAACTGTTCTTCATGTACACCACCATGCTCATCGCCATTCCCACGGGGGTAAAGGTCTTCAACTGGGTAGCCACGCTGTGGCGCGGCTCGATCACCTTCGAAACACCGATGCTTTTCTCGCTGGCCTTCGTCTTTCTGTTCGCCATCGGCGGCTTCAGCGGCCTGGTGCTGGCGCTGGTGCCTGTCGATATCCAGTTGCAGGACACCTATTACGTGGTCGCCCATTTTCACTACGTCCTGTTTTCCGGGTCGGCCATGGCCATCATGGCCGGCGTCTATTACTGGCTGCCGAAGTGGACCGGACGCATGTACGACGAAACGCTGGGCAAGGTGCATTTCTGGCTGACGGCGATCGCCTTCAACATCACCTTCTTCCCCATGCATTTCCTCGGCCTGGCCGGCATGCCACGGCGAATCCCCGACTATGCGCTGCAGTTTGCCGACTTCAACATGATCTCGAGCATCGGTGGATTCGTGCTCGGGGCCAGCCAGTTGCTATTTCTGTACAACGTCGTCCAGTGCATCCGCCGCGGCGCCAAGGCCGCAGACAAACCCTGGGAAGGCGCCGACACGCTCGAATGGACGCTCAGTTCGCCGCCGCCGTACCACTCGTTCGTCACACCACCGATTGTGAAATAGGGAGAGGCCGTCATGCATGCGCAGTCCGATCCGCACTCCTCGCCCGAAACCTACTACGTCCCTCCGCCGTCGATCTGGCCGTTGACGGGCTCGATCGCCTTGCTCACGCTGGCTGCGGGCTTCGCCTTGCTGCTCGCCAAGCAGGCCATCGGACCGTATGTCATCGCCCTTGGGCTGGGCATCCTCCTGATCATGCTGATCGGCTGGTTCGGCGACGTAATCGATGAGACCCAGTCGGGCAAGCACGCCGGCCAGGTCGACACGTCGTTTCGCTGGGGCATGGTGTGGTTCATCTTTTCCGAGGTGATGTTTTTCGGCGGCTTTTTCGGCGCCCTGTTCTACGCCCGCAATCTTGCCGTGCCGATGCTGGCCGACGCGCAACTGCTCTGGCCCGGGTTTTCAGCCGCCTGGCCGACCGCCGGCCCCGGCGGCAGCGCGGTTCCCGTCCCTGTCGCCCCTTGGGGCATCCCGGCATTGAACACGCTGATCCTGCTATGTTCCGGAGCGACCGTCACCTGGGCGCACTGGGGCCTGCTCAAAAACAACCGGTTTCAGCTCTCGCTCGGCCTGGCCCTGACCATAATACTGGGCGTCGTGTTCATCGGTTTCCAGATCCATGAATACGGCGCGGCCGAATTTTCCATCCGGGACGGCATCTACGGCGCCACGTTCTACATGCTGACGGGGTTCCACGGCTTCCACGTGATCATGGGCACCGCCATGCTCTTCGTCATCTTCTGCCGGTCCGTGATCGGGCACTTCACGGCCGAGCGGCATTTCGCCTTCGAGGCAGTAGCCTGGTACTGGCACTTCGTCGATGTCGTCTGGCTGCTGCTTTTCGTCTTCGTGTATTGGGTTTAAGGCACTGCCATGCACGCCGCCACCGAAGACTCCTCAACCGAAAAGGGCAACCGCCGACTGGTGGCGAAGCTGCTGGGCGTCACAGCGTTGTCCTTCGCTTTCGGATTCGCGCTGGTACCCCTCTACGACGTGTTCTGCGAGGTAACCGGTCTCAACGGAAAAACCGCACGACCGGGAAATTTCACGGTCGGCGGAATTGGCGCGATAAGCCAATCCTCCGCGCAGTTCGTCGACACCGGGCGCGTGATCACCATCGAATTCACGGATACCGTCATGCCCGGCCTGCCGTGGGAAATTTCACCGCCAACAGCGCGCCTCGACGTGCATCCGGGAGAACTGCATCAAGTCACCTACCGTGTTCACAATCTCTCGGGAGAACCCATCGTTGCGCAGGCGATTCCCAGCGTTTCTCCCGGCGTTGCGGCGGCGAGTTTCAACAAGCTCGAGTGCTTCTGCTTCACGCAACAGGCGCTCGCTCCCGGCGAAACGAAGGAATTGCCTCTCGTGTTCACGGTCAAACCGGATATCGACAAGGGCGTGCATACCATCACCCTGGCGTATGCGTTTTTCAACACCGACGGCGCGAAACCGGCATCGAAACAGGAGCTGCCCTGATCATGCTCAAACAGACCGGCCATCAACTCCACTCCCCGCGCATTGCGCGGGAAATCCGCGGCGTGTCGCGTGATGCCGCTCGGCGAGCGCGCGACAAGGCACTCAAAAAGCTCCTGCGCGCGTGGCTGCCGCTCCTACTGGCCGAGGCCCGATATCCATCCCCATCGATAGGCCAGCATCAGCAGCGCGAAAACCGCCATCGACAGGCCGACGCGCCAGGTCAGCGCCTTGACGGCGCGATGGCCGGCGCCACGATCCCGCAGGAGAAAGAACAGCCCGGAAAAGAGGCTGACAATCACGCCAAGCAGCATGACAACGACGGCGAGCTTTAACATGAGCGGCTCCGATAGCGCCAGTGCGAACGATTATGCGCGTGCCGTCGAGGGCGCGCCAGCCGCTATGGCAGGCAAGGCGGCGCGGCGGTTCCGTCCGCGCTGGCTGCCAACGCTGGCGGCGGCGCTGCTGGTTCCGCTGTTTATCGCAGCCGGGCAATGGCAATGGGACAAGGCTGCAGCCAAGGCCGCCCGCCAGCAGCAACTCGAAACCCGCGTCAGCGAGCCCGCAGTGCAGATCCCCACCGAGGCGGCCAACGCGCAGGCGTTGCAGTATCGCAAGATCGTAGCGCGCGGCTACTACGAGCCGCGGCACCAGATTCTGATCGACAACCGGACTTACCGCCAGCAGGCGGGGTTCCATGTCGTCACGCCGCTCCGCGTCGAGGGCAGCGAGATCCGCCTGCTGGTCAATCGCGGCTGGATTCCCGCGTTGGCCGAACACAGCCGGGAACCCGAGATCGTTACTCCCGCGGGGATTGTCGAAGTTTCCGGCATCGCTGTCGTTCCGGCCTCCCGCTTTTTCTCCCTTCAGCCAGAAACCAACGGAGAACACGGCTCCTGGCAGCGCGTCTGGCAAAACCTCGATCTTGCGCGCTATGGCGAGCGTGTCAGTTTCCCGGTCCAACCGGTGGTCATGCAGCTCGACCCGGATAGCGCGGCAGGCGGATTTGTCCGCGACTGGGTTCGCCCGGACGATCGGCGGCTGACGAATCTCGGCTATGCCTTTCAATGGTGGGGTTTTGCGGCAACCACTGTCGGGCTTTGGTGCTTCTTTGGTTTCCGGCGCAAAACCTGAAAGGTCCCTCCGGCCATGACGTCGATCACAACCACTCTGCCGCAAGCACATCCGCGCGCCCCCGCACGCATCATGTTGCTGTTGCTGGCCGCCGTGTTCGCGCTGCCATTCGTCATCGGCTCCGGTCTCTTCTGGTCTGGCTGGCGGCCGGCCGGGCTGCGCAACCATGGCGAATTGATCCAGCCGCCGCGTGCCTTGCCAGTGAACGAGGCACTGCACGGCAGGTGGCTGCTGATCGTGCCCACATACCATGGCTGCACCCAGTCCTGCCAGGATACGTTGCTGCGACTGCAGCAGGCCCACGCCGCGCTGGGCAAGGATCAAGGGCGAGTGCAACGCGTGGCGGTCGGAGCGACGCCGGTTCAGATGGCTCAGGGTTTGACGATCATCTCGCCCGCCGCGGACGAGTTGGCGTGGCGCCGCGCGCTCGACGATTTCGCACCGGCCGTCTTCGTCTCCGACCCGTTCGGCAACGTCATGATGCGCTATGCCGAACCAATTGACGCCCGGAGTGTTCTCAGGGACATGGAGCGTCTGTTGAAATACTCATGGGTCCGATGAACGAGGGGAGGTTCGCCATGTCCGCCACGACACGAAACGGCGCTGTCAATGCCCTGAATCCGGCCAGCATTCGGCGCCGGTTTGGACAACGGCTCGCCGATTTCTTCACGTTGTGCAAGCCGCGCGTCAACAGCCTGATCGTGTTCACCGCGATGATCGGAATGTTTCTCGCGTCGCCCGTTTTTCCGCCACTTGGCCTGTTCCTTGCCGCTTCCGTTGGCATCGCCCTGGTCGCCGGCGCGGCAGCAGCGATCAACTGCCTGGTCGAACGAACGGTGGACGCGCGCATGGCCCGTACTCGCTGGAGGCCCACCGCGCGCGGCACCGCGTCCGCGGCCGAAACCATGACCCTGGCGTTTCTCGTCGGCGGAGGCGGCCTGTGGCTGCTGCATGCGTTGGTCAATCCGCTGACCATGTGGCTGACGCTCGCCACTTTCCTGGGCTACGCGGTGATCTACACGGTACTGCTCAAGCCCGCTACGCCGATGAACATCGTCATCGGAGGCGCGGCCGGCGCCATGCCACCGCTGCTTGGCTGGACGGCCATGACCGGCAGCATCGCGCCCGAAGCACTGGCGCTCTTTCTGATCGTATTTCTCTGGACACCGCCGCATTTCTGGGCGCTCGCCTGCTACCGCCGCGATGATTACGCCAAGGCCGGCCTGCCGATGCTGCCGGTGACCCACGGCATCGCCCACACCTGTCGGCACAGCCTGTTTTACGTTGTACTCCTCTGCGGAGCTTCGGCCGCGCCCTACCTTCTGGGCATGAGCGGTGTCGGCTATTTCGCCGCCGCGCTGGCTCTTGATGCGGTGTTCCTGGCGCACTCCATCGCCCTCCTGCGCAACTACACTGACAATCTGGCCAGACGCACCTTCCGCTGGTCGATCATCTACCTGACGCTGCTCTTCGCGGCGCTGCTGGTCGATCATTTCGCAGGTGCCTGACCGGCGATGCGCCTTTATCGCCCGCTGCTCATTCTCGCCACGCTGCTGGCTCTCGGCGTGATCTCGCTCGGCGCCTACGTCCGGCTCTCGGACGCCGGGCTCGGCTGCCCGGACTGGCCGGGCTGCTACGGCCACCTGATCGGCGTTCCTGACACGCCGCATGAACAATCCGCGGCGCAGCAGGCGTTTCCGAACAATCCGGTGGAAACGCACAAGGCATGGAAGGAAATGATCCACCGCTATCTGGCGGGCACCCTTGGCCTGGCGATCGCTTTGCTCGCCGGCCTGACCTGGAAACACAGGCGTACCCTGCAGCAATCGCCGTGGCCGGCAACGGCGCTGGTCGTCATCATCGGCCTGCAGGCGCTGCTCGGAATGTGGACCGTAACCCTGCAGCTCAAGCCCGTCATCGTCAGCGCGCATCTGCTCGGCGGTATGACGACACTTTCCCTGCTGGTCTGGATGTTGCTCTCCCGAAACGCAACAATGCATCGCCCAATTGAGCCGAATCCCTCCGGCCTTCGCCTCCTCGCCGCGCTCTCGTTGCTTGCCGTCGTCTTCCAGATCGCGCTGGGAGGCTGGGTCAGCAGCAACTATGCAGCGCTGGCCTGCAACGATTTCCCGACGTGCCTTGGCGCATGGCGACCGGAGATGGACTTCGATACGGCTTTCAGCCTGCACCGGGAACTGGGCAGGACGACGTCGGGCGATTTTCTTCCGGGCAGCGCGTTGATCGCCATCCACTGGTCGCATCGGGTTGGCGCTCTGATCGTTACACTGCTCGCCGGGTCGCTGGCCCTTGCCCTGCTAAGGCACGCGCCCTGGCGGAGATGGGGGCGGCTTCTCCTATCGGCGCTGCTGATCCAGATTGCACTCGGCATCGCCAACGTCATGTTCTTCCTGCCACTGTCCGTCGCCGTCGCGCATAACGCTGGCGCGGCAATCCTGCTCACCATTAGCCTGGCGATCAATCTGAAGCTTTGGGCGAGAAACTCTGCCAAAATTCATCGCCTTTCCCGCGAGTGAAAAACTATCCGGTTTCTTGTCCGACTTTTCGGGTGCGCGGTAATGAAGCGACCCGCACTTGCGCTGGATCGGCATCGAAAGACTCTCGGCCTCCCGGACACCGGACAATGCGCCAAGCGCTCAGGCTCGTTTGCTACGAAGCTTTGAAATCCAGATAAAGATGCCAAAAAGCACCGCCCCCGCAACACCAATCTGCGTGGCTCCCAGCCAGGATACATCCTGCGCGATGCCGCTTCCGAGTATGACGGCAACGACAGCTTGCGGCAGAAAACCAAATAAAGAGCCGAGCAGGAAAGCACGGTCCCCAATGTGGCTGAGCGCCAGCCCGAAATTGATGATCGCATTGCTGACCGGCAACATGCGGATCAGGAAGACCGAAACGACGGTCGGTTGCGCATGAACAATACGAGCGAAAAACTTCCGCTTGCCGAAACGCTCGACCAGCCATTCCCGACCGCCCCACCGCGCTGCCCGGAAAGCGATGAATGATCCGATCATGCTGGCGCACGTCGACCAGAGCAACCCCTCCCAGAAACCAAAGGCAAGACCGCCCAAGGCACAGAAGAGCAATCGGGGAACCCCCGCCATGATCAGGAACGAACTGATCACAACGAAGTAGACATCTGCGCGGTAGCCGCCTCCCCGGAATATTTCAGCGAGCGAATCCCAGTCGCGCAGTTGTTGGCCCAACGGCGTGAAGTGAATCACGACGAACAGGATGCCACCGATAACCAGCATGATCAGCAGCTTGCGCGACGTATTCTCGGCAACCTCCTCTAATTCGGCGACCTCAACTTCTTCGGAGATATTTTCAAATGGACTTTCATCGAAGTCCCGATCAATTGACGGCTCGCTCATCGCGCACTTTCCTCCAACCGGTCGGAGCAAACGGCACGCCTGAGGTACCAGCGGATCCCGAAACAATCCCTGAGTCCTCGCCAGAGGCGATTATGGACTCCGTATTTCGATGCCCCGCGGAGCCGCTCGCGGTGGTTAACCGCCTTTTCCACGACCACAAACCCTTGTCCGCGCAGCAGGGTGGGCAGGAAACGATGCATCCCGTTGAACACCGGGATTTCGCGCAAGGCCGAGCGGCGCACGACGCGAATACCGCAGCCGCTGTCACTGACCTCGTCGCCGGTAATCCAGTTTCGGAACCCGTTGGCCACGCGGGACGAAAAACGACGCATGAACGTATCCCTGCGGTTCTTGCGCACTCCGGTAACGCAATCAACGTCCTCTTCCAAAGCTTGTGCAAGCATCGCCGGCAGGTCAGCCGGATCATTTTGCCCATCACCATCCAGCGTGGCGACCCATTCGCCACGCGCGAACCGGAAACCGCTGGCAACGGCGGCGCTTTGTCCGCAGTTCATGCGGTGAAAAATCCCGCTCACCTTGGCATGCCCGATTTCCTTGACCAGGCGCGCCGTCGAATCGGTGCTCGCGTCGTCCACCAGAATCAGTTCAAAACCACCGGGAAGGCTGGCCAGAGCGGCAGTGATTTCTTGCGCCAGAGGGATGACATTTTCCTCCTCGTTATGCAGGGGAACAACGACGGAAAGACGCACGCACGGCCCTCCGGCGATCGTACTGACGATCTGGTTTGTCATTGTGAATTGGGAAATCGAAAAAATATTGCCATCTTGGCCGCGAATCATTAACCGAATCTTAAATCCACCCTCCTCGTGCGGTCATCAAACACCCTTAAGAATCGCTTAAGATGGCAAGAGAACAATACATGGCGGACATCGCTCATCGGCCTTCTGCCCATTCATAATTATCTCTGGACGAGGCACGGATAGTCCTCACCCTAGGGCAATCGAGCGAAAATACCAATAACGATAAGAGACAGGACAGAAAAGAATGAATGTCGGAGCGTTCGTGGTGGAGGCGAGAGGGCGAGGCGTGTTGATACTGGCTTTCGCCATACTGATTGTGCTGACTGTTGTCGCCATGGCTTCGCGGCCGATCATGCCCATCGACGAAACGCGGTATATCGGGGTGGCGTGGGAAATGTGGTTGCGCGGCGATTTCCTTGTCCCGTTCAAGAATGGCGCTCCCTACAGCCACAAGCCGCCTCTGATGATGTGGCTGTTCCAGGCGGGATGGGCCGTCTTTGGGGTCAATGAATGGTGGCCGCGACTGGTTTCTCCGCTCGTTTCTTTCGGCAATGTGCTGCTGACGCTCGCTCTGGCCCGTCGGCTTTGGCCCGACCGAGCCAATGTTGGCGACCACGCCGTTCTCATTCTCGCGAGTTGCCTGCTGTGGACGGCATTTTCCACGATGGTCATGTTCGACATCATCCTGGCATTCTTCACCTTGGTGGGCTTGCACGGGACGCTGTCAGCCGCCCACGGAAAAACCGGCCGCGGGATTACTCTGTTGGGAGTGGCGACCGGTCTCGGCATACTCGCCAAGGGACCGGTCATCCTCTTGCACGTCCTGCCTGTGGCACTGCTTGCACCGTGGTGGAATCCCGTCGTGCGGAAGTCGCGTTGGTTCGCTGGAGTCGTCGCCGCCATTTTGATTGGCGCCGCGCTGGCGCTTTGCTGGGCGATTCCAGCCGGGTTTTCAGGCGGAGATGAATACCGCCGGGCAATCTTCTGGGGTCAGACTGCCAACCGGATGGTTGAATCCTTTGCTCACAGACATGCCGCGTGGTGGTATCTGCCGCATCTGCCGTTGATGTTTTTCCCTTGGTTCGTCTGGCCCGGTTTGTGGCGCGCAGTGAGCAGATTCGTTCGGCAGAACCTCGATGGCGGAGGCCGTTTCTGTCTTGCCTGGATACTCCCAGTCATCATCATCTTTTCGTTCATCAGTGGCAAACAGATGCAGTACCTGTTGCCGATTTTTCCCGCATTTGCCCTGTTGGCGGCCCGGTCCGTAGAAGACGAGGAGCGGGTAGCCGGGCTCTGGATGCCGATTCTGGCAGCGCTGGCGGTTGGTGTCGCCTTGCTGGTGATGGGCAGGAAAGGATCGCTCGCTGACGCCATACCCGGCGTTCTGGCTGTCTGGCCCGTTGGTCTGTTGATGCTGGCGGTGGTCGCCACCTATTGGCTCGGGCGACGTCATTCCAAGCCCGTCACTCCTCTCGCGCTGCTGGGCATCGCGATACCGGTCTGCGTGCAACTGGCGTTTATTCGACCGCTTTATTCCTCTTATGACGTCCGACCGATGGCCACGGCCATCCGCCAGGCTCAGGACAGCGGCCGCCAGGTGGCTCACGACGGGACCTATCACAACCAGTATCAGTTCGCGGGACGTTTACAGGTGCCACTGGTGGAAATCGATAGTACCGAAATTCTAAAGACCTGGCTGGCGGGGCACCCTGATGCCTATGCCGTGGTTTATGCAAAAGACATCCGCCGCTTTCAGGCGATCAAGACCATAGCCTCGCAGCGCTATCGAGGCCACGCTGTGGCGCTGGTTGACGCGCCATCGGCCTTGTCTTTGCTGGAAACGCCAACAGGCGATTCAGTTCGCCAGGACACTGAACAGGAATAAGAGTCTGTAGGAACCAGAAGCTGCCAGGCTGTCCGACGGCTTCGGTCAGGCAGGCTGCCGGGGTAATCGACGCGCCGGATCTGGATCACTCGATCAGGCGTCGCCAGCCCAGGTAGTTTTCGAGGTACAGGATCGAAATAAGCGCGGATCACGACCGCTTTCTGCTCCAGCGTCAGCTCCCTGATTCGCCCCGGCAGTTCAACAAACTCCTGATGGCGCATGATTCACCTCCTTCGGCAGAACCATCCCTTCAATCCGGATCATTACAACCGCTGATTCAGACGGAGCCGTAAAAGCGGTCAGGCTTCGATCAACCGCAAGAGATCTCCCGATGCCATGGGGTGTCCGAAGTGGTAACCCTGCCCCTGATGGCAGCCCATTTCCTGTAACAGATCGGCCTGTTCCAGGGTTTCGATGCCTTCGACGGTGATCGACATGTGCATGATTCGGCTCAAGGCAACGATGGCCTTGACCATCGCCTGCTGGCTCTCACTCGACTGCAGATCGACTATGAACGAACGGTCGATCTTGACGCGGTGGACGGGCAGGTCGCGGAGGACACTCAGGGATGAGTAGCCGGTTCCGAAGTCATCAATACTGACGGTAACTCCGAGGGTATCGAGGGCTTTCAAAAGCGTAAGGCTGCGTTCGGTCGTCTGCAGGCAACTTTCGGTAATTTCGAGTTCCAGCGAGGTCGGCGGGAACCCAGTTTCTTCGAGCACCGACCGAACGTTGTCGATGAAGTCGGAGCCCATGAACTGTCGCGCCGACACATTCACGGCAAGATGGAACTGTCCGCCCGATTCCCTGATGCGCCGCTCCAGACCGAGCATTTCGTTGCATGCCCGGCGCAAGACCCATCGCCCGAGTTGCTCGATGATGCCGCTCTCCTCGGCAATGGCGATGAAACTGTCCGGCGAGACAATACCGCGCTCGGGATGCGGCCAGCGCACCAGCGCCTCGGCTCCGACGATGCGGCGTCCGACAAGGTCGACTCGAGGCTGGTAGTACACTGCCAAGCCATCGTTGGCGATGGCCTGGCGCAGTCCCTGCTCGATAAGCATGCGTTCACCCGTTCGCGCGGACATGTCTTCGGCGTAGAACTGGTAGCGATT
>DBMG01000036.1:0-12630 GCA_002304785.1 Candidatus Accumulibacter sp. UBA704 | reverse complement strand
TCCGGGAATACTGCGATACCGAGGCTGGCCGACACCGACAACAGGTGCCCGGAAAGCGGAATGGGCACACGCAGTTGTTCGAGGATTTTCTGCGCAAGCTGCGCCGCATAGTCGGGGTTCGTGCTGCCGGCGAGAATGACGAACTCGTCGCCACCGAGCCGGGCAACAGTGTCGCTGGCCCGCAGTACGTCCTTCAAGCGGGCGCCAACGATGCGCAGCAGTTCATCCCCGGCAACATGACCGAGGGTATCGTTGATCACCTTGAACCCGTCGAGATCGAGAAACAGCAGCAGGCACCGTTGGTTATTGCGCAACCCCTGCTCAATGGCATAGTTCAGGCGATCATCGAACAGCAGGCGGTTGGGTAATCCAGTCAGCGGATCGTGATGCGCTAAGTGATCCAGTTGCTGTTGCGCCTCGTAGATCGCCGTCACGTCGGAAAAAGCCATGACAAAGTGCGTCAGGACACTCTCGGCATTGCGCACAACGCCGATGCTCTGCCAGGCGCGAAAGGCTTCGCCGGTCTTGCGATAGCAGCGCACTTCTCCGTGCCAGAATCCGCCCGCGCCATCGCCAAGACTGGAAAGATCATGTTCCGGACCGGGGTTTGCCCGCAGGAGAAGATTCAGGTCGAGTCCGATGACTTCTTCCTCGGTAAATCCGGTGATACGCGAAAACGCCGGATTGACGGCCGACACACGCCGAGCCGTATCTGTAATCGCAATGGCCTCGGCGCTGGTGTGAAATACAACGCTGGACTGGCGAAGCCGTTCTTCATAGTGATGTCTCTGCGTCACGTCCTGAAGAATGCCGACGATGCGCCCACCAGCTTTGCCTCCGGCATAAGCCTTGACCCGCGCCTCCATGTAGCGCGCAGGCAAATGATTGCCAACGGTGCGAAACTCGACCTGAACCGCCCGCTCACCTGCCGCCTTGGAATCAAGTGCGGCCCGAACCCTTTCCCGGTCGTCCTCATTCACACGCGATATGAACGTGTCGCCAGTTTCATCCAGCGGCAACAGCCGATTGCCGAAAAGCAACCCGAGATGAGCGTCTCCCTTCAGCTGATTGGTCGCCGGATCCCATTCAAGCACCCCGAGCGAACCGGCATCGAGCGCCAACTGCAGGCGTTCCTCGCTTTCCTGGATGATCATCTCGTCTTCGTGCCGCGCCAGTGCCATCTGGATCGTAGCGTGGAGTTCCCTCCCTTCGCACGGTTTCACGAGGTAGCCGAAAGGCCGGCTATCCAACGCGCGGCCAAGGGTATCTTCCTCGGCGTAGGCTGTCAGAAAAACGACCGGAACCCGGTGGCGGGAACGTATTTCTGCGGCCGCCTCGATACCGTCCATGCGCCCCTCGAGGTGAATGTCCATGAGTACCAGATCGGGCTTTTCCTCATCGGCCCGACGAATAGCCTGTTCGCCGCTGGCGACAACCGGCCCTACGTTATAGCCGAAACCGTTCAGTTGCCGCTTCAGATCGAAGGCAACGATGCGTTCGTCCTCCACCAGCATGAGGTTGACGGGCAATTTCGCACTCATGATTCTTCTCCTGCTTCACAATTCCTGGGGAAACGGACGGAAAATCGCGCTCCGTTTCGCCGTTCAATCTCCAGTACTCCATGCAACTGATCGACAAACAGTGGCACCAGTTGCCACCCGAGGGACGAGCCCTTCGCCAGATCAACGTCGGACGGCAACCCGACACCATCGTCGGCAATGCTGAAACAAATCATCCCGTCTCCGTCTTCGTACAGTTCGATGACGATTTCGCCCTCTCGCTCCTCGGGAAAAGCGTGCTTGAATGCGTTGGTAAGCAGCTCGTTGACCAATAGCCCGCACGGGATCGACCGTTCCAGATCAAGCGACACACCGTCCGCCGGCAATTCCAGGCGCAACGCCACGCGACCATGGGCCGGGCGGTAGCTGACGCGGATCGCCTGCGCGAGGCGCTGCAGGTAGTCCGCAAGATCGAGGCGGGCAAAATCCCGGCGCTCGTAGAGCAGTTGGTGGGTCAGCGACATCGCCTTCACCCGCCCGCAACTCTCGCCGAGAATGGCGCGCAGGCGCGGGTCCGAGGCATGCTCAGCCTGCAGGTTGAGCAGACTCGAAATGATCTGCAGGTTGTTCTTGACCCGGTGATGTACTTCGTTCAGCAGGACCGTTTTTTCCCGCAAGGCATCTTCGAGGTGCTGCTGGGCACGCCGTCGCTCGGTGATATCGACGATCGAGGCAAGGACCATCCCCCCTTCCTCGGTGTCGATCGGATTCAGTCCGATCTCGATCGGAAACTCGCTGTTGTCCGCGCGGCGACCGGTCAGATCGCGCCCGGCCCCCATCGGCCGGGGTTGGGGAGAATTGAAATAGCCCTTCCGGAAGTGACGGTGCTGCTCCCGGTAACGTTCAGGAACAAGTATCTCAACCGACTGACCAATCAACTCTTTGCGGCGGTACCCGAACAACTGCTCGGTTTTGATGTTGACCAGCACGATCGAGCCACTCTGGTCGATCATGACCATTGCGCTCGGCGACCACTCCACCACTCTGCGGAAAGAATCCTCGCCGAGACGCAAGCCGCCTGACGCCGCCGGCGAGGAATCACCCGCCGAAGCCGTCCAGGCAGGGGCGAATCCGTCTCCGGGCAGTTCGTCGTTCGCGCGCCTCGTATCCATCGACAACCCTTTCCGCACCCGCTAAGGCGCACAAATAGAGCTGTCGCTTCGACAACAAAATTCGAAAAACGATCGACGGACGCGACGGGAAAGAAACCTGCCGCGATTTCAGCAACGGGAAAACGCTGTAGGGATTACTTCGAGAGCTCGATCGTCACGGATTTTCCTGAACGACCACCGGCCTTGCGCAGAAGGTCTTCGATATCGGTGTTTCTTTCCTTCAACGCCCAGTCCACCGCGGTTTCTCCTCGATCATTGACGATTGTCGGATCGGCCTGATGCGCCAGAAGGGTCCTGACGGTATCGATATGCCCAAAACGCGCGGCGAAAAACAGGGCCGTCGATCCGTTTTCGGTTGTCCCGTCGATTTCGGCGCCACGCTTGATGAGGTATTCGACGATCGCGGTATGCCCGTTGTAGGCCGCATAGGACAGGGGCGGCCAGCCGAAGAAATTGATCTCGGCGCCCGCTTCCACCAAGCGTTGCACGTACTTGGCACGCCCCATATACGCGGCGATGCTAAGCGCCGATTCGCCGTTCCTGTTTCGCGTATTGATTCTGGCCCGCCGTTGCAGGAGGTAGTCGAACAACTCCGGCAGGTCACGCTGGATGGACTGGGTCACGAGAGAGTTTCCCTGCCGGTCAACGGTATTGATGTCGATACCGCGCTTGATCAGTTCGATTGCCGCACCGGAGTCGCTGCGGATCAGCGCTTCCTCAAGGTCCTCATACGCGCCGGCGAAGGCAATGACAGGCAGCAACAACGCCAGCAGGAACGCGAAACATCTATTTTTCATAAGGAGGCACCTGATCTGCTCATGGGAAACAATCTGAAAAAGTTCTCTGTCGTCGCCGCCGCGACGGCGTCGTAGGAAATCCCGCGCAAGCTGGCGATTTCTTCGGCCACGTATCTCACATAGGCCGGTTGGTTGATCTTTCCTCGGAAAGGCACCGGCGCCAGATAGGGAGCATCGGTTTCCACCAGCAGGCGATCCAGCGGAACACGCCGCGCCACTTCCTTGACCACCAACGCGTTCTTGAAGGTGACGATTCCCGAAATGGAGATGTAGAAACCAAGATCCAATGCCTGCTCGGCCACGTCCCAGGTCTCCGTGAAACAATGCATGACCCCTCCGACATCGCTGGCATTTTCTTCTGTCAGCACGCGCAGGGTATCCGCGGTGGCGTCGCGGTTATGAACGACCAAAGGCTTTCCGGCGGCGCGCGCGGCACGAATATGCGTACAGAACCGTTCCCGCTGCCATTCGGGAGCATCCTTGTGCCAGTAGTAATCGAGCCCTGTTTCTCCGATTCCCACCACGCGGGGATGCCTGGCCAGTTCGACGAGGCTGTCGATCGTTGGCTCCTTTACCCCGGTGTTTTCCGGATGAACGCCCACGGTCGCCAGGATATTCGGGTGCGCTTCCGCCAACGCCAGTATTCGCGGAAAGTCCTCGAGCGTAACGCCAATGCACACGGCGCAACCAATGTCGTTGCGTTGCATTGTTTCGAGGAGTTGCGGAAGATTTCCGGCCAGTTCCGGAAGATCAAGGTGGCAGTGTGAATCAACTAACATCAATAGGCATCACATGGTATGGGTCGGTCGCGTGGACTGCATCACTCCGCCGAGCAGCGCTTCGATCTTGCGCTTCGCCTCGACGCCGCTCTCGTCGCTCTTGAAATGCACGCCAATGCCTTGCGCCTTGCTGTTCTGCGCGCCGGGCGGCGTGATCCAGACCACTGTTCCGGCAATCGGCAGTTTGGTCGGGTCGTCCATCAACGCAAGCAACATGAAAACCTCATCACCGACGCTGTAGCTGCGTGTTGTCGGGATGAATATCCCGCCGCACCGCAGGAAAGGCATGTAAGCAGCGTAGAGTGCCGACTTGGAGTTGATGTTCAGCGACAAGACGCTGGGACGTGGCGCTCCAGGCTTGTGTTCGGGATCAGCCATCAGTTACCGTCTCGGGCAGGTTGGAACAAGGCCACGTAGTTCAGGAAAAAATCCTCGAGAAACAGGCGGCTGTTCAGGGGTTGCTCACATTGCATGCGATATTGTATCGCTTTCCGGCTGAAGGCCAACAGGCGTGCAGGATTCGAGGTTCCGGCCAGATCACGCAATACGCTCTTCTGTTCCAGGAAATACCGCAGCTTCTGCCCTTCGCTCAGCAGCACGAGGTCAACCAGCCATTTCTGCGCCCATTCGACAACCCGCTTCAACGGTGCCGGACGCTTGTCGGCCTTGAGCACCCGGTCGACAGCCGCCGCCGCTGCCAACGAATCGAGGCGGTGCCCCTTGCTTAATTCATCGACCAGCGCATCGAGCAGATCCCGTTCGTCCCCAGAGCCCAATTCGACCGCCAGCAATGGAGCGCCCCCGGCAAGCGCCAGCCAGCGCCCGGCATCCTTGATTCCCGCTTGCGCCAGCCAGGCTTCCGACTGCGTACGTTCCGGTATGGGAACCGGAAGTTGCTGGCAACGGCTGCGGATCGTCGGAAGCAAGCGTTCAGGTTCATTGGAAATCAATATAAACAACGTACCTGGAACAGGTTCTTCAAGTGATTTCAGAAGAGAATTGGCGGTTGATCGATTCATCGCCTCGGCCGGATGCACGAGCACCACCCGAACGCCTTGGCGATGCGTACCGACGTGGAGAAAGTCGTCGAGATCCCGGATCTGATCGATGGTGATTTGCTGGCTCGGCTTTTTCTTCCCCGTCGATTCCGCGCTGTCGCTATCCTCATCTGCCATGGCATCCGGCTGGATCAGCCGAAAATCAGGATGATTTCCCTGCGCCAGCCAGCCACACGCCAGGCACGAACCACAAGCGGCTCGCGACGGCTCGGGATTTTCGCAGAGCAGCGACTCGGCAAAACTGCGTGCCAGAGCGAACTTGCCGATGCCCTTCTGGCCTGTCAGCAAGAGCGCATGCGGCAATCTGGCACGTCGCTCGCCGAGCTGCGCCCAGACCCCGGCGTGCAAATATAATATATTCATAAACAATGTGTTACGACTATTTCCTCAACTATTTTCTTGATTTTATCCTGCTTCAGGCCGGCGTTGACGACACTGATCCGGTGCGGCGCACTAGCGGCCCGTTCAAGATAGGCCTGCCGCACACGCCAGTGAAAATCAGCGCGTTCCTGTTCGAATCTATCCAGGTCGCGCCCTTGCCGGGCAATGCGTTCGCACGCCACATCCGGCGGCAGGTCGAACAGGAACGTGAGGTCCGGCTGCAGATGCCCGTGCACCCAGCGTTCGAGTTCGGCAAACTTCGCTTTGTCCAGCCCTCGCCCTCCTCCCTGGTAGGCATAGGTTGCATCGCTGAAGCGGTCGCAGACCACCCAGGCGCCACGCGCCAGCGCAGGTTCGATAACCAGCGCCAAGTGTTCACGCCGTGCGGCAAACATCAGGAGAGCTTCGGTTTCAAGATGCATCGGTTCGTGCAGGAGCAGTTCACGCAGCTTCTCGCCGAGCGACGTCCCGCCGGGCTCGCGCGTGGACACGACTTCCAGGCCGCGAGCCTTCAACAGATCTACGACAGTGGCGATATGCGTGCTCTTGCCTGCGCCATCGATTCCTTCAAAGGTAATGAATTTGCCCTTGTTCCCGGTCAATGTGTTCTCCTGATGTCTGTCTTTGTCACGCGGAACTGCCGCCCTGTGGCGCCTTCAACGAGCGCCGCGCTGGTAGCGATTCACCGCCTGGTTGTGTTCGTCGAGTGTTTGCGAAAAATGGCTGCTGCCGTCGCCGCGCGCCACGAAATACAGTGCCTGGCTGGGAGCCGGATGCAACACCGCCTGCAGCGACGCCAGCCCAGGCATGGCGATGGGTGTCGGCGGCAGGCCAGCGCGGGTGTAGGTATTGTAGGGCGTATCGGCCGTCAGGTCGCGCTTGCGCAGGTTTCCGTCGAAACGCTCCCCCAGCCCATAGATGACCGTCGGATCGGTCTGCAACATCATCCCCTGGCGGAGACGATTGACGAAAACCGCGGCCACCAGCGGCCGATCCACTTCTCGTCCGGTTTCCTTCTCGACGATCGAAGCGAGAATCAAAGCCTGGTAGGGAGTGGACAAGGGAAGTTGCGCCGACCGGCTCTCCCATTCCCGCGCCAGATGCCGTTGCATCGTGCGATAGGCACGCGCCAGAAGGTCGATATCGCTGCTGCGCTTTGAAAACAGGTAGGTATCGGGAAAAAACCATCCCTCCGGCGCTGTTCCGGCGGCCCCGATCAGGCGCATGACTTCCGTATCGGGCAAGCCTCTGCTGTCATGCCGCACATCGGGATGGGCATTCAAACGCTCGCGCATCTGGCGGAATGTCCAGCCCTCGATGAACACTATCTCGGCCTGCGTGACATCGCCACGCGTCAGCTTGCGCAGCAGATCCAGCAGGCTGATGCCCCGGCTGACCTCATAGCTGCCCGCCTTGATCGACGCTTCCACGCGCAGCAGTTTGCCAAGGACGACAAGGGTCCATGGATTGAAATCCACTCCGGAGCCGGCGATCTCCCTGGCCGCCACGCGCATGCCGCTCCCCGGCGTCACGTTAAACTCGACCCGTTCCGCGTTCAAGGACAGCGGCGTCGACACCAGCCAGTAGAACCAGCCGCCGACACCCAGCGACAGGATCAGCCCGATGACCAGCACTCGTCTCAATAATCGGATCATCGCTTCGCCGGCTCGGGATCTGGGGAGGGTTTGGGAGGCGATATAATAGCCGAATCCACATGGACTGAACCGAGGCGGCCGATTCCCGGTCGTAGCGACATAGCAACCCGGCATGTCCGAAGCCGGAACGAACAATTCAAAGGAAACAATGATGAATCCCGACTGGCAGGAATTTCTCGGCGCTCAAGGCGCTCGTATCGTTGACGGAATGGTTGGCGATTTTGGCGATCTCGATGCCGAACTAGCCAGCGCGCGCGAGGCCACGATCATTTCGCCGCTGACGCATCTCGGGATCATCGAATGCTTCGGGGAGGACGCCAGGACCTTCCTGCAAAACCAGCTGACGAGCGATGTAAATCACCTGGAAGCAGGCTCCGCCCAGCATTCCTCCTGGTGTTCTCCCAAAGGACGGATGCTAGCCAGCTTTGTCCTGTTTCGTCGGGACAGCGCCTATCTGGCGCTCCTCTCCGCCGACCTCCGGGAAGTCATCCAGAAACGCCTGCAGATCTACGTACTGCGCTCCAAGGTCAAGATCAGCGATCGCTCAACCGATCACGAATTGATCGGCGTTTCGGGTCCGCATGCCGAGGCCGCGCTGCAAAGCGCCGGACTGCCGATTCCCGCCGCCCCGATGCAAACGGCCGCGATCAATAACGCCACGGTAATCCGCCTCGACAGCACTCGATACATTCTCGTCGTCGCCAACGAAGCGGCCTCGTCCGTCTGGAATGCCCTGTCCACCCACGCCAAGGCAGCCGGAACCCCGGCATGGCAATGGCTGGACATTCAGGCTGGGCTTCCCCTCATCACCGGGCCGACAAAGGAAGCCTTTGTCCCACAAATGGCCAACCTGGACAAGATCGGTGGCGTGAGCTTTCACAAGGGCTGCTATCCGGGACAGGAGGTCGTCGCCCGTACCCAATATCTGGGGAAAGTCAAACGCCATCTGTACCGCTTTCACGCGTCCAGCCCGATCGTTCCGGGAATGCAGGTTTCCGCGGCCGAATCCCCGGAGCACGCCTGCGGGATGGTGGCGAATGCCTCGCCGGCACCCGGCGGAGGATATGCAGGACTGGCGATTGTCCTTGAAGGCACGATCGCCAGTTCCGAACTCAGGGTCGGCTTGCAGGACGGTCAAAGCATCGCCCTGAAGAACTTGGCCATCATCGGAGATTGACGCAACTGAGCCCCCCGCTAATCGGCGATCAGTCCTGCGTGATCTCCACGGGGGTATAAGCCGGAACGAGTTCGAACAACTCGACGATATCCGGGTTGTGCATCCTGATGCAGCCGTGCGATCTGGGCACCCCCGCGGGCTCCGAATCCGGGCAGCCATGAATGTAGATGAACCGGCGCATGGTATCGACGCCACCAAGGCGGTTGAAACCCGGTTCGCAACCCGATAGCCAGAGAATCCGGGTAAGGATCCAGTCGCGTCCGGGGTGGGCCGCAGCCAGTTCAGGGGAGTAAATTTCCCCGGTCGGACGGCGGGCCGAAAATACCGTGTTTACCGGCATGCCGGCGCCGATACGGGCGCGGATCACATGCCTGCCGAGAGGAGTGCAGAAACTTCCGCTACGCTCCCCCGTGCCAAGGGCAGCCGTTGAAACGGGATACGATCGCAGCACTTGCCCAGAATCGCCAAACAGGGTCAGCGTCTGCTGAGCAACGGAAATCCTTATATACACGGTTATCCTTCTTTTTTGGCACGCCTGGCGGCAAAAAAACCGGAGAGAAGCTGTCCGCATTCCTCTGCCAGGACACCCCCGATGACTTCCGTGTGGTGATTCAGCCGCTCCACGGCAAACAGATCGACAACGCTGCCATGGACACCCGTTTTAGGATCGCGGGCACCGTACACCACCCGCGAGATGCGGGAATGGAGAATGGCCCCGGCGCACATGGCACATGGCTCAAGCGTCACAAACAACTCACAACCCGGAAGGCGGTAGTTTTCCAGAGTCCTTGCCGCGTCGCGGAGCGCGGCAATCTCGGCATGCGCGGTCGGGTCGGATTCACCGATCGGCGAATTGAAGCCGCGCCCGACAATCTTTCCTTCGCAGACGACGACTGCTCCAACCGGCACTTCGCCGAGACATTCGGCCGAACGCGCCAAAGAAAGCGCTTCGCGCATGAAAAATTCATCGTTCATTCGTGGATTCTACAATACCAATGGACCACGATCGCCCTCCGCCGCCATCCTCACAGCGCAACAACGAATACAAAACGTCATAAACATCTAAATAAATCACTCGCAACAGCAGTCGCCAAGGTGTTTTTGTGGTTAGAATTTCGCGTCAACCTCAGGGAGCTGTTGGATGAAACGATCATTAGGCCGAGCAGCAGTTGCCTCGCTGCTGATCTCCGCAGTCGCCATGCCGGCCAGCGCCGGAGAATTAATCAAAGTCGCCGGAATTCCGTTCGACTTCATTCTCTTCGCCATGATCCTGGTCGGCGTCACCCTCTTTCATCGCCACACGTTCCTCATCGGATTATCGGGAGTCGTAACAATCACGCTCTTCAGGCTGCTCACCGGAGGCTTTCGTGAAGGAGAGGGAGTGCACGGACTGCTGGCGCATCTCCACAACGAGTGGGTCTCCCTCGTCAACCTGCTCTGCCTCTTGATGGGCTTCGCCTTTCTTTCCCGCCATTTCGAGAAAAGCCAGGTTCCACTGGTTCTTCCGAAGTACCTGCCCGAAAACTGGAAAGGCAATTTCATCCTTCTGATCATGATCTTCGTCCTGTCGATCCTGCTCGACAATATTGCCGCAGCACTTATCGGCGGCGCCATGGCGCATCTTCTTTTCCGCGGCAGGGTACATATCGGTTTCCTGGCCGCCATCGTCGCCGCTGCAAATGCAGGGGGATCGGGATCGGTCGTCGGAGGGACCACGACCACCATGATGTGGATCGACGGAATCAGCCCCTTGAAGGTAATCGACGCTTACGTCGGCGCTGTCGTCGCGCTTTGCATCACGGCTTTCTTCGGAGCCCGGCAACAGCATGCCCATTCGCCGATCATCAAATGCGAGCCGGAGAAAATCGTGGTGGACAAGGCGAGGGTTGGAATCGTCATCATGATCCTGCTCGCTGCCATTTTCACCAACATGGTCGTCACCATCCGCTTTAACCAGTATGCCCATAGTTTTCCGTTCATCGGCGTTGCGGTATGGCTGGCTATCCTCATCTCGGTGCCGATCCGTCGCCCGGACTGGGAAATCATGCCGCAAACCTTCAAAGGGGCCGTTTTCCTGTTGTCCCTCATCACCTGCGCATCCATGATGCCGGTCGAGCAACTTCCCCCGCCATCGGCGATCACTGCGCTCTGTCTCGGCGGTTCTTCAGCGATATTCGACAATATTCCGCTCACGGCGCTGGCGCTCAGGCAAGGCGGCCATGATTGGGGCGTGTTGGCGTACGCCGTTGGATTTGGAGGTTCGATGCTGTGGTTCGGATCATCCGCGGGAGTCGCTCTGTCCAGCATGTACCCGGAAGCCAAGTCGGTCAGCCGATGGGTGCGTCATGGATGGCATGTCGCGGTGGCTTATCTCGCCGGATTCGCCGTATTGTTCCTGGCCAACGGCTGGCATCCGGATCCCACGCACAAGAATCTTCCGAAGAAGGTTGAAAACCAGTCAGCGCAGTCCTCCTATGCGGATTACGGAGCGAAGGCCACCACACCCGCCGTCGCCAAATAGCGGTAGCGCCGCTCCCCGGCAGCTCGCACGCGGTGATTGATTGCGCGAAGCCAGCCGGAAAAGCGATCGCGGAGAGAACGCTATTCGGGGAAGATCTCTGCGCCGGTGTCTTTTTTTACGCCGCCCGGTTTGCGTCCCCGTGCTGGCGCCGGCAAATCGCAAGATAGACGGCAACTGGTGCCTTCGATCTTCCGACCGTCGATGAAACGCGTAACATGGCAACAAATGACATCGCCCGAAGCCGAGAGCTGTTCGACCAAGGGCTTCAATTGCGACATCGGAATGCGCAGAGCCGTTGATATATCCAGATCAAGCTGCTCGCCGTTAGCTTTCAGATAATCAAGAATGTTCACGTTCATCTATTTTCCCAGAGTTCCCAGAGCCGCAATATTTAATCAAGTTTGCGCCCAAAATCCCGTGATGGCAATTTGTCCAGTGCATCCCGCTATCGACGAACACTCCGATTAGCCGCAAAGGAAACCCCGATGAACCAATCCACGCCCGGGACGGCGTAGCGCTTCGCTGGGCTTGCAGAATCTCGACTGCGAGCCTGCCCTCTACCGTTCCAGTCTTGACCCACCGCCTGCTGTTTTTCCGGATACCGGGGCAAATGTGAATTAATTCACAGTCCCATGGCCAACAAAGGAACTATAAAGGACTATTACTAAAGCAATAGTCCTTGCGTATCAGATCACGGATACGAGCAAGGGAACTTGCATTGCCACTTGTGGGGCTGAATGCACTGGCGAGACGAGTATTCTCTGGGAATTCCGGAAATCGATAACCAGCACAAGATGCTGATCGGCCTCTTTGACGCCATCGAAGAGGCCATAAAGCGAGGAGAGACCTGGTCGACAACCTACTTCCACATCGCCGAGTTGCGAGACTTCTCGCGTTTTCATTTCGCTTGTGAAGAAGCTCTGATGCGCGTGTTCGATTTTCCGGACGTCAGTCTTCACACCGCTGAACACACGCACTTCCTCAAGTTTCTGTCGGAAATGGAAAACAGTTCCCTGCGCAAGTCGGTTGAAAAGGATCTGGTGAGACTTCTACGTAGTTGGGTCACCAAGCATATTGTGGGATCCGACCGCGATTTTTCCCGCCACGTTTTCTCAGGAGCTACCGTCAAGGCGTCCTGAAAACGCGATTCCCGGACTCCGACCCCGTTTTGCGTTAACTCGAACAGATTCCCAAATCCGTGCTATGTTTTACGGTCCGCGGATGTTCCGAGGGGAAATCGGCAATGCCTGTTCATCACGAAAACAGAAACGGCAAGGATCGCCGAAAGTTCGATCTGTCTTCCGTAACTAAGCTTGTCAGAGAGCGACGGTGGAACAAGGACCGCCGGAGGAGCATTGCGAGCGAGGATGAACTGGACGATTCCGAATGGGACATGTCCGAAACCGACGTCGAACGGGAAGCTGATCTCGCACTCGGGGATTGACCGGAACGCCACGCCCTGTGCCCGTAGTCCCTCTGATTCTTACATGGCCTTAGGACGCCTTACACTCACAACTTATTGTTTTTTCCGTGGTGCCCGGAACCGGAATCGAACCGGTACAGCCGTAAGGCCGAGAGATTTTAAGTCTCT
>DBMG01000106.1 GCA_002304785.1 Candidatus Accumulibacter sp. UBA704 | reverse complement strand
TTCATCAACTTTCTTTCCCGCCTCTGGATCACTCTTGTCAAACTCCTTCAGGGCAATTCGATAGGCATTGCCGAGTTCGGCGTGGTCTTTGATCAGCTGCCCGATGCTGGCAATCGCCCACGCATTCGTCGGATCTTTCTCCGCCGTCAATACTTCCACGGCCTTCTCGAGCTTTTGCTGAACGGAACGTTCTTCCGCTTCAAACCGCTGTTCGTATCTTTCGAACTCGCCGGCCCGATTGCCGCGAATCAGTATGTTCTTCCACTCCTGAACCTGAGTCTTGAAGTCGTTGTTCGCCGACTGGACATCAACCAGTATCGTCACGCCGGTGCGTATGTCATCCATGCTCCGCGCCAGTTGGTCGTTGAAACTGGCCAGCTGAAGGATACCGAAGCCTCCAGCGACCACAATTCCTGCGACAGCAAGTACTCCGAGGAGAAGAATTCGAGCCTTGATCGTCATATTACGCATAGCAATTGTTTCCCACGGTTCGAGATATCTGCTGGAACGTCCCAACACCCGCCTGTGTCTGAGACACAGGTACAGGGTGTTATCGGCGCTGACAACCTGTTGCCTCACCGCGTTTTGGGATCATGCGGTTGCAAGGACGGTCAAACAAAGATGAAGGGCGAGGAATTATCGGAACCCTTTGCTCGGTCATCAATTTCAGGGTGCTCAAAATGGGTACCCCGTTACTGGACGCGCGAGACGCTATTCTGGGAAAGCGTGGATTTGGGCCTCTTGCCAACTCATCGAACGGACGAACATGGATTTCAATCGAATTGGCTTTCAACTGCATCAACGGGAAATCACCATTCTCTTGGGTCAATACCACCTTCGGTATTTGCGTCGCCTCGCCGAGGCGTTCGACGGCGATCTAGAACTGGCTTTAATCCTGGGCGAGGTTGCCAATCGTAACGTCAGCTTCGCACTGAGCGAGACGGGCGTTTCGTGCAACGACGTTGATCAGCAAATCCTTCGTGCACGGGAAAACGAAACGCTCTTGCCGTGTAGCGCAATGTCCGTGAGCCTGGCCACCGGGTTGCCTCGGGAAACGGTTCGACGCAAATTGAACAAGCTGGTCACCCAGGGATTTCTCGTCAAACTGAGGGACCGCACATTCGTAACAACAACGAAGCCACTGGAGTATTTCTCCGAAATACTGACGAAAGTTCAACTCGAGGATCTATTGCATACCAGCCGGAACATCTCTCGGGTTCTGGATGCCCAGTGAAATTCAAGCCCGTCAGACACTCAACCCGTCTCCTCGCGGATGTTCCGGGCCCAAGGAGTCGCTCACCCCCCGCCCAGCGCCTTGAACAGCGTCATGCGGTTGCTCTGCTCGGTCAGTTGCAGAGCGATCAGGCTTTTCTGCGCGACGTAGAGCGATCGTTGCGAATCGAGCACGTTCAGGTAGCTGTCCGCACCGGACCGGTAGCGCTCCGTGGACAAACGGAGACTGGTGGCATAGGCATCGACTTCCGCTTGCTGCGCGACCATGCGCTCGTTCAGGGTGCCGCGTTCGGACAACGCATCGGCGACTTCCCTGAAGGCCGTCTGTACCGCCTTCTCGTACGAGGCGATCCGGATGTCGCGCGTCGTTTCGGCAACAGCCAGCGCTGCGCTCAGTCTGCCGGCGTTGAAAATCGGCAAGGTCAGTGCGGGAATGAAAGTCCACGCCCGGGTGCCGGCATCGAACAGATTGCTCAGGCTGGAACTTGCCGTACCGACGCTGCCGGTCAGGGTAATCGATGGAAAGAAGGCCGCGCGCGCCGCTCCGATGTCGGCATAGGAGCCGATCAGCGCATGCTCGGCCGAGACGATATCGGGGCGTCTCAGCAGGATCTCCGACGAAAGCCCGCTCGGCACCTCCACCAGCGCCAGGGCGCTCTCGCCGACGTTGCTCGCCGCGGCCGGCAGATGATCGTTGGGCACCGCCGCTCCGGCCAGCAGATCGAGCGCGTTGCGCGATTGCTCGACCAGGCTGATGTAGCGCGCGACATCGCCCCGTGCCGCTTCGGTCGTGGCCTGCGCTTGCGCCACGGTCAGACGCGACGTGCCGCCCAGCGCCTGCAACTGGCGCGTCAGCTCCAGCGTCTTGCTCCGGCTGTCCAGCGTTTCCTGCGCCAGGCGGAGCAGATCCTGATACCCCGCAAGCGTCAGCCAGGCATTGGTCACTTCGGCGATCAGGCTGGTGCGGACGCTGCGCTGCGTCGCCTCGGTAGTCAGGAAATCTTGCAACGCCGCATCCTTGAGGCTGGCTAGACGCCCGAAAATATCCAGCTCATACGCGGTGACGCCTAGGCCGCCACTGTACTTGCGAGTAATCGTTCCCTCGTTGCGCGCCGAGGAGCCCCCCGCTGTCGCATTGACCGCCGGGTAGAGCGTAGCCTCCTGGATCTGATACTGCGCCCGCGCCTTCTCGATGTTCAGCGCGGCGATGCGCAGGTCGCGGTTGTTGACCAGCGCCAGTTCGACCGTCTTCTTCAGGCGCTCATTGGTGACGACGTGCTGCCAGTCGAGATCGGCCACCGCGCTTGCCGTCGCGGAGCGTCCGTCGAGCGTAGCCGGCACCGGCGATTCGGGCCGCGCGTAGTTGGGCGCCAGGCTGGCGCACCCGGCCAGCAGGGTCAGGCAAACGAGGGGAATGACAAGGGTAACGCTTCGCATCAGGCATCTCCTTCGGCGTGGGCGACAGCCAGATCGGCGGTTCCGGACGCCGGGCAGCGCCGTTCGAAGAACCGGCAGATGAGGACAAAGAACAACGGCACGAAGATGAGCCCCAGTACGGTCGCCGTGGCCATGCCGCCGAGCACGCCGGTACCGATGGCGCGCCGGCTGGCCGAGCCCGCGCCGCTGCTGAAGGCCAGCGGCAGCACGCCGAACATGAAGGCCAGCGAGGTCATCAGGATCGGGCGCAAACGCAGACGCACCGCCTGCAGCGTTGCCTGGACGAGTGTGTTGCCCTGTTCCTGCAGCGCCTTGGCGAATTCCACGATGAGGATGGCGTTCTTCGCGGACAACCCCACCGTGGTCAGCAGGCCGATCTGGAAATAGACGTCGTTTTCCAGCCCGGCCAGCCAGGTAGCCAGTACCGCCCCGATGATACCCAGCGGCACGACGAGCAGCACCGAGAACGGGATCGTCCAGCTTTCGTACAGCGCCGCCAGGCAAAGGAAGACGAAGAGGATCGAGATGGCGTACAGCGCCGGCGCCTGCGAACCGGCGAGGCGTTCCTGGTACGACTGGCCGGCCCATTCGTAGCTGATTCCGGCGGGCAACTGCTTGATGATTTCTTCCACCGCCGCCATCGCGTCACCCGAACTGACGCCCTCCGCCGGGGCGCCGACGATTTCGTACGATGACATGCCACTGTAGCGTTCGAGCTTCGGCGAGCCAAACGTCCAGCTGGTCTTGGAGAATGTGGAGAACGGTACCATCTCGCCGGCACTGTTGCGCACGTTCCAGCGCGCCAGATCTTCCGGCTTCATACGGAAGTCGGCATCACTCTGCACATACACCTTCTTGACGCGCGACTTGTTCAGGAAATCGTTGACATAGGCACCCCCCAACGCCGTCGACAGCGTACTGTTGATATCGCCAGTCGCCAGTTTCATTGCCGAAGCCTTGCGGTCGTCGATGGCCACCGAGAATTCGGCAACGTCGTCGAGGCCGCTGGCGCGCACCTGCGTCAGTCGTTTATCCTGACGCGCCAACTGCAGGAACTGGTCGCGCGCCTTGACCATCGCCTCATGGCCGTTGCCCGCCAAATCCTGCAGCTCGACCGTAAAACCGGCGTTCGAGCCGAGTCCCCGTACTGCCGGCGGCAGCAGAACGAACAGACGGGCATCACGCAGCCCGCTCATGGCGCCGGTCATCTCGCGCGCCAGCGAGGCCGCGTCGTGGCCCCTGCCCCGGCGCAGGCTCCAATCCTTCAACTTGATGAAGGCGTTGGCCGAAGCCTGGTCGCCACTCAGGCCGACGAGCGCGATATAGTCGCTGACGTCTGGGTGTTTGGAGAGGTAGTCCTCGAATTGGCGCAACGCGGCATCGGTACGCGTGAAGGTAGCGCCGGAAGGCATCTGGATCACCGCCATCAGCATCCCTTGATCCTCGTCGGGTAGAAAGGAAGTCGGCAGGCGCATGAACGACACCGCCAGCACACCGAGGATGAGCGCATAGATGGCCACGAAGCGCTTGCCGCGCTGCAGAACGCTGGCGACCCCACCCTGGTAGCGTTCGCTGCCGCGCACGAAGGCGCGATTGAAGGCGGCGAAGAAGCGCTGAACCGGGCCGTGCGGCGTCGAGTCCTCATGGTGGTCGACGTCGGCGAGACGCAGTAGCGATGCACACAGCGCCGGCGTCAGGGTCATCGCCACCAGTACCGAGAGCAGCATCGAAGAAACGATGGTGATTGAGAACTGCCGGTAGATGACGCCCGTCGAACCACCGAAGAAGGCCATCGGGATGAATACCGCCGAGAGCACGAGCGCGATGCCGACCAGTGCCCCGGTGATTTCCTGCATCGATTCACGCGTCGCCTCGCGGGCGGAAAGGCCCCGCTCGGTCATCAAGCGTTCGACGTTTTCTACAACGACGATCGCGTCGTCGACCAGCAGACCGATGGCCAGCACCATGCCGAACATGGTCAGCGTGTTGATCGAATAGCCGAACGCCGCCAGCACGCCGAAGGTGCCGAGCAGTACCACCGGCACGGCAATCGCCGGGATCAGGGTGGCGCGCAGGTTCTGCATGAACAGATACATGATGCCGACGACGAGGATCATCGCCTCGATCAGGGTGATGACCACTTCTTCGATCGAAATCTTGACGAAAGGCGTCGTGTCGTAGCCGATCTCGGCCTTGATCTGGTCGGGGAAGTACGGCTGCAGTTCGGCGAGTTTGGCCTTCACCGCCTTGGCCACTCCCAGCGCGTTGGCGCCGGTCGCCAGTTTGACGCCCATCGCCGACGACGGCTTGCCGTCGAAACGCGTCTGGATCGTATAGCTTTCGCTGCCCAGTTCGACACGCGCCACATCGGCCAGGCGCACGATGGTGCCGTCGCTGGCCGACTTGACCACCACGTTGTTGAACTCGTCGACCGTCCTGAGCTTGCTGCGCGCGGAAATCGTCGCGTTGAGCTGCTGCCCCTTCACCGCCGGCAGCGCACCGAGCTGGCCGGCAGACACCTGGGTGTTCTGGGCGGCGAGCGCCGAATTGATATCGGACGGCATCAACGCGTATTTCTCCAGCTTGCCGGGATCAAGCCAGATGCGCATGGCGTAACCGGAACCGAACGCCTGCACCTCGCCAACGCCATCGATGCGGCTGATGACATCAACGAGACTGGACGAGCTGTAGTCGCCGATGTCCGTCGCCGTGACCGCGGGATTGTCAGAGGTCAGCGTAACGATCATCAGGAAGTCGGTGCCCGCCTTGGTTACCGTCACCCCCTGATCCTGAACGGCCTGGGGCAGTTGCGACATGGCCTGCTGCACCTTGTTCTGCACCTGCATCTGCGCCACGTCGGGATTGGTGCCGGCCGTAAAGGAGAGTGTCACGCGGGCGCTGCCGTTCGAGCTGCTGGTGGATGACATCGACTGCAGGTGGTCGAGTCCCTTCATCTTTTGCTCGATGATCTGCGTAACCGAGTCCTCCACGGTCTTGGCCGAGGCGCCGGTGTAGGTGGCGGATACCGAAACCTGCGTCGGCGCGATGTCCGGGTATTGCTCCAGCGCCAGTCGCTCGATCGACAGGACACCAGCGAGCATGATGAGGATCGCGATGACCCAGGCGAAGATCGGACGGTCAATAAAGAAACGCGCCATCGTTCTCTCCTCAACCTGCCGACGACGGCGGTTTTGTGTCAGGTACTACGGCTGGTTTTGCATCCGGCTTGGCGTTCGGATCGACGGCCACCGCATTTACGGACTGTCCGGGGCGCACCTTGCCCGAGCCTTCCACGATCACCTTGTCGCCGGCGGCGAGGCCATCGGTGACACGCCAGTCCGTGCCGACCACCTCGGCAACCGTCACGTTGCGTTTCTCCACCTTCCCGTCTTCCTGCACCACCAGCGCCGTCGCCCGGCCGGCGTTGTCCCGCCCGATGCCTTGCTGTGGCACCAGCAGCGCTGCCGGATCGGTACCGGTGTCCAGTCTTGCGCGCACGTACATGCCCGGAAGCAGGAGCCGCTCGGGATTGGGCACGAGGGCGCGCAAGGTCACGGCGCCCGTTCCGGTATTGACCGTGACGCCGGAGAACTGCAGCTTGCCCTCGTGCTTATATACGCTTCCATCTTCCAATATGACATGGATGCGCGCCCCGTCCCCGTCGGACTTCAGCCTGCCGCTCGCCAGCGCCTTGCGCAGTTGCAGCACTTCGGCGCTCGATTGCGGGATGTCGACGTACATCGGATCCAGTTGCTGCACCGTGGTCAGTGCCGTTTCCTGGTTGGCCGTCACCAGCGCGCCGGGCGTCACGGAAGACGCCTCGACACGGCCGCTGATCGGCGACGTGATGCGCGTCCGCTCCAGATTGATAGTCGCCGTCTCCAGCGCCGCCTTCGCGGATGCGAGGTCGGCCTGCGCCTGTTGCAGCGCGGCCTGACCGTCTTCGTAGTCTTGTTTGCTAATCGCCTCGATGGCCAACAGTTCGCTCTGCCGCTGAGCTTTCAGACGCGCCGCATTCAGCGTCGCCTCGGCGCGCGCGACGCTGGCCTTGGCGCTCGACTGGGTCGCCTGATGGCTCGCCGCGTCGATCTGGTAAAGCAGGTCGCCGGCCTTGACCATTGCGCCCTCGACGAACGCGCGCTTCTGGACGATGCCGCCGACCTGCGGCCGAATCTGCGCCACCATGTGGGCCGTCGTCCGCCCGGACAACTCGGTCGTCAATGCCAGTGGCTGCGCCGTCAAGGTCACCACACCGACTTCCGGCGCCTTCGATGCGATGTTGGCGGCCGACCGGCTGTCGTTGCACCCCGCCAGAAATGCGCCACCGAAAGCGATGCCGACGGCCGCCACCCACGCCACGGAGGGAAAGCGAATTGATTTGAAAACGCGAAGGGCGCTCACTGCAGACTCCTTGGAAATTGCTGGCCGGAGACGAGCACCCCAGCTCGCTCGGAACGTGATCACATTCCGAGCAACCTGCAACCGGTCCAGTCACCGCAATCGAATGGGTATCTGCCGAACGAACGGTTCAGCAGGCTGCCGGTCACCGTTGCACGCAACGGCATGACCGAGCCGTCATTGTCGGCAGTAAATGATTCGGAAAGATTTCCCGGCGGGGCGAATCCATTGCAAATTATTACAAGTGCCGGCGTTTCGAACCGCCGAGCGGTCCACGCGCGCCCCCCATCGGGAACGATTATTTCCGCGTGAGATCCGCCACGGAGTTCCGGGCAATCAGTTGCGGGGAATAGATAAAGGTTTCGACTTTCTCTTTGGGATTGTTCAAACGGTGAACAATCCGGTCCACCATCTTCCCGGCCATTTCCTTCATCGGCGGCCGAATCGACGATATTCCGGGTGGAATGAACGCCGCGATGGGCAAGTCGTCCATGCCAACCACGGAGAAGTCATCGGGAACGTGCAAGCCGTGGTTCTGGAACCCTAGAATAAGCCCCGTCGCCATCATGTCGTTCAGCGCCACGATTCCGGTCGGACGCGTCGGACGCGTGGCCAGGCGTTCGGCGATCGCCTGTCCGAGCCGCAGCATTTCGTCATCGCCATAGCGCGCCGTGGCCTGCTCTTCAATGATTTCGGAAGTATCGGACAAGCCGGCTTTTCGGGTTGCCGCGAGAAAGCCGTCGATCTTGTCCATGCGGCTGACGCTTTTCCCCGAGGCAGTGGCGAACGCCAGCCGTCGATGGCCTTTTTCGATCAGGTGATTGACCGCCAGGCTTATGGCTTCAATATGGTTGATCGAAACGTAATCGACTTCCAGCGTACTGTCCGGAAAGGGCCGCTGGTCATGACAGACGGCGACGAGCCCGCGCTTTACCGCTTCCTGAAAGTGGCTTTGCTGCAGCAGGGGCGAGACGATGATCACGCCACGGATTCCGTGTGACCAGAGATCCAGCAGAAAGGATCTTTCCTTCTGCGGATCGCGGTCGGTATTACCGACCAGGATCCGAAAACCGAATTCGCTTTGCGCGACGATTTCCACCTCGCGCGCCAGCAAACCCCACGTTGGGTTGGCCACCGAGGGAACGAGCAGGCCGATGAGCGGCGTATGGCCCGTTTTGAGGAAACGCGCCGCACGATTCGGCTGGTAGCCGAGATCGGCAATCGCCTCCTGAACACGCTTCAGGATATCGGCACCGACCGTTTGCGTCCTGCCGTTGACGACGTTGGATACGGTACTGACGGATACCCCGGCGCGTTCGGCGACGTCTCGCAATCTGATCATTTTATTGGCTCAATGTACCGAGAGCTGCGGGAGCGTGGGTGAGTCGGCGAGCCGGATACGGCGACTCCCGACGCACCCCGCCTGACACGTTTTCCTATTTGATCTGCTCGATCCGCGCAATGTAGTCTTTCCAGCCCGGGAAGTCCTGAAGCATCTTGGCATTGACCGCATCCCTGAAGGCCTTGTTGTTGAGTCCATTGCTCTCGTCGATGAATTTTACGCCCTTCTCTTCGATCTTCGCGCGGGCCTCCTTCTCATCGCCGACCGCCCATTGCAAGCTTCGATTAGCCATTTCGACCATGGCTTCATCGATCAGCGCACGATTCTTCTCGGACAAGGAATTCCAGACCTTTTCGTTGATAAACGTGGACAGTACCGACTGCATGTGTCCGGTCATGATGACGTGCGTCTGCACCTCGTAGAATTTCAGGGCAAAGATGTTCGTCAGGGGATTCTCCTGGCCGCTGACCATCCCCGACATGAGGGCCGTATACAATTCGGTGATCTCGACGGGGGTCGGAATCGCGCCCATGCCCTGAATCATGGTCTGCCACAATTGAAGCGGAACCCCACGAATCTTCTTGCCTTTCAAGTCAGCAGGGGAATAGACCGGGAAATTGGTCGACAGCTGCCTGGCGCCCCGATAGAAGGTACCCAAGACGCGCATGTTTGCCGTCTTCACGAGTTTCTCGTTCAACTCACGCAGAACAGGCGATGTTTTTGGCGAAGTGGCCAAGACGGCATGTTGACCATCCCGGTAGATGTACGGCGCGTTGAACACCGACATGTCCGGCAGGAATTTGCCCAGTGAGGCAAAATCGTGGTGCCCCATGCCGATGGCGCCCATCTTGACACCGTCAACCATCTCAGCCACGCCGCCAAGCTGGGAGTTTGGGAAAATTTGCAGGGTAACTTCACCCTGGGTCTTTTCCTTAACCAGGTCGGCCAGTTCAGCGGCATAGCGCGTCTGTGATTCATTGGCCATGCCGACGTGAGCGTACTTGATCACGACAGGTTTTGATTGCGCAAACGCGCCGGATCCGAACGCCACACACAAGCAAACAAACGATAAGAGCTTTTTCATGACACCCCCCGATTCATAAATGGAAAATGCACCTCACACAGCATTGCTAAGAAACCCGGCAGAAGACACCGGCACCGAACCCCACTCCCTGAATCCTTCTGTATGCACACATCGCGAATACTCCGTCATCCCGGCGTAGGCCGGGATCCAGTTTATGCTCCGAACGCCTGGATTCCGGCTTTCGCCGGAATGACGGACAGGTAGTGCGCATACGGCATCCCTGTATCTGTTGGAAACATCAAAGATCGCCGATAGCATCCCAGCGGGTGAAATCGGCATCGGTCATTTCCGTGAGCACGATGACCGAGAACGTGAGCACCTTGCAGCCCTCTTCCAGATGCCCTCCGAAGGCCACCTTGGAATCCGACAACGTGATGTGCGAATGCACCCGTCCCGCGATCACGAAACCGTTGATGTTCACGATGTCGCACCCCTGCTCTCCTTTCGGGAAGGCTTCGTGCGGTGGATTGACCATGCTGTCCACGACGTGGAAGTGATAGCTCTTCACCGAACCGATCCCGGTCAGGATGACGGCATTGTTGATTCCGTAGTCGGCCACGGCCTTGCGCAACGACAACAGAATGTCCTCGTCCGGGTTCAGGCGGACAAAGAACAGGTTCTGGTTGGTATAACGGAAGCCTTTCATCGGACACCTCTCTTGCGTGCGCGGATCATTTGATCAGCTGGTTGGGAATCCACAGGACGATCTGCGGGACATAGGTAATCAACAACAGGGTGACGCCCAGGGGGACGTAGTAGGGAATGACTTCCCGTACGACATCCTTGATCGGAATCTGTCCGACCTTGCTGACCATGAACAGTGACAGACCCATGGGCGGCGTGATCAGGCCGCACATGATGTTGAAAACGAACACCAACCCCAGGTGAACCGGGTCCACTCCGGCCTGTACCATCGGAGGCACGATGATTGGTACGAAGAGCAGGATGGCGGTCGTGCTGTCGAGGAACATGCCGACGACGAAGAGCAGCAGATTAAGCAGCAAGAGCAGAACCAGGGGATCCTTGGAAATCGAGGTAAACCAGTGGGAGAACACCTGCGGTATCTGCTCGGCGGCGAGAATCCAGCCGAAAATGGCCGCGGCCGCCACGATGATCAATACGCAACAGGTGGATTTGATCGTTTCGTACAACGCCCCCGGAAGGCTCTTCCATGTCAATTCGCGATAGACGAACTTGCTGATCAGCAAGACATAACCCACGGTCAGCGCGGACGCCTCCGTCGGGGTGAAAATCCCGGTCAACATGCCGACGATCAGCAACACCGGTGTCATCAACGCCGGGAAAGCAGGCAAGAAAGCGCGAAATACTTCTCCGAAGGTCGGCCAGCGTTCCGCGCGCGGGAAATTCCGCTTCTTCGCCAATACCGCCGTCAAGATCATCATCGCGACCACTGCGAGGAGTGCCGGACCAATTCCACCGACCAGCAGCTTGACAATGGACACTCCGGCGGCTGCGCCGTAAATGACCAAGGGTATGCTCGGGGGAAATATCGGCCCGACCGTCGCCGAGGCCACCGTTACCGCAGCCGAATAGGGAACGGTGAATCCCTTCTCTTTCATCGCCTTGATTTCAATCTGTCCGAGGCCGCCGACATCGGCCAGCGCCGCACCGGACATCCCGGAAAACACAAGGCTGGAGAAGATATTGACTTGCGCCAACCCACCCGGGAAGCGGCCCGTCAGCACATCGGCGAAATGAAAAATCCGGGCCGTAATGCCGGAGCTGTTCATCAGATTCCCCACCAGAATGAACAGCGGGACCGCGCAAAGCGTGTAGGAATCGAGCGAATACTGCATGCGTTGCGCGAGGAGATCGAGCGGGAGGTCTTTGACAACAATATAAAAAATGCTCGGGATCAGGATGGCCGTGGCAACGGGAAAGCCAACCAGGAACAGCACCGCGAACATGACGAGGATCGTGGTTCCCATAGGTTTGTCCTAATTGGCCGCCGCGGCCGGATTATGAAAATGGCGCTTCTTGAGAATCAGGAAGTACCCGACAGTCAGCAAGGCGAATCCGAGAAAGTTGGGAAGAAAGAAGATCCAGAACGGGATTTGCAGGGTGGCCGTGGTGTTGTTCGCGTTTTCCAGGATCACCGACATCGAAGACCAGGAGACAACGGCGAAGACGATCAGCGAGCAGAGGTCGCTGAGGTAGGCCAACGCATTGCGGATCGGCGCCGGAAGCATGTCGCGCAGTTCGGTCATGGCAATGTGCCCTCCTTCGCGAAGCGTGAATGCCAGCGGAAAGAGCACGATCCAGATCATCAGGTAGCGAACGAATTCCTCGGCGCCAACCAATGGAAAATCGAAAAGCTCGCGCATCAGCACCTGCAAAATGACCGTCACAAGCATCGTCGAGAGACAAAGAATGCTGATTTCCTTGTCCAGCCTGCATATGAGTTTCATGATCCTCGCCCTGCCCAAGAAACATGTTTTGTGAAATTACCGCATGCCACAGCGGGCGGGATTGATGCCTCCAGGAAGCCTTGAACTCAAGACACCACCGTGTTTCGCTGCTGATGTAACGTTGCATTGCGTAATGTAACGTTACATTGCCGTTTTTTTTAAGTCAATAGGCAGTTTCACAAAGGTGAGCGTGATCTGTGGGCGCGATCAACGCCTTGCGGGATCATGATGCGATCGATGCGGTCCGAATCTCGCGAAAATGGAGAGTTCGAAACCAGAAGCGCATGGGACGATCCACCAAAGCTAGACTATCGATCCGGGCATGCAGGAGGAACGATGAAACAAGCCATCAGCTTCATTACCCTGGGCGTCGCCAACTTGGCACACAGCCGCGCCTTCTACGCCGCGCTCGGCTGGCGCGAATCTTCCGGCAGCCAGGACGCAGTCGCGTTTTATTCCGCGGGAACGGTGGCTTTCGCGCTGTTCCCGCGTGAGGCGCTGGCCCACGATGCCGGCGTCTCCGCCGCCGGTTCAGGCTTTCCCGGGTTTACCCTGGCGTACAACGTTGCTTCTGCGGCCGAGGTCGAAACGACGATCAACGACGCAGTGGCCGCCGGAGGAACCCTGGTGAAAAATCCCGAGACCGCTGCGTGGGGCGGCTTCCGGGGATATTTTGCCGACCCGGACGGCTTCTTGTGGGAAGTATGCTGGAATCCTTTCTTTCCACTGGATGACAACGGTTTCATCCGGTTGCCCGAGTAGCCCTCGAGACGGTCGCTGCGTAGACCTGGGTCGGTCTTCAGTTTTTGGCATCCGCAGAAGGGGATAGGGCGGATCGCCGGCCAAGCCAACCCGCTCTCTTTCGCTCTAATGCGTCAGCAATGCGTTGTTTGCTTTCCGTTCCGACACAGGGCGCGTTGAGCCACTGCACCATCCGACAGCTGGGAACGAATAACCGATTGTTCGGCATGGCAGGCACCTCAATTCAACAGGGGTTTAATTAGCCCCTATAATGTCTGATGATCAGCCCAATTGTCGAAACCATCGAAGCCATGCCAGGCAAAAGCAAACCCCAGACGCGAAACAAGGAACGGACCCGGCTTCTCATCCTCGCGGCGGCGACCGAGGAATTCGCGGAAAAGGGGTTCGCCGGTGCGCGCATCGAGAGAATCGCCGAGCTTTCCGGGTCGAACAAGCGCATGCTGTACTACTACTACCGGAACAAGGAAGATCTGTTCGTAGCGGTGATGGAAAACGCGTACAAGACAATCCGTGACGCCGAATCCGAATTGCATCTGCTTGACTTTCATCCCATCGAGGCAATTCGCAGCCTGATCAGTTTCACCTGGAACTACTACATTCACCATCCTGAGTTTCTGCGCCTGCTGAACACAGAGAACCTGTACCACGCGGAACATATCAAGCAATCGAAAAATATCGGCTTCTACAATTCAAAGCTCATCGATACGCTGAACGAAATCCTGATCCGGGGGCAAAACGAGAAGCTTTTCCGCGGCGGCGTCGACCCCCTCCAGCTCTATATTTCGATCGCCGGATTGAGCTATTTTTACCTGTCGAACAACGACACATTGAGCGCGGTCTTCTGCCGAGATCTGAGCACACCCAAAGCGAAAGTCGAGCGTTTGCAACACATGACGGACATCGTCCTCGGATACCTTATGCTCGCGGGCTGAGAAGCAGAAGACCGATGGCGCAAGCGTGCCGTGCCTGGTGGCTTGCGCGACTCCCCATCATTTCAAATTCATGCCATTGCCTGTCAGGAGTCTTCCGCTCCAAGATATGCCTTGCGGATGGCCGGATTGCTGAGCAGATCCTCTCCCTTGCCTTCGAGAACGATGGCACCGTTCTCCAGCACATAGGCGTAATCGCAGAGCGCCAGCGCCTTTTTGGCATTCTGTTCGACGAGCAGGATCGTCTTGCCGCCCTTGTCGCGAATTTCGCGAATCAGTTCAAACACCGCCTTGACCACCAACGGCGCCAAGCCAAGGGAGGGTTCGTCGAGCAGCAGTAACCCCGGATCGGACATCAATCCGCGCGCAATCGCCAGCATCTGCTGTTCGCCGCCCGAAAGCGTTCCGGCCTGCTGCAGCGTCCGCTCGGCCAGGATCGGGAAGCGCGCATACATGGCGTTGCGCCGCTGTTCGACGAGTTGCTTGTCATCGACGATGTAGGCGCCGGCCATCAGGTTTTCCTCGATGGTGAACCCGGGGAAGATCTTGCGTCCCTCGGGCACATGCGCCATGCCCGCGCGAATGATGTTGCAGGCGCGTTCCGGCAGCGGTTTGCCGCGCAACAGCACCGAACCCGAGCGGGCCTTGACGATGCCGGACAAGGTGTTGAGCAGCGTGGTCTTGCCAGCACCATTGGCCCCAATGATGGAGACGATCGCACCTTCTTCCACGTGCAGATTGACGCCGCGCAACGCCTGCACCGGCCCGTAGGAAACATGGAGGTCTTGAACAGTCAGATAGGACACGGCTTATTCCTCATCACCGATATAGGCTTCGATCACCGCCGGGTTGCGTCGCACCACCTCCGGCTCGCCGCTGGCCAGAAGCTTGCCGAAACTGAGCACGAACAACTTGTGGCTGAGATTCATCACCACTTCCATGCGGTGTTCAATGAACACGATCGTAAAGTTGAAGCGCTCGTGCAGACGACGGACGAGATCGATGAACTCGCGCACTTCGCTCGGATTCAACCCGGCCGCCGGCTCGTCGAGCAGGATCACCTTGGGCCGGATCGCCAGCGCGCGTGCCAGTTCCAGCTTGCGCTGCAAACCATAGGGAAGTGACTCGGGCCGCGCCTCCTCCATCCCGCCCAGCCCGACCAGATCGAGATACTCGCGCGCCTGTCCGGTCGCCTGCCGATCGGCAGCGCGCTTGGCGGGCATCGACAGGATGGCCGACAGGAAGTTGTAGGGGGCGTAGGGATCGGATGCCGTCATGACGTTTTCCAGCACACTCAGCCCCTTGAACAGGCGAATGTTCTGGAAGGTACGACCAATGCCCTCGCGGGCGATCACGTCCTGCCGCCAGCCGGAGAGTTCGACACCGTCGAGCCGGACGCTGCCGCTGTCCGGCGTGTACACCCCGGTCACCAGATTGAAGACGGTCGTCTTGCCCGCACCGTTCGGACCGATGATGCCGACGATCTCACCGGGTTTGGCGTCGAATGAAAAACCATCGACGGCCTTGACGCCGCCGAAGGACTTGCTCAGGCCACTGACTTCGAGCAATCCGCAAGTGGAGGGGGTGGCGATGGAGCTATTCATGCCCGGCCTCCTTGCACCGCCTTGCGTCTCTTCCAAAGACGGCTGATTTCCCAGTCGCCGAAAATGCCGTTGGGACGGTAATTGATGATCAGCAGCACGATGATGCAATAGATGAGAATCCGCCAGGCCGAGGCGAAACGCAACAGCTCCGGCAACCCGGTCAGGATGACGGCGGAAACCATCGCGCCGGTCAGGCTGTTGATACCGCCGACGAACACGATGATCAGCCACTCGGCGGATACCGTCCAGTTGTAGTAGCCAGGTTCAAGATACTGCGAATAGAAGGCATACAGCACGCCGGCATATCCTGTGATGGCGCTGGCAAACAGGAAAGTCACCAGTTTCATGCGGTTGACGTCGATTCCCATCGAGCGTGCCGCCAGTTCATCGGTACGGAGAGCCAGACTCTGCCGGCCGAATTTCGAGTTCTTGTAGCACGCCACCAGAAACAGGCAGCAGACCACGCTGACGGCGACCAGCGGCAGATCGACACGCTTTGGAATCCCTACCAGCCCTTCCGCGCCACCGGTCAGTTGCGCCGAGTTGTTCAGCACGGAAATGATCGCTTCGCCGAAGCCGAAAGTCACCAGCGAGATATAGTCGCGCCGCAGGCGAATCGTCGGCATGCCGACCAGCAACCCGGTCAGGGTCGCCGCCACCGAACCGGCCAGCACGACGACCGGGAACGGCAGGTTGAAACGCAGCGTGAGCATCGCCGAAACATAGCCACCGACGGCCATGAACGCTGCCTGGCCGAAGGAAAACTGGCCGGTCAGCCCGGTCACCATGTAGGTGCCCATCACGCCGATCATGGTGATCCCGGTCAGGGTCAGTATTGAATAGATGTAATCCATGGGGAATTCCGATTTTGAACCCTTTTACGCCTTTTCCTGGACGATCACGCCGGCAATGCCGCGCGGCCGGACCAGCAGGAAAACGAGCATGATCACGAAGACGCAGGCCGGCATCCAGCCCGAGCCGACCAGGCCGATCAGGCCGACCTCGATAATGCCCAGCAGCAAGGCGCCGATCACCGCGCCGGTAATGCTGCCGAGACCGCCGATCACCGAGGCGATGAAGCCTTTCACCACCAGTTGCCCGAGTTGCGGATAGAGCGAGTAGTTCATGCCGAGGAAAACTCCGCTGATGCCGCCCAGCGCACCGGACAGCGCAAAGGTGGCCATCACCACGCGATTGGGATCGATGCCCATCAGGGTCGCCGTATTCACGTCGAAGGAAACGGTTCGCACGGCGAGGCCCAACTTGGTCCGATAGAGCACGAAAAGCAGCGCGCCCAGAGCAGCCGTCGAGAACAGCAAGGTCACGAAATCGGCCACCGAGAAAGACGTCCCGAGAAGATCCACGTTCTTCGACGAGAAGAAGACCGGGTAGGAGTAGAAGTTGCTCGACGCGAAAATGGTGATGATGTTTTCCAGCAGGATGCCCAACGTGATCGATGAAATGAAGTAGTAGATCACCGGCGCCTGATTGCTGCGCAAGCGGCGAAACCCGACGCGTTCGATGCCGACCGCGGTCAGCGAGCCAACCACCGCGGCAGTGAGGACGACGGCGACGAACATCGCGACGCCGGTAACTTTCCCGTCGAATATCCAGATATACGCCAGGTATCCTGCGTAGGCAGTGAACGACATCACCCCGCCATGCGAGAAGTTCGAGAATTTCAGGATGTTGAAGACCAGGGCGAAACCGACCGCAATCAGCGAATACACCGCGCCCAGCGACAGTCCGAAGAAAATGTTTTGCAGCATGGGTTCCCTTTGTCAGAAAAAGGGCGCGGTCATTGCCTGGCCGCGCCCCGATTTTCTACCGACGTCATCCCTGCCGCTTACTTGTGCGACTCCGGAACATAACGGCCGATTTCCTGATATTTGCCGTTGTCGATCTTGTACATGACCATCGACAGACCGACCGGTTGGTGCGTCTTCGGCGAGAGCGTCAGGATGCCGGTCGTTCCCTGCACGTCCTTGACTTGCGAAAGCCCGTTGATGATCTGCGGACCACTGGCGCCGCCGCCGAGTTCGATCGCCTTGAGGATCACCGTCACCTTGTCATAGCCGAGATAGGCCTTGTTGATCGGGTCCTCGTTGAACTTGGCCTTGTAGGCATTACGCACTTCGGCCAGTTGCGGTTCCTTGTCCGAGAAGTTGTTGGCGAAGTAGATGTTGTTCGTCGCCTCAGGATCGCCAACGAGCGAGGCAAACGGCGGCGCCGCATCGAGGCCGCTGACCATCGGCAGGTTCAGGCCGATCTGCTTGGCCTGCTTGACCGTGATCACCAGATCCTGCGTGTAGTTGGGAATGTAGAGCACGTCGGCGCCAGCGCCCTTGATCTTGTTCAACTGGGCCCGGTAATCCTTGTCGCTCTTGGTATAGGTTTCCTCGGCCACTACCGAACCGCCGCGCTTCTCGATATAGGCCTTGAACGGCTTCAGCATCGAAACGGCAAAGGCGTTCGACTGGTCGTAGAGCACGGCGAATTTCTTGTAGCCGAGTTTCTCGTTCGCATAGCTGGCAATGATCTCAGCATACTGAACGCTGGTCGGCTGGATCAGGAACATGGAGGGCTGCGGCTCGCCGTTTTCCTGCACGGTCACACGCGGGTCGATAAAGCTGCCGACGACCGGGATTTTCTTTTCGTTGGCGATCGGTGCGATGGCGAGACCGATGTTGGAAACGGGTGGGCCGAGGACGGCAATCGCTTTTTCATGATCGACGAGACGGGTGAACGCTTTGATGGCTTCCTGCACGTTACCCTTGGTGTCGGCCGTGATCAGCTTGATTTTGTCGCCCTTGAACCCGCCGGCGGCGTTGATCTTCTCGACCGCCACCTCGGCGCCACGCGTCACCGCGTTGCCGAGCACGGACGTCGGCCCGCTCAGGTCCTGCAGGTTGCCCAGCACGATCTCGCCGGCCATCGCAATACCGGACCAGATCAACGGTATGACCAACAACGTTTTTGCCAAGAATCTTTGGTTACGCATGTCATTCCCTCCAATGTCATTTCGTATGGATGCGTTCTCCCGCCTTTCCCGGCCAAAAACCTGGCCTGATCCGGACGAAAAAGAGGAAACCAGACCTCCCGCACCCCCGCAAAGCCAACCACATACCTCAACAATCCAATTCTTCGTGCGCACCGGCCTGTTTTGCGCTTTTTCTAGTGTTGTCCGCGCTTTCCCGTTATCCCGGGACAATCATGTTTTGCCGGCTACGACCATTTGTGAAAAACGATTCTAATTAACTGCTGAGTAACATGCAATAGCGTTTTTACGAATCTTCGCAGTCCATTTGCGCACTGGTGAACCACAGAAACGGCCTTCGCCGAACAGGATTGACCACCCCCGAATTTTTCCCATTAAACAAAATACTTATAGACACCATGCCGTATATGACCGACTTTTCAGTGGGCCGCACAGAGCCAGAGGGCGAACTTGTTGACAGAAAAACTCCGCTTCGATAAATTCGAACTCTATTAACCGTCCGGTAACATTCGAACAAAGCCGGGCCATCTCCAAACGCCGTGAGAACGCCGACCGCGACCCATCACGCGGCGATTCGAGCGCTTGCCATCTGTTCAATGCGTTGCTTACTTGAGAGGAATCGAAATGGCGCAACACCGTATCGGCATCATCATGCATGGCGTCACCGGGCGCATGGGCATGAACCAACACCTGATCCGTTCCATCGTCGAAATCCGCAAGCAGGGTGGCGTGGCGCTCGCCAACGGCGACCGCCTGATGCCAGACCCGATCCTGGTCGGGCGCAATGCGGAGAAGATCCAGGCGCTGGCCGACAAATACGGCATTTCGCGCGTCTCCACCGATCTCGACGCAGCGCTCAGGAACAAGGACGACGCGATCTTCTTCGACGCTGCCACGACGCAGGAGCGCCCTGCACTGCTCAAACGGGCGATCGCCGCGGGCAAACACGTCTATTGTGAAAAGCCCGTGGCGACCAATCTCGACGCGGCCATGGATATCTATCGTGCCGCCAAACAGGCCGGGGTCAAGCATGGAGTAGTACAGGACAAACTGTGGCTGCCGGGCCTGCTGAAACTTCAGATGCTCAACAAGGCTGGATTCTTCGGTGACGTGCTGTCGGTTCGCGGCGAATTCGGCTACTGGGTCTTCGAAGGCGACCTGCAGCCGATCCAACGCCCGTCGTGGAACTACCGCGCCGAAGACGGCGGCGGCATGATCCTCGACATGCTCTGCCACTGGCGCTACGTCGTCGACAATATTTTCGGACCGATCAAGAGCGTCTCCTGCCTTGGCGCCACGCACATCCCGAAACGCTGGAATGAGCAAGGCCAGGCTTTCAAGGCGACGGCCGACGACGCCGCCTATGCCACCTTCGAATTGGAAAACGGCGTGATCGTCCAGATGAACAGTTCCTGGTGCGTACGTGTCCGCCGCGACGACCTGGTCACCTTCCAGGTCGACGGTACGCACGGTTCGGCCGTGGCCGGATTGACCGACTGCTGGACCCAGTCACGGGTCAATACGCCCCGCCCGGTATGGAATCCCGACGTCCGGCAGACCCACAATTTCTTCGACGACTGGGCACTGGTTCCGGACAGCACGACCTACGACAACGCGTTCAAAGTCGAATGGGAACTCTTCCTCAAGCACGTCTGGGGCGAAGGCGATTTCAAGTGGAACCTGCTGGAAGCCGCCAAGGGCGTGCAACTGGTCGAACTGGGACTGCAAAGCTGGGCGGAGCGCCGCTGGATCGACCTGCCCGCGCTGCAAGCCTGATTGCCGGCCTTCGGCCTTCTTCCCACACACACGATAACAGGAGTCGGCCGATGCGCGATTTCTCGGCGAACCACGAAACTCTCTCGATCAACACCGCCACGGTCAGGAAACAGTGGCCGCTGAACCGCATCATCGACGAATGCGCGCGGCGCGACATCCGGGCGATCAGCCCATGGCGCGACCAGGTGACCGCCGTGGGGATCGACCGGATTGCCAGACAGTTACGCGAAACCGGCATTCGTCTTTCCGGCTTCTGCCGGGGTGGGTTCTTTCCGGCCGCCGACGCGGCCGGCCTGCGCGCCGCACTGGAAGACAACCGCAAGGCGATTGACGAAGCCAGGCAGCTCGACTCTCCCTGCCTGGTACTGGTTGTCGGCTCCCTGCCCGGAGCGCTGAACGGCGCGCCGGCGTATGTCGACATTTCGCGCGCCCGTGCCGAAGTGCGCGACGGCATTGCCGCCACGCTCGAATACGCGCGCGAAATCGGCATGCCGCTGGCCATCGAACCGCTGCATCCGATGCAAGCGGCCGACCGCGCCTGCATCAACACGCTCGAGCAGGCGCTCGACCTATGCGACGAGCTCGACCCCGAGCGAACCGGGATGCTCGGCGTAGCCGCCGACCTGTACCACGTGTGGTGGGATCCGAAACTCGAAGCCCAATTGATGCGGGCCGGCGCCGACCGCCTGCTGGCGTATCACGTGTGTGATTGGCTGACGCCGACCCGCGACCTGCTCAACGACCGCGGCATGATGGGCGACGGCGTCATCGAACTGAAAAAATGCCGCCACTGGGCCGAAGCCGCCGGGTATTCGGGTTTCGCCGAAGTAGAGATCTTCTCCGATTACTGGTGGACCAAACCCGGCGAAGAAGTCCTCGACACCTGTATTGCCCGGCACAAGACGGTCGTCTGAACACTGCCCTGGAGAAACCCATGATCGAACACCAAGTTGCCATTGTCACCGGTGCGTCGCGCGGAATCGGCAATGCCATCGCCACCCGGCTGTCGGGCGAAGGCTATGCCATCGTCGCCGTCGGCACCTCGGAACTGTCCGGCATTTCCGCCAACTTCGCCGCCATCCGGCAAAGCCGCCTGCCATGGATCTACGTCCAGGCCGACGTTTCCACGCGGGAGGGGCGCGACCGGATCCTCAGCGCCACGCTGGAAGAATTCGGGCGCATCGACGTGCTGGTGAACAACGCCGGCGTCGCGCCGAAGGTGCGCATGGACCTGCTGGAAACCAGCGAGGAAAGCTTCGATCGCGTCCTCGGCATCAACCTCAAATCGACCTTCTTCCTTTCGCAGGCGGTGGCCCGCATCATGTGCGAGGCCAAGGCCGGCAACCCGGCACTCGCCCCGAAGATCGTCAATATCTCCTCGGTCTCGGCGTACACCTCGTCGACCCAGCGCGGCGAATACTGCATCTCGAAAGCCGCCATCAGCATGGTCACCCAACTGTTCGCCGACCGGCTGGCCGATTCCGGCATCAACGTCTACGAAATCCGCCCCGGCGTCATCGCCACCGACATGACCTCCGTGGTCAAGGAAAAATACGATGCGATGATCGCCAACGGCCTCACTCCGATCAGGCGCTGGGGGCAACCGGACGACGTCGCCAAGGCCGTCTGGGCCGCCTGTTCCGGCCTGCTCGACTTCTCGACCGGCGAAGTCATCAACGTCGACGGCGGATTCCACCTGCGGAGGCTCTGACACCATGGCGACCCCGATTCCCCAGCACATTCTCGACGAACTGACCGACGTCCACCTGCCGCGGGAAATGGCCCCGCCGCCGCTCAACGAGCATCTCGAGATCGACGGCATCCGGGTGCCCGTTTATCGTTACCCGGCAGTGGTCCTCGGCAGCGGCGCCGCCGGCCTGCGCGCGGCGGTGGAACTCAAGCGGCGCGGCGTCGACGTGCTGGTCGTCACGCGCAAGCTGTTCTGGGGCACCTCGGCCTTTTCCGGTTCCGACAAGCAGACCCTGCACACGGCATGCACCAAGCACCGCGGCGACGATTTCACGAAAATGGCGCAGGCCCTCGGCGGTGGCGGCGCGATGGATGCCGACATCGCCTACGTCGAAGCGGTTGGCTCGATCGGTGCCTTTGCCGGATTGAAGTATCTTGGCCTCCCCTTGCCGGAGGATCGTTTCGGCGCCGTGCTGCGCTACCAGACCGATCACGACGAATTCGGCCGGGCCACCAGCTGCGGCCCGCGCACGTCGCGCCTGATGGTCAAGGTCCTCTCGGAAGAAGCCACGCGCCTGAACATTCCGTTCCTCGACCACACGACCGGCATGTCCCTGCTCAAGAGCGGCCCGGGCCAGAGCGAAAAGGCCGCCGGACTGGTCCTGCTCAACCGGACCAACCACGATAACCCTTACGGACTGAGCGTCGTCCTGAGCCCCTATATCGTCCTGGCGACCGGCGGCCCGGGCGAACTGTTCCGCGACAGCGTCTATCCCAAGAACTGTTTCGGCTCGCTCGGCCTCGCGCTGGAAGCCGGGCTGGAGCTGACCAACCTGACCGAACACCAGTTCGGCATCGGCACGCGCCGCACCGAGTTCCCCTGGAACCTCTCCGGCACCTATGTGCAGGTCATGCCCTACGTCTACTCGACCGACGCCGACGGCACCGAATACAACTTCCTCGCCGACTACTACCGGACCACGCAGGAACTCGTCTCCAACGTCTTCCGCAAGGGCTACCAGTGGCCGTTCCACGCAACGCGCACGTTGAACTACGGGTCAAGCCTCGTCGATCTGGCGATCTATCGGGAAACCCGCAAGGGGCGGACGGTCTGGCTGGATTTCCTGCGCAATCCGCAGCCCGTCCCCGGCGACCAGCCTTTCGATCTGGCGCGGCTCGATGCCGACGTTCGCGCCTACCTGGAAAACAACGGCGCCCTGCAGGCGACCCCGATCGAACGCCTGAAATGCATGAACCCGCTGGCCATCGAACTGTACAAGCAATACCGCAAGGACATCACGCGCGAACCGCTGCCGTTCAACGTCAATCACCAGCACATGAACGGCGGCATCGACGTCGACATCTTCGCGCGCAGCAGCCTGCCGGGCTGTTACGCCGTCGGCGAAATCGCCGGCACGCACGGTGTCACGCGGCCGGGCGGCGCGGCCCTGAACGCCGGCCAGGTATTCGGCCAACGCTGCGCCGCACACATCCACAGCCAGCTCAA